>JADIMQ010000049.1 GCA_017694655.1 Candidatus Cryptobacteroides merdigallinarum
AGATGGTACAGGGGCCGGAAATGTGGACCTGCTCTGGAGGCCTTCGGCCACGATAACTGAGGTCGATGCCTACATCCTTGTCAAGGCTAACTTCAACCTTACCGTTGCCGGTGCCGACTGGGTGAGCGTAGGGGACGGGACCGTAGTGGAGGAGACATCCGACAACTATGAGACGGAGACCTACTACCGTATTTACGTCGCTCCTTCCGATATTGTCACGGCCGGTGACGAAAGCACTGTCACTATAAACTTCGGGGACGAGACGGACAATGTCTACTCCAGGACTTTCAATGTCACGTCACCGGATATTACAGACATTTTCTACGTGGACCGGGTTTCTGACTTTGCTTTCGAAGCAGATGGTGGATACATACAGCAGGAAATGACCTCCGGAGAAAATGCAACAGCAGAGATTACCAGCTCGGCTTCGGTGATAGTTAAAGAATTTTTCGTCACCTCGAACGGTTTTATTATGGATGATGATAGCCAGTACACTATGGAGGGAGCCTGGATTAATCACACATATAATTGGAATTCTGGTTCTCCTGCAAAGATTCAGACAAATACCCTTACTGTAACTGTTGAGTCGTATTCTGGTGAGGAAGGCCGTACCGGTTATATTATGGCTTTCCCGGAGAGTGTGTGGGAGGATGTAATTGCTGCTTCCAATGCCCAAGGCCTTGGTGGAGAAGATGGGGCTGCTGATATTTTATTCGATGCGAATAAAAATGTTAATCCTGAATATTCAGACTATCTTGTAGCGAATATCGAGCAGGCTGGCCAGCCGAAAGTTGTAGAGCCTTATGATCCTGAGGGAACGATTTGGGGTAGTATTGACCTTGGAGCCTACTTCAATGAACTTGACCCAGATGATGACATCTATTATATGGAAGGAAACGGCGTTACGCATGATACACCAGGTTTTGAAATTACTTATACAAAAATTGCCAGTGATTATGAATTCGGTGCGGATACGCAATTTGAGGTAAATGTCGACTACGAAACTTGCCAGGTTTTGAACTCCGCGGGAACACCGATTACTGGTGATGGAATATGGGCTCATTTCAGAGATGGTTCGGATAATCTGCACTATATAGGTGTAGAGCCTGGATCGGAAGAAGGCATCGTCTATTTCCTTCTGAAGGAGGGTACGGAATGCGTAGCCATAATTAAGTTTGTCTATGACTCCGATGCGGGAGGCAGTTCGAGTCTTGATCTTTCAGTAGATGCTCCTGGTTTCACATTGACACCATCCACTGATGCGGAAACAGGTGCTCCTGCTTATCTTTTAACGTATTCGGGAACAGAGACTAATCCTGTAGCTACTATTTATGGATTCCCTGCAACAGTTTATAATTTCGGTGAATCGGACTGGCTGACGGTGGACCCCTATACAGGTATGGCAATATTTGAAATAAACATGTCTTTAGTTTCTGCTGAAGATAATTCCTGCAGGGTTCAGTTTTATGGTACAGATTATTCCGTTGCTTGCGTTATATACGTCAGCGTCGTTACCGAATAATCATTAGACAAGCTGCGGGCTGGTCCCCCGGCCCGCAGCCTTTAAATAAAACATTGATTTGACTATAATTGATTGAGAATAATTAATATGAAACGATTCGTTCTAATGACCTTGTCCGCCATCCTGTCCGTGTCGGCCCTGCTTGTCACCGGGTGTGCCCGTGAAGAGCTTCCGGACAACAGGGAAACGGACTACGGCTATGTCCAGTTCAAGCTCTACAAGGAGGTTTCCTACGGCAACGTCACCAAAGCCTCTGGAGACAATCTTCTGGACGAACTGTCCCAGGCCGGCAAGATAAACATAATGCTTACCAACAGCGAAGGGCGTACCATTTCGCAGACCCTGACCCTTTCGGCTGCCGACAACGAGGCTGCCGAGTTCGGCCTGCGCAGTGCAAAGCTCCGGCTTCTGAAAGGAGACTACGAGGTAGTGTCATACGCCTTATATGACAATCTTGACAACCAGATAGGAAACGGCAACCGTACTGTGGTGGCAAAGCCTCTCACCATCATCCCTGGCGGGATGGAAGTCTTCGACCTGACGGCTGACGTTGCCCCTCGTGGCATGATACGCTTCAACCTCGTGAAGGACCTTTCCGGCCTCGACCCTGTACCGGCCCTCAGGGACCGCCGTGACAACGGATATACATTCGACGAGATATCCTCCCTGGACATTACTCTCGTGGATGTCAACGAGCAGACACAGGTCGTTTCCTTCACAGGCATTCCGGTGAGCTTCTCCATACATTTCAGCGGAGACGAGCATCATGACGGGGCCGACAATGTGGCAGGAAACCAGACTTCCTCAAGCCAGGCCGATTCCATAGTCTATGCTCCGGCCGGAAACTACAAGATACTGTCGTACCGTCTCTATGATTCCGACGACCTCCTTCTCGAGGACCAGGACTTCACCAATAGCCTCGAAGACCAGGCGACCGTCATTGAAGTGACCGACAACGAGCTCACCGAAGCCGATGTCCCTGTCACCCTCGTGATGGCGGACGGATATATGAGGGACTATTACGCCCTCCGCAAAATATGGCTTGCCCTTGACGGCCCGAACTGGTCCTATGAAGGCCAGACCTGGCCTAAGGGATCCAACTGGAATTTCGACAGGGACCCTGACCTCTGGGGAGACCAGCCAGGAGTCCAGATCCACGACAACGGCCGTGTCGCCAGCATCGACCTCAGCGGCTTCGGCATCAAGGGTAAAGTCCCGGATGCAATCGGCCAGCTTACCGACCTCGTACAGCTCTCCTTCGGCAACCACAACGAGACAAGGAGATACCATGACCAGGCCGCCTCAGCTGCCGCCCAGCCTCTCTATCCGGTGAAAGGTTCGGCAGAGGACAAGGCCCTGTGGAGACAGAACAGGTACAAGGACTTCGGGAAATATGTCTGCCCGACGGAACCTATATCCCCTGTATGCGCACTGGCGCTCAGGATGAACGGCAAGACATCTTCCGCCGCCTCCTATTACGACAACATGTCCCTGGACGAGATTTCCCGTATGGCTGCATCCAGAGCCGTCCCTACGGTGGACCAGGTGCGTCCTTACGACATGAACCTCGGTACAATGACAAACGGGCTTACCGGCATCAGCGCTGAAATAAGGAACCTCACCCGCCTGGAGTCCCTCTCCATCGCCAATTCTCCGATAACCAAGGAAGGATTCCCGGGAGCGGATGCGTTCAGCCCGCTGACCGCCCTTATCGACCTGGAGATATACAACTGCAAGAACCTCGAGACCCTTCCTGAAGGGATTGCATCACTCCCGAGCCTTATCACAGTCAACCTTTCCACCAACGGCTTCACCGAGCAGGGCTCTTACGACGCCCTCAACAACCTTGCAAGCGGTTCTTCCCAGGATGTGATACAGATACTCTATTTCCTGCAGAACAAGCTCGCCACTCTTCCTGTAAGTGTGGGCGAAATGGCAAGCCTCGGTATGCTGAACGTGATGCAGAACAATATCCAGGGGGATCTTCCGGCGCTCGGCCGCAATTTCGCCCCGCAGGAGCTTTCTTTCGATGACAACCATATTAAAAGTGTTCCGGATGAGTTCTGTTCGCTGGAAGCCCTCACCTCGTTCACCATTTCATACAATGAGCTGACGGAGTTCCCGAACTTCTTCTCTTCGGACGAGAGCAACATCATAATGTCGGCCATAAACGTGGCGCACAACAACATAAAGAAACTGCCGGATGCCGGTACCTTCCACGGGGTGAGGGTGAATACCCTGACGCTGACAGGCAACCCTATAGACGTCTTCCCGGCCGAGCTTGCCGCGACGAACTCGTTTGTGGAAGTGCTCACGATGCAGTCCTGCGGAATGAAGTCCTTCCCGGAGGAGAACTGCTTCAACGGGGAGAACTCCGACTACCTTACCACTCTCGACCTGCAGTACAACAATCTGACGGACATCCCGGACTACTTCAGTGCGAGGACCCTGCCTTATATCTCGGGTATGGACGTATCCTACAATGCCTTCGAGGAGTTCCCTCTCGAGCCGCTCAATATCCTGCGCATGACTGCGTTCGGAATCAGGAGCCAGCGCAATTCCGAGGGAGAGAGGTGCCTGAGCGACTGGCCGGAAGGCCTTTCGACACATACCGGACTCAGGGGCTTCTACATAGGCTCCAATGACCTCCGGCTGATAAACGACGATATCTCTTATCTCATATTCTATCTTGACATAAGCGATAACCCTAACATCATCTTCGACGCTACAGATGTCTGCAGTGCCTGGAAGGCCGGACAATACTTCCTCTATTATGACCGGACGCAGGATATCATAGGATGTGATGCCATGTTGGATTAAAAAAGGATTGCAATTATGAAGATATACAGATACATGACGGTATTTGCCGCTGCCCTTGCCGCGGTATTTGCCTGCCAGCCCAAGGAAAATGTGGATTTCGTCCTCGACAGCGACACTTTCGAGGTGGGCGCCGACGGCGGGACCGCTACCATAGAAGTGACCTCCCCGGGATCGTGGATTGCTTCCGCGAACGTGCCGTGGATTACTGTATCCCCGGCCAACGGGAACGGCTCCCAGACCTGCCGGATAATCGTGGATTCGGCCATAGTAATGAAAGACGGTGCCGACCAGGACATCCGCCGCGGTACAGTGACAATCGAGGCCGACAACTGGGAGACTCGGGATATCGCCGTGACCCAGCAGAACTACGGATATACCATAGCAATAGAGGATACTGAAATAGATGTGCCTGACTATGAGGCCCTTGCCGACCGCTATTTCAATGTGGACGTGAAGTCCAACGTGAAATTCGAGGTCAGCTTCCTTGACGCGGAGGGCAACCCTGTCGACTGGATTTCCGAGGCGGAGGACAATCCTGTCCTTGACCTCAACAAGGGGGCGCGGCCACGCAATGTCTCCCTCCGTTTCAACTGGGACATAAACTCCCAGCCTTCCGGCAGGATTGCTTCCGTGCGCTTCACCCCTGTGGGTGACAACGGCACCCCTATAAATCCATCGGAATCCCTGATAACCCGTATCGACCAGGTGCAGGTGACCCAGACTTCCGCTGCGGCCAAGCCGACGGACCCGAGGGCAGCCGACTCCTCGGCCCTTGTAGCCATTGCCAGGGCCCTTAACGTCTGGTCAGGAGGATGGGACACTTCCGTCAGGATGGAACGCTGGGAAGAAGTGGACCTCTGGGAAGAGGGAGACCTGCATGACGGGAAGGTCATAGACGAGTCCTGGATAGGCAGGGTGCGCGGCGCGAGGTTCTTCATGTTCAATACGGATGACGGCATCCCTTACCAGGTGTCGTGGCTCGATGCCGCCGAGTCTCTCGAGTTCTACTCCAACGAGAACCATACTTTCAGGGAAAACATCAAGATCGGTGAATACCTTATAGAGCTCGGAGGTGATGACAGCAACCTGAAAAGGCTCACGATTGCGGCATACGGCCTTGACAACAATTCTTTCCCGGATACGTTCTTTACCCAGGACGGCACGGATGTCGGAAATCCGACATTCCCGAACCTTGAGTCACTTGACCTGTCGAGCAACAAATTCCAGTATATTGACAAGCGTTTCAACCAGCGCAACTTCCCCAAGCTCCATGCTTTCAGCATGAGGAACAACCAGATACATGTCATCTATGACTTGAGCAACGCCACCACGTCCGGGGAGAAGTTCGCCGAGGAGAACGGGGGCCTTTACCGCGAGAACCTTGATCCTGAGAACCAGGTAGACGGCTCTTCCGGGCGCGGATTCCCGTTGAGGCTTCTCCGGTGGGAAAATCTCGACACCCTTGAGCTGACCCTGAACTACCTGGAAGGCCCTATCCCTACGGATGATGAAGTACGCGACTACCTGGGCAGCGTTCCCTGGACCCACAACGACGAGGTTACCTTCGTCCAGAACGGGGAGGAAAGCATAATCAATATCTCCGACTCCCTTGCGGTTTCTGGAAGTGCGGGGGCGCAGGCGGCATACGATGCGTTCGACGCCCTGCAGGTACCTAAGGTCCTCCCTCGCCTGAGGGTCTTCTCCCTCAACATGAACCGTTTGAGCGGTGCCCTGGACCCGGATACCCACAAGTGGCTCATGTACCATCCTCTTCTGGACTGGTGGGAACCGTCCACTTTCATCTTCAACCAGGAAGGTACGGACAGCAACGGTAATACCGCCCGCTTTACGGGAGTGCCGGCAGATATGGACTATTATTATGGTGTATATACAAACAAGAGATTTGCCAACTGACATCTCGACTGATAGGAGAAACATACGATGAAAATGAAATTCTTGAATATAATTTTTGTATCTGCCGTGATGGTTGCAGCCGCCTCCTGTGCGAAGGTGTCTCCGGTGACGGACGCTCCGGCTGCCACTTCTCCCGAGGAGACAGTCCCTGCATACATGCCGGGGGAAGTCGTGCTCAAGTTCGACGAATCCCTGGGTGACCTGCTCGACGAGGCTGGCTTGGCCGATGCTCCGGCCACCCGCTCGGGGGTCAGTACGGTAGACGAGATACTCGATATCATAGACGGTTACCGGCTTGAAAGGGTGTTCCCTGTGAACAAGGCTACGGAGGAGGCTTCCCGGGCTGCCGGGCTTCACCTGTGGTATGTCGTGCACTTCAGTGAGGACGAGAATGTGGAGGATGTCGTGAAGAAGCTCTCCGCTCTCGGCGAGGTACAGGCTGCCTCTCCGGTGAGGACTATCAAGAAGGCATACGACGGGAAGGTGATACCGTTCCGCAGTTCTGCCTCTACCCGTGCCATAACTGCAGACCAGGACCTGCTTCCGTGGCAGTGGAACCTGAAGAACAACGGTTATGATGGAAGCAGTTTGGAAGGCGGACTGGCCTATACTGTCAATCCGGACCTCTCCTCCATCGAAGGATATCCTTTCGGCGGAAGAAACTACGAGACGAAGTTCGTCCAGGGCGACGATGTGCACTGGGAGAAGGCCCGTGCCCTCTGCCAGGGAGACCCGTCCATCATTGTTGCCGTCCTGGACGAGGGCGTCTTCCTCGAGCATCCGGACCTGGTGAACAGCCTCTGGACAAACGAGGATGAGGTAGAGTACTCGAACGAGGACCACGACGGGAACGGCTACGCCGGTGACGTGCACGGATATGACTTCATCAACGACCGCGGCTATATCACATGGGATGATGTCAAAGATACCGGGCACGGAACTCACTGCGCCGGTATCATTGCCGCCACGAACGGGAACAACGGCATTTCCTCCATAGCGGGCCCGGATAACACCAGCCTTGGGAACACGGGCGTGCGCATCATGTCCTGCCAGATATTCTCCGGGAACTCGGCGTCCACTACAGTGAGCCTTTCCCGCGCCATAAAATATGCTGCGGACAACGGTGCGGTAGTCCTCCAGTGCAGCTTCGGCTACACTTCCGGTGCCGCCAACCCGTATGAGTACGGTATAGGCTACAGGGATGCGGATGAATGGGAGGCTTCAAGCCCTCTGGAGAAGGCCGCCATGGACTATTTCATCCACAATGCAGGCTCTGACAACGGTCCGGTGAAAGGCGGTATCCCTGTCTTCGCGTCCGGGAATGAATATGCCCCTATGGCCGGATTCCCGGGTGCATACGAAGGCTGCGTCTCTGTGGCCGCTGTCGCCGGGGACTTCACTCCGTCAACGTATACCAACTATGCCGAGTACACCAAGATCTCTGCTCCGGGCGGGGACCAGGACTATTATTTCGACTTCAAGGAGCCTGACGGGGACAGGGGTGCCGTGGGATGCATCCTTTCCACCCTGCCTTTCCATGTCAGCGACTCGGGATACGGCTATATGGAGGGTACGTCAATGGCCTGCCCTCATGTCTCCGGGGTAATCGCCCTCGGGCTTTCTCATGCGGCCAGGCTGCACAAGCATTTCACGGCTGACGAGATCATAGACATGCTCTACAAGTCCGCTACTTCGATAGACGACGATATGACCGGGACCAAGTTCTACTACAGATGGCAGGTAGACGTCCCTCACCTCATCCATGCCAGGACAATGAGCCTGTCTTCTTACAAGAACAACATGGGTGCGGGTGTGGTGAATGCCGAGGCTTTCCTCGGAATGATAGCTGGCGATGATGCCGGCGTAGCAATGGAGTTCCCTAATATTTATATAAAGTATACAAAGGAAGGGGCTTCTTCCGCTGCAAACCCGGTATCCTTCCTGGGCCAGGGCCCGTTCTCCGTGACAATCGACGACCCTTCCGTGGCTTTGGTGAGCGCAGACGGGAAACAGGACAGTGCATCCGGTACGGTAAGCAACGCAGAGGGCACGCTGACTTTCTTCGGCCTGAAGAGCGGGTCGACGACGGCTACGATAACCTATGCCGGCGGGAGCCAGACTTTCGCCATCACCGTCAGGACAAGTTCGGACTGGCTTTAATGTCGCAGGGGTATGATGCCGGGTCTGGGTATATGTCTGCTGTGTATTTCCCTGGCGGCTCCGGTTTCGCCGCCGCCGGGGAAATCCCCTGAACTCGTGGAGAGGGAAAGGCAGCTCGACAGTATCTACAATCCCCCGGTGTCGGAAACAGGTGCGGATATGCACTTCGCCACCAGGGTGCTGGATGCAGGAACCATAAAGGAGAATGCCGTCCCGCCGGAATATACCTATACCTGGACTAACGGGGGAGACCGCCCTGTGACGGTCCTGAAGGTCACCACTACCTGCGGATGTGCGGTCCCGTCCTTTGACAGGGCTCCGGTCCTGCCGGGGGAGGAGGGGTCCCTGAAAGTGACTTATCACCCAAAGGGGCATCCCGGGAATTTCGACAGGCGGATTTTCGTCTATACCGACCTTTCCGGCTCAAAGCCGGCGGCCGTGCTCTCCCTGAAGGGCTTTGTGGAGGCTGCAGGTGTACCGGTATGGGCTTTCGGGCACAGGATGGGGCATCTATGCCTCAAGAGGGCCGAGGTCCAGATAGACGGGGCAAGGAAGGCTGTGGAACGGATAATGTGCGTGAATGCGGGTGACTCGCCTTTGACGATAGGCGTGGACAAGGCCCTCCTGCCGCCTTACCTTTCTTTCCGCTGCGAACCGGAGACGATTCCTCCCGGCGGGGAGGCCGACCTGGTGATAACCTACGATCCCGGTGCCGCACCCATGAGGATGCTGAATGTTGTCCCGATGGTACTGACCGGGCTGGACCTTCCTCCTTCCCAGAGGACAATAACGGTGAAATTTAAAGTTGAAACAAATATTGACAGATAAGATGAAACATTTTTTGAGAAACGTTTTGATAGCGGCTGCTGCCGTCTCCCTGGCCGCCTCCTGCTCCAAGGAGGATACGGCAGGCACGGAGGTGTCCCTGCCTCTTTCCTATATCAACCTGGACGGGGTATGGGAGCTCGTGGAGTGGAACGGGGCCCCGCTTGCAAAGGGAACCTATGCCTACATAGAGCTTACCAGGGAGCATAAGTTCACTTCCTATTCCAACATAGAGACCACATCCAATGTGGCTGTCGTCCTTACCGGCGAGTATGATATCGACCGTGAGGACAACACGGTGGGAGGGTACTACGACTACATGGATTACAAGCAGTGGTCCCACCGCTATGTAGTGTCCTCGCTCTCTGCCGGCAGCATGACCTGGACGGCGTCCGGTGACGCTTCCGAGGTCCGTATCTACAGCCGGGTGGATTCCGTTCCTGACAGTATCGTCCCGTCTGACGACACTCCAGGTGACGGCCAGCTTCCCGGGACAGGCACGGAGGACGGCTCTGCAGCCTCCGTATCTGCGGCGAAGGCCTTCTTGTACTGACGTTGTCATGGCATTAAAAAAACGGTCCGGTTTCCCGGGCCGTTTTTTTTGTAATGGATGTGTGTGTTTCCCTATTCCTTCGTCTCTATCTTCTTTGCGACAATGGCGTCTATCACGGCCACGACGGTGATGTTCACAATGTCGCGGACGGAACTTTCAATGTCGGTGAAGTGTATCGGCTTGTTCAGGCCCATCTGGATAGGCCCGATCATCTCCGCGTCGCTCATGGCCTGTATCAGCTTGTAGGCGGAGTTTGCCGAGCTCAGGTTAGGGAAGAGAAGGGTGTTGACGACCTTGCCTTTCAGCTTGTTGAACGGGAATTTCCTGTCCCTTAGCTGGTCGTCGAGGGCGAAGTTCACCTGCATCTCCCCGTCTATGAGGATGTCCGGATGCTCTTTCTGGATATAGTCCACGGCCTCGTGAACCGTCTTCGGGCTGCCTACGGCGTCTGCGCCGAAGTTGGAGTAGGAGACCATTGCCATTACCGGCTCGTGGTTGAAGAATTTCACCGTATGGTCGGCGAGCAGGGCTATGTCGATCAGCGCCTTCGTGTCCGGATGCCTGTTTATGAGGGTGTCGGCAAGGTAGTAGGTGCCTTTCTTGGAGTTCACGATGTGCATGGTCCCGAAATGGTCGAATCCAGGCCTTATCCCGATGACTTCCTTCGCCACCTTTATGGTGTTGCTGTATTTGGTGTACGTGCCCGTGATGAAGGCGTCGGCATCGCCTGTCTCGACCATCATCATCCCGAAATAGTTCGGCTCGAACATCTTGTCGCAGGCTTCGTCGTATGTGGCCCCTTCACGCGCTCTTTTCTCCGCGAGGATATGTGCATACCTTTCCCTGCGTGCGGCTTCGTTGTCGTGCCTGAGATTGATGATTTCGACGCCGTCGAGGTCGAGTTTGAGCTGACGGGCTATCTTTGCTATCCTCTCGTCGTTCCCGAGCAGTATCGGGTAGCAGACGCCTTCCGCCCTGGCCTCCACTGCGGCCTTTATCATGTTAGGATGGTTGCCCTCGGCGAACACCACCCTCTGCGGGGCTGTCCTTGCCGTGGTGTAGAGCTGGCGTATGAACTCGGACTCAAAGCCCATCAGTTCCTTCAGGTGTTCCCTGTACTCGTCCCAGTCGGTGATTTCCTTGCGTGCGACACCCGAGGCCATGGCCGCCTTTGCCACTGCGATGGAAACGTCCGTGATGAGCCGCGGGTCCACAGGCTTGGGGATGAAGTAGTCCGGCCCGAAAGTGAAGTTGTTCACCTTGTAGGCTTCGTTGACTATGTCCGGAACCGGCTTCTTTGCCAGGTCCGCGATAGCGTGTACGGCCGCCAGCTTCATCTCCTCGTTTATCGCCGAGGCGTTCACGTCCAGGGCGCCGCGGAAGATGTACGGGAAGCCTATAACGTTGTTTATCTGGTTAGGGTAGTCGGACCGTCCTGTGGAAATGAGGACGTCGTCCCTCGAGGCCTTCGCGTCCTCGTAGCTTATCTCCGGCACCGGGTTGGCGAGGGCGAAGACTATCGGCTTGGGTGCCATGCTTCGCACCATGTCCTGGGTCAGGACATTCCCTTTCGAAAGTCCGAGGAACACGTCGGCCCCCTTTATCGCTTCCGCAAGGGTATGCACGTCCCTCCTGTCGGTGGCGAACAGCTTCTTCTGCTCGGTGAGGTTCGGGCGGTCGGAGGTTATGACGCCTTTGCTGTCGAGCATTATGATGTTTTCTTTCCTGGCACCGAGGGCGACGTACAGGCTGGTGCAGGATATTGCGGAGGCTCCTGCCCCGTTTACGACTATCCTGACGTCCTCTATCTTTTTCCCGGCCACTTCAAGCGCGTTCAGCAGGCCTGCGCTGGAGATGATGGCAGTCCCGTGCTGGTCGTCGTGCATCACCGGGATGTCAAGCTCTTCCTTGAGCCTGCGCTCGATTTCGAAGCATTCCGGAGCCTTTATGTCCTCGAGGTTTATGCCCCCGAATGTCGGGGCTATGGCCTTCACGGTCTCCACGAATTTGTCCGGGTCCTTTTCGTTGATCTCGATGTCGAATACGTCTATTCCCGCGTATATCTTGAAGAGCAGACCCTTGCCCTCCATTACCGGTTTCCCGCTCAAGGCCCCTATGTCCCCGAGCCCGAGTACCGCCGTGCCGTTCGATATGACAGCCACCAGGTTGCCCTTGGCCGTGTATTTGTACGCATCGTGCGGATTCTTCTCTATCTCGAGGCAGGGTTCTGCCACGCCCGGGGAGTAGGCGAGGGACAGGTCCCTCTGTGTGCTGTGAGGCTTCGTAGGTACCACCTCGATCTTGCCCGGCTTCCCTTGCGAATGGTAGAGCAGGGCTTCTTCTTTTGTGATGTTGCTCATATTGTCGTTTGTCCGTTTCCTTTTGTTGTCGGTGTAGGGTGTCCGGCCCGGTCTTGTCCTCCGGCTGTGCCCGGGACGTGTGCACCCGGCCGGGTAATTGTTGAAAAAAACGGTCCCAAAAGAGTTTCAGGACCGTTTTTTCAGAATTATAGCCTATTGATATGTACTATTTGTACTGGGCGAACTCGATATCCTTGGTAGCCCTTTCAGCGAGCTTGCTGTCCTTGCTTGCAGCCTCGATGAATTTCTTCACGTTGTCTGCGTTGCCCTGGCGGGCGGCGATGACAGCCTTCAGATATGCAGTCTTAGGGCATGCGCAGGTAGCTGCTGCGGAAGCCTTGTCAAGCTGGTCTGTGAGGATGTATGCGAGGACCTTGTTGCAGCAGTTGCCTGCAGAAGCGAGCTTGGCGGCTGCATCGGCGTACTTGCCCTGGAGGATGTCGAGGATAGCGTCGTTCTCCTTGGAAGTGGCGTTGCCGGAAGCTGCGAAGTATTTGGCTGCAGCGGCGTTGTCACCTTCCCTGAGGGCGATTACACCCATTGCGTTCTGCCAGTCGGCATCCTTTTCAGCCTGTGCAAGGGCTTTCTTGGCGTTGGCCAGGTCGTTGGAGTTGATGTATGCTACACCGAGGTTGTATTTTGCGCGTGCGCTGCTGTACTTCTCGATGGCCTTCTTGTAGATTTCAACCTTGGCTGCGTTGTCCTTCACTACTGAAGCTGCGCGGAGGAGGGCCTCTTCATCGAGTATGTCGATGTTCTCGTCTATGAGGGCCACGAGTTCCTCGTTGGAGTAGTTGGTGAATTCCACGTTCGCGATGAACCTTGCGCGGCGGAGTTCAGGAAGGATTTCCTTCTTGAGGGACTGGTAGACTGCAGACATGTTCTTGATTTCCTTCTCGCGGACTGCAGGGTCGCTGTACATGGAGAGCACGCGGATGATAAGGTCCTTGTCCTCGATGTCGGACTCGGAAACGAGCTCCTTGAAGCCTTCCCAGTCCTGTCCGATGCTTGAAACGTTCACCGGAGCCTCAACCTCGTGGTTCTTGGTCACCTTGCCGAAGGCTTTCTCGGCAGTCTCGGAACGTTTGTCGGAAAGTTTGGCGTTGAGCTCTTCACCGCCGTCAGGTGAGGCGTATGCCACGATGTCGGTGCTGGTGATGGCCTTGCGTTCGTTGGCCTTGATCTCGTCGAGGGCCGCCTGGAAGTTCTTGATGGACTCGGAAGAAAGCTGGCTGTTCCTTACCACCGAGCTGTTGATGGTGTAGAGGATCTGGCCTTCTGCGGTCTGCTTGATGATTTCCTGGTAGTTGTCTGCCTTGTAGTCGGCCTTGCCGTCCTTGCATACGAGCATGTATGTGGCGTTGGCTCCGTCGGCTACCTTCTTGGTAGGCATCTCGACTGTCTTGTTCTTGTATTTTACGACTCCGCGGAGTTCGAGATAGCTTTTCTCCATGCCTGGTACATAGTCGAAGCTGACTTTCTCGGTCACTGTGGCCCCGTCGGAAGGAACTACCTTGTAGTTGTCCTTTACGTCTTCGCCCTGATATGTGAACGGTGCCATCTTGGCTTCACCACCTTCGTAAACTATTACCGGGGTTACCTCAAGGATGGCCTTCGGATGGAAGTAGTCAGCCGGATAGGTCACTGAAACTGTAGCGTCTATCTTGTTCGCAACCACCTCGAGTACGGCCGGGTCGCACTGGACGCTGACGTTTTCTGCCATTTCCGCCATTTTCTCAGGCGAGCTGCAGGCTACTGCTGCAAGTCCCAGAACGGCAGAGGAAAGAATTTTGAAACTTTTTTTCATTGTGTTCAATATTTAATGGTTTGTTTTGCCGAATGAATCGAGCATATTTTCGACAAATATAATAAATAATCCATATAGTTCCGAGATTTGCTGAAAAATCTTTCCGATAAATTATTGTCCCGGAGAGCCTCCCGTGCTGTTCCGGGATTGGCTTCCGCGAATGGGCCGCTGGACGACCCGGGGTGTCCGGCAGGGTGCGCGTGACAGCCTCCGTGAAGAATACCGGGGTACCTTCAACATCCTTCTGGGTGCCTCCTCCCGCGATATCCGCCTCACCACAGCCGTGACGCTGTAGCGGTTTTGAATAAAAAATGACCTGTGCCACTCGGAAATCCGCGGGTTTTAGTACCTTTGTGGACTATGACGACACAGGAGCTACAGACTTTAAAGAACAAATTCGACATAATCGGCAATGACCCGGCCTTGAACAGGGCCCTTGAAATCGCCGTGGCGGTAGCCCCGACGGACCTCACCGTACTTATCAGCGGGGAGAGCGGTGTCGGAAAGGAGAACATACCCAAGATAATCCACCAGTTCAGCCTGCGCCGTACCGGTAAATACTTCGCCATCAACTGCGGGGCCATCCCTGAAGGTACCATAGACTCGGAGCTTTTCGGGCACGAGAAAGGGGCCTTCACCGGGGCCAACGAGATGAGGCGCGGATATTTCGAGGAGGCCGACGGGGGAACCCTCTTTCTCGACGAGATAGGGGAGCTCCCCCTTCCTTCCCAGGCCAAGCTGCTGAGGGTGCTGCAGTCCGGGGAGTTCATCCGGGTGGGGTCGTCAAAGGTCCTGAAGACGGACGTGCGGGTAGTGGCCGCCACGAACGTGAACCTGCAGTACGCGGTCTCGAGGGGAAAGTTCCGCGAGGACCTTTACTACAGGCTCAATGCGGTCCCTGTCCTGATGCCGGCCCTGCGCGAGAGGAAGGACGACATCCATCTGCTTTTCAGGAAGTTCGCCTCGGATTTCGCGGCGAAGTACAATATGGTGAAGGTGTCCCTGACAGAGGATGCAGTGGCCCTGCTCAAGAGTTACCGCTGGCCGGGCAACATACGTCAGCTCAAGAATATCGCGGAGACAGTCTCCGCCATAGAGTCCGTGAAGTCCAGGCCGGGGAGCGAGAGGAGGGAGATAAATGCGGCGACCCTGGAGAAATACATCCCCAAGGACGACCCTAATCGGCTTCCGGTTAAGGCGGAGCTCCACGACGACGCCTTTTCCGCTTCGGAGAAGGAGATGCTCGTCAGGACCATATACCAGTTGCGCCAGGATGTGGACTATCTGAAGTCTGTCGTTGCAGGAAACGACCGCCAGCCGCAGGGGATGCACTTTATCGGGAATCCTGAAAGCCGTGACGACTCGGCCCGGACTGTCCAGGGCGCTGCCGTGACGGCGGTGTCTGCGGGCAATGTCCCCGGCAGCCTCTATCCACGGACGGAGGAGCCCGAGGAGCAGCAGGCCGGGGAGGTGCAGGGCTATGCTCCCGTGCCTGACGAGCAGCCCGGTCCCGGAATCCTTTCCATCGAGAGGACGGAGCTCGAGCTGATAAGGCGGGCGCTGGACAAATACCACGGGAACCGGAAGCTCGCCGCGGAGGAGCTCGGCATTTCCGAGAGGACCCTGTACCGCAAACTGAAGTCGTTGGAGAAATAGGCCTGGTATTCCGGGTTTTAATCGGATATAATATATGAAAAGGACAATATCAGTCATCTTGTTTGTCGTGTCGCTCGCTGCGGTGGCCTTCATCGTCCGCTCGTGCGGCATATATTCATTTTCCGGCACTTCCATCCAGCCGGATGTCTATACCGTCAACATCCATTACTTCGAGTACAAGGCCCTGAGGGTCAACCCTACCCTCAGCAATGACCTCACAGAGGCCCTGAAGGACCAGTTCCGCCGCCTTACGAGGCTCGAGCAGGTGGACGAGAACGGGGACCTGGACATTGTCGGGGAAATCATCGGGTATGACGTGAAGGCCATGGGTATAACGGCCAACGAGACCGCTTCCCAGAACCGTCTCACCGTGAACGTGAAAATATATTTCACGAACAACAAATACCCGGAGGACAATCTCGAGCAGTCTTTTTCGGCCTATGCCGATTTCGACGCCACCTCCTCTCTCGATGCCGTGGAGTCCTCTCTCTGCGAAGAGATCATAGACAAGCTGGTGGAGGATATTTTCAACGCTACGGTGGCCCAGTGGTAGGATTGCTATGGAAGGATACATTGACCTGAAGACGCTTACTCTCGACGAACTCGTGGGTGTGGTGAACCTGTACCCGTGGTTCGGCAACGCCAGGAAGGAGCTCTGTTCCCGCCTTGTCGCTATGGGGGACGGGGAGACGGCCCGCGCGGCCTTGTCGGAAGCTTCCCTTTACGTGTCTTCGAGAAAGGTGCTCGCCGACATGATGCGGGAGCGGGAGAGGGCGGATTGTTCCGACAAGGATATAGACAATGTGCTGAAGCGCTACATCGCCGGGGACTCGGGAAAGACGGAGGTCGGGGAAGGCGCGGGGCGGAAGGTGCTTGTGGTCGGAGGGGACTATTTCTCCCAGGAGCAGTACGACCGGATAAAGCAGTCCGGGGACGAGGTTTTCCCGAGGTTCCCGGCATGGTCTTCCCCTGGCCGCGGACAGGACCGTGAGCCGGCGGACGGCTTCCCGGAACTCTATACGGAGACCCTTGCGCAAATCTATGCAGAACAAGGTTATCCGGAACAGGCGAAGAAGATATATTCGAAACTAATTTTGGCATATCCGGAAAAAAATGCTTACTTTGCAGCCCTTATTCAGAAACTTGAACAGGAAAATTAAAATTTCAGGATAATTATGAATGTAGTTTTTACGATTCTGGCAGTGCTCGTGATTCTTGCAAGCATATTCCTTACTATTGTGGTTCTGCTCCAGAACAGCAAGGGTGGCGGACTTGCCAGCAATTTCGCTGCAGGTAACCAGACTTTCGGCGTGCGTCAGACTGCCGACATCCTTGAAAAGGTCACCTGGGGACTCGTCGCTTTCGTGTTTGTCGTTGCCATAGCTTCTTCTTTTGTCACCGGAGGCAATGTCAAGGGCGGCGGGATGGATGTCACCGACCAGGTTGAGCGCTCCATAGAGGAGAGCCGTCCGCAGTTCCCGCCTGTACAGCCGCAGGGTGCACCTTCACAGGAGGCTCCGGCACAGGAAGCCCCGGCTGCAGAGAGCGCAGAGTAGCAGGGCCGAAGAAAGCATATTCCCTTTTTTACGAGGAAAATCCGAATGTTCCGTCCACCGGATTATGACAAAATGTCAGTCTTCCGGCGGATGGAATGTATTTTGACTGTATGCAGCCGTCGGCTCACCGTAGCCGGCGGTTATTTTTTATGCGTGTCCGGTGAATCCCGGTGCGAGGCCGGATAAGTCCGCCGGACCGTCTTGCTTAAAAGGAGGAGAAGACATATGGAAAACAATAAACTTGAATTTCTTGAAAAATTCGCCGTCAACCTGAACGAGAGGGCGGCGCAGGGCAAGCTGGACCCGGTCATCGGCAGGGATGAGGAAATCCGGCGTGTCCTCCAGATACTGAGCCGGAGGACGAAGAACAACCCTATCCTGGTGGGTGAGCCGGGAGTCGGGAAAACTGCTATTTCGGAAGGGATAGCGCAGAACATCGTGAACGGCAACGTCCCGGAGAACCTCAAGACAAAGAAGATATATTCTCTGGACCTGGGTGCGCTGATTGCCGGCGCCAAATACCAGGGTGAGTTCGAGGAAAGGCTGAAAGGCGTGGTAAAGGAGGTTGTCGACAGCAACGGGGAGATTATCCTGTTCATAGATGAGATACATACCCTTGTGGGTGCAGGACGGTCTTCCGGCGCGATGGATGCCTCGAACATCCTTAAACCGGCCCTTGCGAGGGGTGAACTCCGGACAATCGGCTCCACGACCCTTGACGAGTACCAGAAGTATTTCGAGTCCGACAAGGCTCTCGAGAGACGTTTCCAGATGGTGATGGTGGACGAGCCTACCCCGGCGGAGTCCATCTCTATCCTCAGGGGTCTGAAAGAGAAATACGAGAACCATCACAAGGTAAGGATTGAGGATGACGCCCTTATCGCGGCCGTGGAACTTTCACACAGGTACATTACGAACAGGTTCCTGCCGGACAAGGCCATAGACCTTGTGGATGAGGCGGCCTCCAAGCTCAGGCTGGAGATGAATTCCGTGCCGGAGCCGATAGACGCCCTGAACAGCCGTATCCGTCAGCTCGAGATAGAGAAGGCTGCCATCAAGAGGGAGGGCGTGTCCCTGAAGATGGACAAGATACAGGAGGAGCTTTCGTCCCTGAATGCACAGAGGGATGTGCTGATGAAGAAGTGGGACGAGGAGAAGGCCATACTTTCCGGCCTGCAGACCGCAAGGCAGCAGGTGGAGGACTACAGGATACAGGCGCAGAACGCCGAGCGTGCCGGTGACTACGGGAAGGTAGCCGAGATACGTTACGGCAAGATGGCCGAGGCGAAAAAGAAAATCGACGAGCTCACGGCAAGGCAGGCGTCCATCAAGGACCCTATCATTACCGAGGCCGTGACGCCGGAGGACATAGCCGAGGTCGTGGCAAAATGGACCGGCATACCTGTCAAGAGGATGCTCGAGAGCGAGAAGGAGAAGCTGTTGAGGATGGAGAGCGAGCTGCACAAGAGGGTGGTCGGCCAGGACCAGGCCATCGCGGCAGTGGCGGATGCGGTCCGCAGGAGCCGTGCGGGTCTGCAGAATGAGAAAAGGCCTATCGGGTCCTTCCTCTTCCTGGGCACTACCGGAGTAGGAAAGACGGAGCTGGCAAAGGCTCTTGCGGAGTTCCTGTTCAACGACGAGAACATGATGACGCGTATCGATATGAGTGAATACCAGGAGCGTCATTCCGTGAGCCGGCTGGTCGGTGCGCCTCCGGGATACGTGGGATATGACGAGGGCGGCCAGCTGACCGAGGCTGTCAGGAGGAAACCTTATTCCGTGATTCTTCTCGACGAGATAGAGAAGGCCCATCCGGATGTGTTCAATATCCTCCTGCAGGTGCTTGACGACGGGCGTCTGACGGACAACAAGGGCCGGACCGTGGACTTCAAGAACACTATCCTGATAATGACTTCAAATGCCGGAGCCGAGATAATCCAGGGCTATATGGACAGGCTCACGGACGATGTCAGTCCGGAAAGGAGGTCGGAGCTTCTCGGACAGTGCCGGAAAGAGGTCATCGATGTCCTGAAGAGTACTGTAAGGCCGGAATTCCTGAACAGGATAGACGAGATCATCATGTTCGAGCCTCTGACCAGGAAGGATATCCGCGAAATCCTGCATCTGCAGATGGAGGATCTCAAGGAAAAACTGGCCGGGAACGGTGTCAGCATCACTTTCACCAAGGCTTTCGAGGACTACATGACCGACAAGGGCTACGACCCTGCCTACGGCGCAAGGCCTATCAAGAGGCTGATGCAGCGTGAGCTCGTGAACCTCATAGCCAAGGCCATCCTTGACGGCAGCGTCCACAGGGAGTCCGAAATCACGGTAGATGTCGTGGACGGGGAGATCCGGATACGGCAATGACCGGAGTCGGCGGACTGGCGGCAGAAAGGCAGGTACCCTATTCGGGTGCCTGTTTTTTTTATGTCCATGAATTGCAAACTAAAACCGTAAGATATCTCCGAGTGTCTCCAGCGTGTCACCAGCAATTTTGCTGATTTTCCGCCAAAGTGAGAGTTGAAAACCCGCCAAAGTGAGAGTTAAAAATCCGCCAAAGTGAGAGTTAAAAATCCGCCAAAGTGAGAGTTGCAAAAAAATATTTATATTTGTACTAAAGATAAAATGTTTAGGGTCAATGAATAATTATAAGCCAAGAATAGCGGATAATATATTGAAGCGTAAGCTTGCAGGAAAAGGTGCGGTGTTGATTCAGGGTCCTAAGTGGTGCGGTAAAACTACGACAGCTGAACAGCAGGCCAAAAGTATCCTTTATATGGATGACCCGGATATTATGCGCCAAAATCTGGAACTGGCATCTATTTCTCCGAAAAAACTTCTTGTCGGTGAGACGCCCCGTCTTGTAGACGAATGGCAGATTGCTCCTCAATTATGGGATGCAATACGTTTTGAAGTAGATCACCGTGAAGGAACCGGACATTTTATTCTTACGGGTTCGGCAGTTCCAGCAGACAATAGCAAAATTCATCATTCCGGCACAGGTCGATTTTCCTGGCTCTCCATGAGAACAATGAGTTTATTTGAATCAGGTGAGTCAAATGGTGAGGTAAGTTTGAATGACCTGTTTGCCGGACAACCTGATATTTTTTCCACGAACAACTTAAACATAGACGATGTTGCATGGCTGATTTGTCGCGGAGGATGGCCTAAGGCTACAGATATCAATGCAGATATAGCTTTGGATCAGGCGTATGATTACCTTGAAGGCGTAATAAATTCTGATATATCACGTGTAGACGGAGTTGTCCGTGATACAGAACGGGCAAGACGTATCATGCGCTCTTTAGCCAGAAATCAGGCAGGACAAGTCCCGATCAGTACAATTTGTGCCGATATAGAGACAAACGAAAAAATAGCTGACATAAGAGAAACGATTTCATCGTACATCACTGCCTTAAAAAAAATATTTGTAATAGAAGATGCTCCGGCATGGAATCCTAATTTAAGAAGCAAATCAGCCATCAGGACTACCGACACCAGATACTTTTCAGATCCGTCAATAGGAATTGCCGCATTAGGTTTAGGGCCATCAGATCTTATAAATGACCTCCACACAATGGGGCTGTTCTTTGAAACTATGTGTGTCAGGGATTTACGCATTTATGCTGATTCCCTTGGCGGTACGGTATATCATTTCAGGGATAAAAACGGACTTGAGTGCGATGCCGTAGTCCATCTGAAAAATGGATCTTACGGCCTTGTGGAAATCAAGCTCGGCGGTGATGATCATGTCCGAGAAGGGGTGGCGACTTTGAAGTCATTGGAAAGCAAGATTGACACGACACGTATGAAAAAACCGTCGTTTCTGATGGTGCTTACTGCTGTCGGTCCATACGCATACCGGCGGGAAGACGGTGTCTATGTCGTGCCGGTGGGATGTCTGAAGGATTAAGAACCGGTTTTACGGTCGCTGCCGACATAGGCGGGGGATTTAGCTCTCTCTGGTCGCGGTCCCTACGGGACTTTTTAGGCTTTTCGCCCTAATATAGATAAGGTATGGTGGATAAAGACAATGAAACATAGGTATTCTTTAACCTTGTCTTTATGTGCATGATATCCTATTATCCGGAAATAGACGGGAATTTCCTGTATGTCAGGACTGCGGTTTTCAGATTCCGTCTGAAGAAATATGCCCTGTCCGGTGTAGACGAGATAAAGATATATTTCGGTCATTACAAGGCGGTATGTATCAGACTGAAATTAAAGGGCAGGAAACGTTTCCGCCGGCACGCATTATACAATATGGGCTACCGTTCCATCCGGCCTTTCGTGGAGGAGCTGCGGTCAAAAGGAGTGAGAGTGGAATGCGGACCGTACCGGCTGGACGGGAAGATGATTTATATGTGATGACGAAGCTGGTCTATATTGCAGCCCTTGTTCTACCGCTGCTCGCCACGTGCGGGCAGCCGGAAGAAGATGACGCCAGCTATGTAGTCACTATTGAGGAGTTCAGTCCGGAGAATCATGTCCTGTCCAAGACGGCAGCGGACCGGGACAGGCAGCTCATGCTTGAAAAAGGTCGTCCATAGTAACTTCGCTATGGACGATGCTTTTATGTTTTCCGCCCACGACACCATATGTCGTCACAAAAGTGATTACAAGCGATTTCTTGTTTTTTGTCGCCATCCGAAACAACCCCATCCGCTCCCTCAGCTTCATCTCATAGCTGTTAGTTATGCCATATTGGTCTGTACTGAATTTCATTTCGCACAGATGGATAATTCTGTCTGCCCGCTCGATTATCATGTCAATCTGAAAACCGGGTATCCCTTTTTCCGTGTCGGCTTTGCTCCGCCATGTGGATATGGAGGTTCCCACCCCTGCGATTCCGAGTGCACCTTTAATCTGTTTATGATGGCCCAGACATACCAGTTCAAAACTCAATCCCATCCATGCGGATACACTGCGAGAATCCATGTTGTTGCTCCACCATCTGTCATCCTTGGTGTTGTTGGATTCAATAAACTTGTAATAGAACAGCGTATAGAAATCCGTAAGCCTGAAAATGTTGTTACGGACTTTGCTGCCATATTGTGACAGTCGTGTGATGAAGTCACAACGCTCCAGATTCTTCAGCATCTTGCTGAGGAACGCTCCTTCCAGGCCGGTGGCCTTGACAATATCTTCCCTTGTCATCCCCGACTTGTTCTCTGACAACAACCTGACTACTGATATATAAGTATCGGCATTCGTAAAAAGGGCATTGTAAAGTTCATCGAACTCCATTTTCAACTGTGCTCCCTCGGAGAAGAACAGCCTGTCTATATTCTGCGTAAGGCTGTCTGCCGTATTCAGGAGACTCAGATAGAAAGGCACGCCTCCGAATATCATATAGCATTGCAATATCTGGTACCTGTCCCATTGGCAGTTCCTCTGCCGCAG
>JADIMQ010000050.1 GCA_017694655.1 Candidatus Cryptobacteroides merdigallinarum
TTCTCGAGAAGTCGGAAAAGCGCGACCTTCCCTGGGACTTCTACAGTGCGGCAAAGGCCTGCTATTACGGGGTCCGGCTCTCCAACTGGAAAGAGGCCGGTGCCATTGCCGGGATGATAGCCCGGAAAACAGGAGAGTACGGGAACCTTGTCGTGACATGGAACCTTGCTTCGGACAGGTTCCCGGAGGTGGAACTGCCAGCAATCTCCGCTGTCCTCTCCGCAAGGGAAAGCCTGCTCGGGAAGAAGACGGACCAGTTCTACCAGAATGTTCAGGACGGGTGGCCCGGAAGCCGGGACATACCTGAATTCATCGTCGGCAGGTTCGGGAACGACTACGAATACATGCTCTGGGAAGTGCTGGGCAGGGCCCTCTACCTGGACCCGGCGGCCGGTTCGGAGCCTGCGGACTCATCCATTACCTTCGCCGCTGCCAAAAAGCTGCTTGCAGACTATTACGGGGACCGTTATCCGGAATCCGCATACCTTGAGTACATCGGCCTGCACAGGATACAGGACGAGACCGGCAGAATTGCTGCCCTGAAGGACTTCATCGCGAAATACCATGACAAGGGAATCCGGTTCTATGCCGGGGCCGACATCCTTGTCCACCGCTTTGATTCCCTGTCCCGCGCCTTGGCACCTTCTTCCGGCTTCAAGGCCTTGAGGGAGAGCTGCGGGGCCTTCGAGAAGGCAAGGCTGGCCGAAAAGGGTGATTCCGGGCTCCTCCGGGACCTGGAGACAGTGAAGAACCTCATCGGGCGCCTGGATTTCAGACGGGTAACTGCATGGGTGCAGGACAGGACCGACACCCTGAAGGTGGCCCTCCAGAATGTCCGGGAGGCTGACGTGAGGATATACAGCTATAGGGGGGACATCCCTCATCCGGACTACCTGGTCCCGGTGCCCGATGCAGGGACCTCCGGGGACAAGGGCAGGTACGGCCGGTGGGCGGACAGTATCTTGGTGCACCGGGAAAGGCTGGATAACAGTGCCGGGAGCTATTATGTGCCGGATACATTGTCCATACCGCTGAAAGGATTCGATGACAGGAACTACTACATAATATGTGAGGGCGGCGAAGTGTCGGCGGCCTTCGCCTACCGGAAAAGGTCTGTCTCGGTAGCATGCCGCTATCAGGACGGACAGGCGGCCATCTATGCCGCGGACTATATCACCGGCAGGCCGGTGGATACCGCTGACGTGTCCATATTCCGGAACGACAGTCTCGTTACCTGCAGGAAGAATATGCCTCTCGACGGATTCACGCCTCTTTCTCTGCCTGCAGGCACGGAGGGGCGTTACAGCCTGGAGTGCAGCTTTACTGATGACGGAGGTATTTTCAGGCAGTCCAGGAGGATATATTTCGTATCCAGCTCCTCCTCCAGGGAGCAGGTGTCTTCTGATGATGCCCTGTCCTGCCTGATATTCAAGAATATGGCAGCCTTCAATCCTGGCGATACCCTGAAATACAAGGCCGTGCTGTACGAGAGCTCCGATATACGGATGCCTGGTGCCGGCAATGGCTGGAAAAGGACCGGGTACCGTGTATGGACCGGGGAGACCCCCGTGGTGGCGGAACTGGTGGATGTGTCCCGGAATGTCGTTGCCTCGGATACTTTAAGGGTCAATGAAATGGGCTCCGTGGCCGGGTATTTTGTCCTCCCGGAAGGCGGGATGAACGGACGATATACCTTGAGGCTGGGTGCCGGGGGAAAGGTCCTCGCTTCGAGCGACCTTACGGTGGACGAGTTTGTGCTGCCTACATTCGGCATCACTTTCGACGAGGACGGCTGTATATATTTCCCTGGGGATACGGTGACGGTTTCCGGAAAGATAGAAAGCTATTCGGGACAGTCCCTTGCGGCGACGGCGGTCACCTGCAGCGTGAGCCTGTGGGGAGAGGTCACGGAGGAGAAGACCCTCCCGGTGGCTGACGACGGCAGCTTTTCCGTCAGCTTCAGGTCCGGGGACGGGAAGAACTCCTCCGGATATTTCTACCATCTGGTCACGGTAAAGGCGGTGGATGCCACAGGCGAGATGCAGGAGGCATCCTGCGGGGTCGCGGTCTGCGATTTTGACCTTTATGCGGAATTCGGGAATGAGGCGAGTTCACAGATAATGCAGGCGGGAGGCCGGTCCGGGGATGCCGAGGCCTACAGTGCTGATGTCTACCGGGCGGTGGCCCTGGAGGGCAATTTCGCCGTGGTCACCTTCTCCCTCAGGAATGCTTCCTACCAGCCGGTGGATGACGGGACGGTGGTCTACACCGTGACCCATGGAGGCGAGACTGTGTGCAGGGCAGAGGCTGTGCCCGGGGAAAAAGTCTGGATAGACCTTTCTTCATGGCCTTCGGGGACCTTCCGGCTGAAGGCTTCCGCAAAGGTAAAGGATGTGGAGAAGGTATGTATATATGACCTCGTGAAGACCGGGGAGGAGGATGAATCCCTGGACAAGGCTTTTGAAAACTTCTTCAAGGTAATACCTTCCGGGGACATCAAGGTGCAGTTCGGGGCCTCGGCCGGCCCGGTGTGGGCCGTGGTGCAGCTGTTCGGCGGCGAGGATACCTGCCTCCATTCCGGGATGGTCCATCTTGATGGAGAGAAGGGGAAGCCCGGCTCCCTGAAGACCCTTTCCTTCCCGTACATGGACAGCTATCCGGATGTGGTGAGGATGGAGATATTCTATTTCAGGAACGGGCAGGCGTACACCTTCTCCCATGACTTCGAAAGGAAAAGCCGGGATCTGGCCCTGCCTCTGACATTCAGCCGTTTCACGGACAAGGCAGCGCCGGGGGAAGAGTGTCTCTATGAAATAACGGCAGCTCCAGGTGCGGAACTCGTCGTGTCCGTTTTCGACATGAGTTCGGAGACTTTCCGTCACAATACCTGGAACCGGCTCTATCCGAGGAAATATCCTCCGTACCCGAGACTGGACTACATGGCCGGAAGCTCCTACGGGAAAGGCAGTTCCCCTGCCTTCATCGGAGCGCTGGAGGCCCTGAATATACGCGGGACGGCCTTGTCTGACCGACTCCTGTCCGGAACTGACGGCGGCTACCGCAAGTATGCTTCGGCAAATGTCGCGGCCCCTGTGCTGGAGGAAGCCATGGTGCAGACAAAGGTTCAGGACCAGGCTGCGGCAGAGGCCTCCGGGCTGGCTGTCAGGGAGGACTTTGCTTCCGCCCTTGCCTTCTATCCTTTCCTGAAGGCGGACGGTGAAGGAAAGGCGACCTTCTCTTTCACGGCCGGAGACAAGCTCTCCACATATTATGTATCCGTATTCGCCCATGACAGGGAGATGAACAACGGCATCATCCGGCAGGAGATGCTCGTCACCCTGCCGGTGACAGTGTCGGCGGCCCCTCCGGCCTACCTTTATTCCGGGGACAGGTATGTGATGAAGGTCTCCCTGTCGAACGTGTCCGGCGAGGATTCGGAAGGTACCCTCTCGATGTTCCTTTACGACGGAGGGGATTATGCGGACCTTACTCCGTCCATGGTGACGAACCGTCCGGTGAAGGTGCCTGCAGGTTCGGCATCTGCCATGGAATTCGGCATGGATGTGCCCCGGGACATAGACACCCTCGGTGTAAAGATAGTGTACATGGCTGATGACGGGGTCTCCGACGGGATTTTCGTGGCTGTCCCGGTAAGGGAGCCTCAGCAGACCCTGTACGAATCCCATTCTGCCCTGCTCCTTTCCGGCATGGACAGGGACTCCCTCTATTCCGCCATAAGGGACAGGTTCGTGAATGTTTCCGGATACGGTGCCGAGGCCAGGGAGATTTCTATTGCCGATATGCTCCGGGCAGCTGTCCCGGACCAGACGGGGGATGTCTCCCCGGATGCCCTTTCGGTTATACGGGCCTATTTCGCCTCCCGTATCGCGGCTTCCCTCGGCGGGACAACGGACGCGGAGGCTTCAGGGAAGCTCTGCGGACGTCTCCTGTCCTTCCAGAATGCCGGAGGCGGTTTCTCCTGGCTGAAGGGCGGCCCGTCATCACCGGTTGTCACGGCGGCTGTGCTCGAATACCTGGCTGTCCTGGACGGGAAAGGGCTCTCACCGGATGTCCCTGAACTGAAGACGGCTGCGGAAAGGGCGGTACGCTATCTTGACCGCTACTGCTTCTCGCCGGACAGGCTTGCCGGATGGGCCGGAGGCATAAGCCTGCAGCAGTACCTTTACATAAGGTCAATGTACGGGGATCTCCCTCTGGAAGAGAAACTCTCAAGGAAGGAGATGAAGGCTTTCTCAAGACAGGTGAAAGGCTATCTGTACGGGAAAGGGACCGACCCGGCCGGCTATATTCTCTACAAGGCCCGCAGGGCAGGGACAGTGATGAACTTCCTCGACGGTACCGGGAACGATGCCTTCCTCGTGTCTGTCGGCCTGAAGAAGACCAGGAAGATGTCAAGTGCGCTGGACAGGTATTTTGTCTCCCTGAAGGAGTATGCTGTAGCCCATCCTTCCGGGGGCATCTATTACCCGAACGCCGTCATGCCTTTCCGCGGACTCCTTGAAAACGAGCTTTATGCGCACTCCCTGCTGTGCGAACTCATGTCCCGCTACGGGGATTCGGCGACAGCGGACGGGATACGCCTGTGGATAATGGTGCAGAAGGAGACCCAGGACTGGGGTGACGACCCTGCGTATATGCTGGCCCTGTCCGCCGTTTCCGAGGGCTCATCCGCCCTCCTTGCCTCCAGGGTCCTGGTGCTGACACAGAAGTACATGAAACCTTTCGGGGAGATAAAGGCTTCCGGGAACGGGCTTTCCGTACAGTGCCGGTATTTTGTTGAGGACCGTTCCATTGAGGACGGGGATATCCCCGGATACCGGGAAATACTCCCGGGAGAGGTCCTCGAGGTAGGTGACAAGGTGATGGCTGTCTATGACCTGTGGAGTGAGGAGAACCGCAGCTTCGTGCGTCTGACTGCCCCGAGGTACGCCGCCATGCGGCCGCTCGACCAGCTTTCCGGAGCTTCGGGCCTTGTGCTGCGGAGACTTTCTGTCCCTGGCTACATGGCCTTCTCCCCTTATTCGTACAGGGAGGTGAAGGCCGACCGCTGCAACTGGTATTTCGATGTGCTGGCGGAGGAGAAGACCCGTATCACCGAAGCCATGGTGGTGACCCAGGCAGGGGAGTTCGTGTCCCCTGTGGCGGAACTGGAGTGCATGTATGCCCCGCATTACCGGGCTAACGCAGGTTCTGCCGCCCGTATGTACGCCGAGCCGTAGAGGCCGGTCCGGTGAAATCTGCCAGCCTGCCGTCACACTTTGACATGGACGGACCAGGCTGGCAGCCTGTCATTTCTCCAGTCCCTCGAGGCAGGCTGTGACATTCTTCCGTATCCTTTCGGTGATATTTCCGGAATCGCCGGCCTTTACGAATTTCTCTCCGGTAATGTTCTCGTACAGTTCTATGTACCTGTCCGTGATGCTGGCTACGATTTCCGGGGTCATTTCAGGGACTTTCTGCCCTTCCTTGCCCTGGAAACCGTTGGCCATCAGCCATTCACGCACGAATTCCTTGGAGAGCTGCTTCTGCTTCTCGCCCTTTGCGAGCCTTTCCCCGTATCCGTCGGCATAGAAATACCTGGAGGAGTCCGGGGTGTGTATCTCGTCCATGAGGTATATCTTCCCGTTCTTCTTGCCGAATTCGTATTTGGTGTCGACAAGGATGAGCCCCATCCTGGCCGCGATTTCAGTGCCTCTCTGGAATATGGCCCTCGTGTACTTCTCAAGCTGCTCGTAGTCCTCGCGGCTGACAAGCCCGGAAGATATGATCTCTTCCCTGGATATGTCCTCGTCATGGCCTTCGGCCGCCTTTGTCGTTGGCGTTATTATCGGCTCCGGGAATTTCTGGTTCTCAACCATCCCTTCCGGCATCTCCACCCCGCAGAGAGTCCTTTTCCCGGCCTTGTACTCCCTCCACGCGTGGCCTGAAAGGTAGCCACGGATGACCATCTCCACCTTGAACGGTTCGCACCTGTGGCCTATTGTCACCATGGGGTCGGCCTCGGCTATCTTCCAGTTCGGGAGGATGTCGGAGGTCGCGTCAAGGAACTTGGATGCTATCTGGTTCAGTACCTGTCCCTTGTAAGGGATTCCTTCCGGAAGGACCACGTCGAATGCGGATATCCTGTCAGTGACTATCATCACGAGGTAGTCGTTGCCGATGTCATACACGTCACGAACTTTCCCCACATATTTCCCGGTCTGTCCAGGGAAATTGAAATCAGTCTTGGTTATTGCTTCCATTGTCTATAGAGTTTTTTGATTGTTCCGTACCACAGGCCGCAAAGTTAGGCAAAAGTATCAATACAGTGTCCTTCCGGATGCAAGATTTTGTGGAAAGCGGGTTTGATATGACGGATGGTGTGACGGATGGGGGCCATGTCTGAAGATTTGACAGTTTTGTCGGTAATCCGGAGCTATGGCGCGTACTTTGATAATCACTGCATCCGGCCGGACGGATGGAAGTCCGGACTGTTTAAAACCATATTGTCATGAAAAAGTTTTTGTTTATACTGATGTTGATATCAGTGTGGGTATCAGGGTCAGCCCAGGATAAAGAGACCCGGAAGGAGCGCATCGAGAGATGGAAGAGCGACATGGCGGAGTTCAACGCTGCCCGCAGGGGGATAGAGGAGGAGCAGTCTGCCATAGACACCATCACCTGGCTCCAGGCACAGCAGGCTGTCAGCGATTCGTCTTTCGTGCTGGAGGCCGATGCCGTGACATTCAAGTACGGCACGAGGGTACAGGTGAACTCCACTACCAACTTCATTTCCCTGGACGGGAACAGGGCGGTCATCCAGGTATCCCCGAGCTATGTCTACGGAGGTCCCAACGGTGTAGGCGGAATTACGGTAGAGGGCACCGTGTCCAATGTCAGGAAGACATACGACAAGAAAGGCCGCATGTTCTTCTCCATGAACGTGCTGGGCAGGGGAGTCAACGCCACCGTGTCCATAATGATGTATCCGGGGAGCAGCAGGGTTATCGCGGACGTCTCGCCGACATTCAACTCCAACAATGTCAGGCTTGAGGGCACCCTTGTGCCTTACCGTCATTCCCGGGTGTTCGAAGGCACCAGCCTTTAGTTCGGTATATGGATTAAATCGTAGAGAGATATGAAAAAGTTTGCAATGTCGATTCCATTGGCAGCCGTCATCCTGGCGGGCTGCCAGAAAATGCCGTCGGTCGTGGATGCCGACGGTGAGCTTCTTGTGTCGACTTCTTATGACCAGGAGGCGGATTTCAGCAAATACACCACTTTTACAGTCGCGGACAGTATCTTTGTCCTGGATTCATACATGGGGGACATGGTGAAGAACTCTTTTACCGATGGTCTCATAGATGAGTGCAAGACCATGATGGAGTCCCTGGGCTATACCTTTGTCGACATAGACAACAAGGCCGACGCCGATCTCGGCATCCAGCTGACGTATGTCTATGACACGGACTACTATGTCAGCTATGCCGACCCGTACTGGTGGCTGGATTATCCAGGCTACTGGTCCACTTCCTACTGGGGGATGTGGGGCGGATGGTACTATCCTTATCCTGTGACGTACGAGTTCTCCTCCCACTCCCTTATGGCCGACATGGCGGACCTTACCACCGCCGAGGGTGAGGATTCGGACCTCCCTGTCGTGTGGAACTGCATGATAAACGGCAGCACGGGCTCTTCACGTTCGGACTTTGCAAGGCTGAAGACGGGCATACGCCAGGCTTTCGGGCAGTCGCCGTATCTCAGCAAGGTTTCTGAGTAATGTCGTTTTGTTATGAAAAGGAGAAATTGAGATGAAAAAGATAATTCTGATAGCAGCCATTGCGGTACTCGCGGCGGTGAGCGCTGATGCGCAGGTGGGCAGACGCTACTATGTGGATGCAGGCTGGCAGTTCAACGGAGCGTTTTCCAATAACTTCTCGGAGAATGCGAGCGGCTGGGGCGGATATATAGAAGGAGGATATTATTTTCTCCCGAGGGTCGCTGCCGGGGTGTTCGCGAGCTTCAACACCAACAACGAATATATCCCGAAGCGGACCTACGATATCGGGAACGGTACGGCCGTGACCACGGACATGTACCACTCCCTTTACCAGGTGCCGTTCGGCGCCACGCTCAGGTACCGTTTCCTCTGGAAGAAGGTCCAGCCTTACGTGGAGGCCAAGATAGGCGCGAACTATGCGCGGGAGTACCAGCTTTATTCCATATACGGGGTCTATGACAGCCAGTGGGGATTCTATGCCTCGCCTGAAATCGGCGTGACATTCCACCCTTTCAACAAGAGCAACATAGGCCTGCAGATAGCGGGATATTACAGTTACGCGACCAACAAGAATACGTCCCTGGGGATCAACGGGCTCCAGAATGCCGGCTTCAAGCTCGGCATATCCTTCTGACGGATTCCGGATGAGGCCGTCAGGGTCCTGTTGAAAAATCAAAACGGTTTTCTATTGCCCTACGGAAAAAAACCGTATATTTGAGGGGCTGTGTCAAAATTAATGTTTTGGCACAGCCCCTTGAAGGTGTGCGGGAATTATGGCACATCGTCCTTTATAAGGTGCGTCGTGGTGGGTGCGGTGAATGGTGCCGGAGGAAGACATTATGACACACCGTCCGAAACCTTGAGAATTTTATATGGACAAGAATACTCATGTCGTTATAATGGCCGGCGGTATCGGCAGCAGGCTGTGGCCGGCGAGCACACCTGAGACTCCGAAGCAGTTCATAGATGTGCTGGGGGTTGGCAAGTCTCTCATCCAGCTTACCGTGGACAGGTTCCGCCCGTTGTGCCCGATGGACAATTTCTGGGTGGTGACCTCGGAAAGGTATGTCGGGATGGTAAAGGCGCAGCTGCCGGATATACCGGAAGGGAACATACTTGCCGAGCCGGAGCCGCGGAACACCGCCCCGTGCATTGCATATTCCTGCTGGAAGATTGCCTCGAGGTATCCTGACGCCAATGTCGTGGTGACCCCGGCCGATGCACTTGTGCTGGACAAGAAGGAGTTCGCGGACGTCATATCCTCGGCCCTGGCGTTCTCTGGAGCCGGCAGTGCCATAGTCACCGTAGGTATTGTGCCTTCCCGTCCCGAGACAGGGTACGGGTATATATGCGCGGACAAGGCCGGGTACGGCAAGGTGACGAAGGTGCGCTCGTTCAAGGAGAAACCTGACCTTGCGACGGCGGAGAAGTATCTTGCCGGAGGCAATTATTTCTGGAATGCAGGGATTTTTGTCTGGAGCGTGCGGACTATAGTGTCGCAGTTCCGGCAGTTCTCCCCGGGGATAGCCTCTGTCATGGACAGGATGGCCCCGTCCTTCTGGACAGGCAGGGAGCAGGAAGTCCTGAAGGAGATGTTCCCGCAGTGCGAGAAGATATCCATCGACTATGCGGTCATGGAGAAGTCCCCTGACATATACGTGATAGCCGCCGACCTCGGCTGGAGCGACCTCGGCAGCTGGGGCTCGGTGAAGTCACATATCAGGCCGGACGAGAATGACAACACGGTGGTCGGGGGCGATGTGCGCCTGTTCAACTGCAGGAGATGCCTCGTGCACCTTCCGGCCGTCAAGACGGCGGTGATCGAGGGCCTCGACGGGTATATTGTGGCGGAGAAGAACGGCTCCCTGATAGTATGCCGCCTTTCCGAAGAGCAGCATATAAAGGAATATTCCGCAAACAGATAAATATATTATGGGTGACAGAAAGCATTACAGGACAGTCATCATCTCGGATGTCCACATCGGCTCTGCCCATTCCAAGGTCAAGGAGGCCGCGGATTTCCTGAGCACGGTGGACTGCGACCGTCTCATACTGAACGGGGACATCATAGACGGCTGGCAGCTGCAGAAAAAGTCTTCCAGCCGGCAGTGGCGTCCGGAGTACACGCATTTCGTGAAGGTCATAATGAAGATGATGGAAGTCCACGGCACCGAGGTCATCTACCTCCGGGGAAACCATGATGACTTCCTCGACAATCTCGTGCCGCTCAGCCTCGGCAATGTCAATGTCATGCAGGACTATATCCTCGAGTCCGGAGGCCACCGCTTCTTCGTCACCCACGGGGATGTCTTCGACAGCGTCACATCCAAGATGGAATGGCTTGCGAAGCTCGGGGATGTCAGCTATACTGTCCTGTTGAGGTTCAACAGCATATATAACAAGATAAGGACCCGTCAGGGAAAACCGTATTTCTCGCTATCCCAGGCCATAAAGCACAGGGTGAAGCAGGCTGTCTCCTTCATTTCCGGATTCGAGCGGATGCTCGCCGACCTTGCAAGGTCCAAGCGGTGCGACGGTGTAATCTGCGGACATATCCATTATCCTGAAGACAGGATGATAGACGGGATACGGTACCTGAATTCCGGCGACTGGGTGGAGTCCTTGTCGGCCCTCCTCGAGGATGAGGACGGGACGTGGCGCATAATGAAGTACAGGGAAGAATATCTTGGCAACGGTTTCTAAATGGAGTTTCCGCTATATGGGTAGGAGTCTGAAATATCTGTTCATAGTCCAGGGCGAGGGGAGAGGGCATCTGACGCAGGCGATGGCACTTGAAAAGCTGCTGACGGCCAACGGTCACCAGGTGGTGGGGATACTTGTCGGAAAGAGCGAGGCGAGGCATCTCCCGGAGTTCTTCACGAAAGGGGTCTCGGCCCCGGTGAAGCAGTTCGACAGTGTGAATTTCCAGCCTTCGGCCGAGAACCGGACAGTGAACATGCTGAAGAGCATATTCTACAATATAGAGAAGTTCCCGCAGTATCTGAAGAGCATCCTCTTCCTGAAGGACGCCATAAAGTCCTCGGGGGCGGATGTGGTGGTCAACTTCTACGAGCTTCTGACAGGGATAACCTACTTCAATTTCAAGATTGACATACCGAATGTCAGCATAGGCCACCAGTACCTGTTCCAGCATGACGGCTTCCGCCTCGGGGATTCTGGGATTACCGGAACCGAGGGACTGATGATTTTCACGAAGTTCACGTCCATAGGGGCGACCAAGAAACTTGCCCTGTCCTTCAGGTCCATGGAGGACGACGGCGCGAAGCGGATAAGGGTGGTGCCTCCTGTGCTGAGGGAGGAGGTCCTGGAGATGAAGGCTTCCAGGGGGAACTATATCCACGGATATATGCTCAATTCCGGCTTTTCAGACGACGTAATGAAGTGGCATGCCGCCCATCCAGGGGTGGAGTTGAGGTTCTTCTGGGACAGGTGGTCGGAGTCCCCGGTGAAGAGGATTGACGATACCTTGAGCTTCTACCTTCTGGATGACAAGGAATTCCTCCGGCAGATGGCCGGTTGCATGGCATACGCGAGCACTGCCGGTTTCGAGTCGGTATGCGAGGCCATGTATTTCGGCAAGCCTGTCCTTATGGTGCCGTCCCACATAGAGCAGAGGTGCAATGCATTCGATGCCGTGAGGGGAGGGACCGGTATCTCGTCCTCCTTCTTCGACCTGTCGGCCCTGCTGGAGTTCACGGAGAGGTTCCGGCCGGACGAGGCGTTCCCGGAGTGGGCCCGCTCGGCGAGAAAATTGATACTTGAGGAGCTTGTGGAAGTGTAGCCGGGAATGCCTGTCCTCCCGCATGGAAGGCTCTGTGCGGCTGTTTTCAGGGATAATCAAGATTATTTGAAAATAATTCGGAAATTATTTGGATTATTCATAATAAACGCATACCTTTGCAATCCCAATTCAGAAAAAGTGTTTCTGGAGCGGGTTAAACGGGAAGATTCGTTAGCTCAGCTGGTAGAGCACAACACTTTTAATGTTGGGGTCTTGGGTTCGAATCCCAAACGGATCACGGACTCTTTGAAATATCGCTTCCTTAGCTCAGTTGGTAGAGCACGACACTCTTAATGTTGGGGTCCAGGGTTCGAGCCCCTGAGGGAGCACAAGGGCGGCAATGCCGCAAAAGAGGGTGACACAAAAGAGATTTTGTGTCACCCTCAAACGTCTTTCTTCGAAACCATTGACGAACAGAGAGCAATTGTTGCTCAGGACTAGGGAATCATTAGCCCGGAAATCAGATAATGAATTCGAGGCGCATCCTTTCCAGGGCCTCGACCTGCTCCTGCACAGGCAGGGATGCGAGCCTGTTCACGCAGCCGAGCATGGCGGCCCCGCCGAAGCCGAGGGAACGGAGCATGGCGACCTTTCCTGGGGTTACTCCGCCAAGGGCCACGGTCCTGCTGCCGATGATGCCTTCCCCGGAGGCTTTCCTCAATGATGCTTCATCGAATGCCGAGGCATAGCCCTCTTTGGATATGCTGTCGAAAACAGGGCTCAGGAAAAGATAGGTGTATCCGGCCCTGTATTTCACGAGCTCCTCCAGCGAATGGCAGGAGCGGCTGACGTGTCCTGCATAGCCGGCCGGAATCTCGCTATGCCTGGAGTTGAGGTGTATACCCCGCAGGCCGTAACGGGGAGCCAGCTGGAAAAAGTCATGTATCACAATGCGGGAACGTTCCTCTGCAGACAGCTTGCCGAGCAGAGCGGCGCAGTCTTCTTCACGGGCATCCGGCTTGCGCAGGTGCACTATATCCACACCGTGCGCAAGCAGACGTCCTATGAACTCCGCTTCACCATCATGGAAAGCGGGGGATGTGATGGCTATCCACAGCATCGGCGGAAGGTCATCTGTTCTTCAGTTTCTCTATGATGAGGCCGGCCACCTTCTTGCCGGACATGAGCATGCCTCCGAATATAGGCCCCATCCGCGGGGTGCCGCTTACGGCGGAAGCCGCCATGCCGCATACATAGAGCCCAGGGTAGATCTCCTTTGTGCCGTTCACCACTTCCTCTTCTCCGGCAATCACGTCGAGGGACCTTTCCCCGATCACGGCCCCGGTGTCAGTGGCGAGGCGTATCCCGTTCTTGCGTGCGACGGTCTTGCACATCTCGCTGTCGTGGCCCGTGCCGTCGATGACGCATTTTGCCATTATGTTGAGAGGGTCGACATGCAGCCCTTCGCGGAGGACAGGGGTCCAGTTCACGACCACACCGCTCACCACATTGTCCTTGAACACTACATCCTCGACAGAATAGCAGTTGAAGATGGTGGCTCCTTCATGCACGGCCCTGTAGAGCAGGGCAGACGTGCTTTCCACGGAATCCATGACATAGAGTCCGTCCCCGTAAGGTTTGTAGTTGATGCCGAAGTCACGGACAATGTCCATGGCTTCTTCCTGGACCACTATCTGGTTGAACATCATGGCTCCGCCCCACATTCCTCCTCCCGGGGAGAGCTTGCGGTCGAACTGCGCCACCTTCAGCCCGGCCTTGGCCAGGTAATATGCGGCAACTATTCCTGAAGGGCCGCCGCCTACGATTGCCACGTCCAGGTCGAGATTCTTTTCGAGTTTCTCGAAGTAGGTACTGATGATACCTTGGGATACTTTCTTTTCAATCATTGTAATATGGTATTAAAGTTTGTTGTTGTGCCGGTACATTTCCATGTCTCCGGCTATCTTCCTCATTTCCTTTACAGGGTCTTCCGCCCGGAGCACGCTTCCGCTCAAGGCTATCCCCGATACCCCGGTGGACATTACCAGGGGAATGTCGGCACGGGTTATCCCTCCGATGGCGACTACTGGCAGGCTGATGCCGTTCTCCTTCATGAGGGACAGTATATGCACATAGCCTTCCTCCCCGAGCAGGGGCGCGAGGTTTTTCTTTGTCCCGGTGAAGCGGAAAGGCCCGCAGCCGATGTAGTCCGCCCCGGCCTCGTACAGGCACCGGACGTCTTCGAAAGTGTTGGCCGTCCCGCCGATGATGAAGTCCTTCCCGGCAATGCGCCTGGCCTTGTCGACAGGCATGTCGTTCTTGCCGAGGTGCACGCCGTCGGCCCCTGTCTCGAGGGCTGTGTCCAGACTGTCATCGATGACAAGCACGGCATTGCGTCTCCTGCATTCCGGGAGCAGCATCCTGGCCGTCCGTGCGAGCTCGCTCCGGTCCGCGTCCTTCATGCGGAGCTGTATCCACCTGCATCCCCCTTCAAGGGCCATCATGGCCGAGTCGAAGAAGGAATACCTGCCGGTGAAGTGCGTGATAAACTGGAGGGCCGCCCTGTCCCCGTATTCTGCTGAAAAAGATGTCCTGTATTCTTCCATCCGTTACAAATAAAAATCTATGGCAGGAGGTGCGCCGGGACGGGGAGCCACGGACGGGCAAAAAGGAATGTTACCAAAAATTCCCAGCGTCGGCATTATCCGTACTGGTGCAATGTGTATCTTCTCAGCCGCAGGCAGGCTTCCGCCGCCGGGCACCACCTTTTCAGTATATGCGGGAAACCCTCTCCGGATTTCCCGCGGAATGCAAATATAAGGGATTCTCCGGAAAATCCAAATTGATAGATTTTCGCGGATAATCATTCCGGTACGTTTCTGGCCGGCTCCCCCGGGACACTACCTCCAGTCCACCTTCTGCCTGGAAAGGGGCATGGTCATGCACCTGGCCCCGCCTCCTCCGCGTGGCAGCTCCGAGCCGGCGATGGTAATCGCGCACCTGCCGGATATTTCCGCTTTCCCGGAAATGATGTCGTCTGCGGAAACTATGTTGAACCCGTGCCTGTCCAGTTCCTCGAGTGTATGTATGTTCCTGGCGTATGTCAGGATCTGTCCCGGGGCTATGCAGAAGGAATTTGCCCCGCTGTGCCACTGCTCCCTTTCCTGGTCCCATTCATCTTCCCCGCCGCAGACTACAGGCTCGAGGTCCATTCCCAGCTGCCTGAGGGATTTAAGGATATTTTCCACCGGACGGATGGAAGTCACCTTCCCGTCGGATATCCTTATGTGCACGGTCTGGTACTGGTTGTTGTCCAGGATAAGCGGCTTGAATACCATACACTTGTCCCTGTCGAGCATGGTGAACACCATATCCAGGTGAATGAAGGACTCGGGGGAGTGGGGGAGCTGCTGCACTATTATGTTGTACTCTCCCTCCGGATGGGAACGCATGAAACGCTCCGCCATGAAGTCGATGCCCCTGGAGGAAGTCCGGATGCCGTTACCCAGGAGCAGGATGTCGTCCCTCAGCACAAGGATGTCCCCGCCCTCCATGTTTATTTCAGGGTTTCCTTCCGCAGCCAGCTGCGTGTCCGTTATGTGGCAGTCGAAGCAGCCGCTGCACCTGTAAAGGGCCTCCATTATAATGGATTCCCGCATCCTGACCTTGTTGGCCATCTTGCACACAAGGACGTTGTGGCTGACAGTTACGGCGGCGTCACGGGTGAAGTAGAAGTTGTACAGAGGGTAGAGGGCGTAATACTCATTGGCGAGGTATGCAGTGAGGGTGTTGACCTCCGCCGGCAGCCCCTCTATGAGCACGGAGGCGAGGCTCTCCGAGTCCATTTCCATAAGCCTTCCGTAGCAGCGCATGGCACCTTCTTCCCTGCATATCCGGCGGATGAGCTCCGCCCTGTCATCGGCATTGTCCAGCACCTTGGCCAGCAAGGGCTTCACCTCGTATATCCTGGCGACCTTTGACAACACCCCGTAGAGCTGCGCATACTCCTGGCGGGCTATCCCGAGGTTCAGGATGTCGCTGTACAGGGCTCTCTGCACATTTCTCGGGGTCATATTCTCTACCTCGGCTCCGGGAGGATGCAGGAAAACGGCTTCGAGCTTACCTATTTCGGACCTGATATCTATCTCCAGACGTGTGGTTTCCATAAAAATCTCCTTTTTTATGGAGGTAAATATATCGTTTCCGGAGGTAATTACCAAAACAAAATCTCCTCCTCACCCCTCCGGGCCCTTATCCGATTTCCTGTTTCAGCCGTTCCACGTATGCATCTATCCGGTGCAGTTCTCCCGGGATGTCGATACGTTGAGGGCAGTGCGGACTGCACTGGCCGCAGCCTATGCAGCGGCTTGCCTGGCGCATAACCGGGACACTGCGCCCGTATCCCACGAGGAAGGCCCGCCTGGCCTTACGGTAGCCCGGGTCCTGGGAACTTTCCGGGATATTGCCCTCGTTCAGGCACTTGTTGTAATGGAGAAGTATGGCAGGGATGTCGAGTCCGTATGGACATGGCATACAGTATTTGCAGTCGTTGCATGGTATGGTGTCGAAGCTCATCATCTGCGTGGCGGTCTCCTGCAGGAAGGCGAAGTCTTCCTCCGTGAGCGGCTTCAGCGGAGAATATGTGCGCAGGTTGTCCTGCAGGTGCTCCATACGGGTCATCCCGCTCAGGACAGTCTGCACCCCTGGAAGGCTCCCTGCAAAGCGGAACGCCCACGAAGCCGCGCTCATTTCCGGCTCGCGCTCCTTGAGGCGGGCGAATACCGTGGTCGGGACATTGGACAGGCGGCCGCCCAGCAGAGGCTCCATGATGACAGCCGGGATGGACCTCTTTGCCAGTTCGTTATACAGGTATTCGGCATCTGTGTTCCTCGGGTTTATCTGCCTGGCGTATTTCCAGTCCAGATAGTTGAGCTGAATCTGCACGAAGTCCCACTTGTACCTGCCGTGCTGCGAGAGCAGATAGTCGAAGACCCGGACATCTCCGTGGTAGGAAAAGCCGAGGTTGCGGACACGCCCGGCCCTGCGCTCTTCCAGCAGGAAGTCGAGGAGCCCGTTGTCGATGAATCGGTGCCTGAACTCCTCCATCCCGTCGCCCATGCCAACGCCGTGCAGGAGGAGATAGTCCAGGTAGTCCACCTGCAGTTCCTTCATGGAGTTGCGGTACATGGCCACGGAGGCCTCCAGGCTCCACGTGGAAGGGGCGAAGTTGGACATCTTGGTAGCTATGAAATACTTGTTGCGAGGGTGGCGGCTCAGGGCAATGCCGGTGGAATGTTCCGACTTGCCCTGGCAGTAGGCCGGGGACGTGTCGAAATAGTTCACCCCGTGGGCTATGGCGTAGTCCACCAGCCGGTTCACCATCTCCTGGTCTATCTCCTCGTTGCCCTCACGTGCGCTGCGTCCTCCAACGGAGGGCAGGCGCATCATCCCGAACCCGAGCAGAGACACACGGTCTCCCGTGGAAGGATTGGTGCGGTATGTCATGCTGCCCGCAGGCTCTGCGGACTGCGTCCCTGTCTTTTCACCTTTGCCGCACGCCGTGAGTCCGGCGGCAGCCGCCCCGGCCGTACCTATCCTCTTGAGGAAGTCGCGGCGGGAGATATTCTTGCCCTTTTCCATAATATTCTCGTTCATTGTTCCTGGGGACATGCTGTCTTTCATAGTTCACTGTGCATTTCGTGCCCTTCCACATAGATGGCGCTGAACGGGCGGGCCGGGCACAGGTTCTCGCAAGCCCCGCATCCGATACATCTTTCCGGGTTTATGGCCGGGATCTTCACCGAGTCAGGCCTGTCCTTGTCGGAAGGGACCATGAGTATGGCCCCGGACGGACAATGCCTGGCGCAGTTGCCGCATTCCACCCCGTCGGTCAGCGGGATGCAGTTCTTCCGTACCCATACTGCGTGTCCTATGCGTGTGGAGGACTTTTCCGCCACGGTAAGCGGGTGTATCGCACCGGCAGGGCAGACCTCGCCGCACTTGGTGCATTCCGGACGGCAGTAGCCCCGTTCGTAGGACATTTCCGGCTGCATCAGCCGCTCCAGGTCTGCGGACGGACGGAGTACCCCGTTCGGGCAGACGGAAACGCAGAGCTGGCAGGCGGTGCAGTGGCGGGCGAAGTTGCGGGCGTCCACGGCCCCGGGAGGGACGATATGTGTCGCCCGTACCGGTATCTGCCTGTCCTGGAGCACGGCCAAACCCCCGTCCACCTTCTTTTCCTGGGCCTTCAGGGTAGCGGAGGCCGCCAATACAGCCGAACCGGCAAGGAAGGACCTCCGGGCATTGTCAACCTGGGCCTTCTCCACCTTCGGCCCTGCTGCCTTCTTCTTCACCGGCCGCCGGTAGCTGATGGCCCCGTGCCGGCAGACGCCGATGCAGTCCATGCACGACACACAGCGGCTGTAGTCCACCGTATGCTCCTTCCCGTTGAGGCAGGAAGCCTTGCACTGCCGGGAGCACAGTCCGCAGGAGGTGCACTTGTCCGGGTCCACCGTTATGCGCAGCAGGGAGAAGCGGGACAGGAAACCGAGCACCGTACCTACGGGACAGATTGTATTGCAGTAGGTGCGCCCGTTCCTCCAGGCCAGTATTGCTATAATGATGAAGGTGAGCGCGGCTATGATGAAGGTCGGCAGGCTCTTCAGCCACACGGAAGTCTCGTAGAAAGCATAGCTGTCCACCCGTTCGGCAAAGTAGGCGAGCAGGTTGTTGCCCCATCTGTATACCGGAGCAAAGAGGTTGGATGCAATCCTGCCGTAGGAACTATAAGGGGCGAGCAGGGCGACAACGGAGCCGGCCCCGGCGGCAAGTGCGAGGATGAACAGGGCCAGCACACCGTACCTCAGGCAGGATTTGGCGGGGGACCAGGAGAAGCGGAACTTCTTTTTCCTGCGCCGTCCGCTTATCCAGGATATGATGTCCTGCATTACCCCGAGCGGGCAGATGACCGAGCAGTACACCCGTCCGAAGACGAGGGTGAGGGCTGACAGGAGCATGATGACTCCCACATTCAGGGCGAGCACCGCCGGGAGGAACTGGATTCTGGCCATCCAGCCGAACCACGCGTGTATCGTCCCCGTAAAGTCGAGGAACAGCAGCGTGATAATCGCGAAGAACAGGACGGCAAGGGTCAGTCTGATTTTCCTGAGCATATCTTTTCTGTTTTACCTGTTAAAGTTTCTGGTTGTTCGCCATCTTGAGGTCCATAAGGGAAATGTGCTCGTTCCGGTAGCGGGCGTCGGTGCATCTGCCTTTCCTCCTCTGTCACAGGCTCGTGCCAGTGCCGCCGGGCGGCTATGTCCTCCTTCAGCCTCTCCAGGTTTTCCGGGATGTGCTTGTTGCCCGTACCTGTGAAATAGAAGATTATCCTCTTTTTCCCCTGCTGGCTGCACGAAACTGCCGGAAGCATGCCCGATGCGGCTGCGGCTCCGCCGAGGACGGCCGCCCCTATCCTTTTCAGCGCACTTCTCCTGCTGATCCTGTTTTCCTTGTCCATATCCTTTTATTTTCTACATACATTCTTCCAGTATCCCGGCAATCTCGTCCCGGGTGAACTTCCGGCAGCATCCAGGGGTCAGGATGCAGGTGGCGGTAGAGGACGCAATCTTGCAGCAGTCTATGACAGAGCCTCCGCCTACGGCGAGTATGAAGTCTATGTCATTTTCCCTGACCAGGCGTGCCCCTTCCTGGACCTTGGCGTAAGTGGGGTTCGGCATGATGCCGCCGAAGTCGGTCACTGTCTTCCCGCACTCGCGCAGCCATCCTGTTATCCTGTCGTAGAGTCCTGTACGTTTCAATGACCCTCCTCCGTAGGCCAGGAGCACGTTCCTGCCCGTACGGGCCATCTCCTCTTTAATCGCTTCTTCAGCGCACCCCTTGCCGAAATGCTGGCGGACGGGGTATGTGTATCTGAACCTGTCCATGATAATATTATGTTATTGTATATTTCTGCATCCCTGACGGATTGTTCCCGATTCAGCAAAGGTATATGCTGGAGGGGTGACTGTCCATAGCCAGATTACGGATTGATTTACCAATATCAACGGTCCATGGTCCCCCACACCATCTTCTCCACGTCTTCCAGGGTGGCGTTGAAGAAGCGCTGCTCCTTGTTCAGGGAGCGCATCTGCTGCATTTCCCCGCCGTTGTTCAGTGTCACCACCGGCACACCGGCCGCGGTGGTCTTCTCTTGTGCACCGAGGGTGCACAGGCTGCCTGCCACGATAAGGGAGGCCAGCACGGTTGTCTGTAGAATCTTCATCTTGTTTTATATCATTTTAATACTGTGCAAAATTATGGTATGGCAGGGGCCCGGTCCATACACTGATTGCGGATAATGACACCAATTTTGACGTTAATGAGGTGGCTTTCCATGCCTTTGCGGATAATCAATTAAATCTTATATTTGTATTATCCGGTAAAAAATGTCAGAAATGGAAAATATCGTTATAAAGGACAGCCTCGACGGCCTTGGTACCGATGCCTACGGAGACTATCTGGCCCATGCCCTCTGCCTGGCAGGAACGTGCAGGTTGAAATACAACGGGGAGGAGCGCGAGCTGCAGGCCGGAGACCTTATGATTGTCCGCAAGGGAAAACTCGTGGAGAGGATACGGCCCGCGGCGGATTTCCGGGTAAAGGTGATATATGTAACCTCCGGGTTCATAGAACTTTCCACGCCCCTGAGCAATTACGGGATGAAAGGACAGCTCTCCCTGTTCCTCAACCCTGTAATGAGGCTCGATGAAGGTCAGAGGGAACTGTGCCGGAAGGATTTTGAGATGGTGGAGTCCAGGCTTGCGCAGACAGACCATCATTTCCGCAAGGACCTGCTGATAGCGTCCGTACAGATGCTGATAATAGATTTCTTCGATTTCCATTCGCATATCTACCGGGAGGACGATGTCCCTCTGCAGAGCGCGTCCATAATGAGCCGCTTCCTCAATATGCTGGAAAACGGCACATACCGCAGCCACAGGGAGGTGAACTATTATGCGGACAAGCTGTGCGTGACCCCGAAATACCTGTCCGAGGTCTCCAGGAAGGTGAGCGGCTACGCCGCAGGCTACTGGATAAACCGTTATACTGTCCTCGACATCTCCCGTCTGCTCCGGGACAGGTCCCTGACGTTCGTGATGATTTCCGACATGTTCGGCTTCTCTTCCCCGGCATATTTCAGCCGCTACGTGCAGCAGCATCTCGATATGAGCCCGACGGAGTACCGGGGGTAGCATTTCACGCAATCTTCTTCTCCACATTCGGATAATATAACCGTACTTTCAGGAAAAGGTATCAGAAGGATTCTGGCCCTGTTGCTGGCCGCGCTGATTCTGACGGGTAGCTGTTTAGGAATGCCGGACCTTTCGATATCTGCTGGAAGTACGGTGATATATGGATGGTTCTCCGGAAATTTGTCTTATCGACAATTTTTTTTGCTCAAACAACAAAAAGTATCCATGACGGCTTGTGCGGAATGGCCGCGCTGGTTATATTTGACATTATTATTTCAATGGAAGCGCGGCCAGGGATGAATTGTCTGTCCGGCATAAAAAGATGATGCAGGACTCTGGATTTATTAACCGGCAATAGTTGTCTTTGAATACGAATCTTACTTGTTACCAATAATTAAACCCCGACGACCATGAAGGCAAGAAAGACCCTGCCCCTGCTGCTGGCCGCACTGGCCCTGACGGCCTGCAAGTATGACGATTCCGCACTGTGGGAGCAACTCGACCAGAATAAGGAATACATCGCCGCCAGCGAACGCATCGCCGCCCTTGAGGTCTGGCAGGCTAAAACGAACACCAACATCCAGTCCACTCGGACACTGCTCGGCTCATCTGACTGTATAACGGCTGTGACGCCCGTCACAGAGGCAGGGGTGAGGGTGGGCTATACCATCACCTTCCTCAACTCACCTGCCATTACCATATACAACGACGAGAATGGTGTCGCAGGCATCACCCCGCAAATAGGCGTCACGAAGGACGATGACGGCAACTGGTACTGGACGCTGAACGGCGACCTGCTGACTGACGGCGAAGGCAACGTCATCCAGGCCAACGGCGACTCCGCTCCCGTGCCGCAGCTCTCGACAGGTGCCAGC
>JADIMQ010000051.1 GCA_017694655.1 Candidatus Cryptobacteroides merdigallinarum
GCCATGCCGAACTGTCCGCAGGCGATATATGTCTTCTATGCGGTGAACATGATAGGCGGCATCGCGAGCATGGTGCACCCCCTCTCGAGCGAGAAGGAGATAGAGTTCTACCTGAACGAGTCCCGCAGCGTCACGGTCATCACCCTGGACCAGTTCTACGGCAAGATAGAGGCCGTCCGGAAAAATACCGGCATTGTCAACGTCATAATAGCCAGGATAAAGGACGAGCTCTCGAAGCCGATGCGCGTCGGATACATGATCACGGAAGAATACAAGATTGCCAGGATTCCCCAGGACGCCCCTGTCATAACCTGGAAAAAGTTCCTGAAACTGTCAAGGTGCTGCTTCTACAACTACAAGGTGGAGAGGGCGGATGACGACCCGGCCGTAATCCTGTATTCCGGCGGCACTACCGGTACCACAAAAGGTATAGTCCTGACCAACAGGAATTTCAATGCCCTCGCCGAGCAGGTCATAGCTACCAACCCGATGTTCCGTCCCGGGGACAGGATGCTCGCTGCGATGCCAATCTTCCACGGGTTCGGGCTCGGGGTCTGCATCCATACGATGCTTGCCAAGGGCGGACGTTGCGTACTTGTGCCGAGATTCACTGCCAAGAGTTACTCTAAGCTCATCACCAGGTACAAATGCAACTTCATGGCCGGTGTGCCGACCCTGTACGAGGCCCTGCTGCGCCTTCCGAACATGAAGAATGCCGACCTTTCGCACCTGAAAGGCGTGTTCTCCGGGGGAGACTCCCTGTCCATAGAGCTGAAGAAGAAGTTCGACAAGTTCCTTGAGGAGCACCACGCTGCCATAAGGATAAGGGAAGGGTACGGTACCACCGAATGCGTGACGGCATCCTGCCTCACGCCTGTCACGAAAGCCAAGGAAGGAAGCATAGGGATACCGTTCCCTGACACATACTACAAGATAGTCCGGCCCGGTACCGACGAGGAGCTGCCTTACGGTGAGGAAGGGGAGATCGTCCTCGCCGGACCTACAGTGATGGCAGGATACTACGGGAAGCCGGAGGAGACAGCCAGGACCTTGAGGGTGCACCCGGACGGCATGACATGGCTCTATACCGGGGACCTCGGGTGCATGGACGACCAGGGGTTCATCTATTTCAAGGGCCGCATAAAGAGGATGATAATCACATCCGGCTACAATGTCTACCCGGCCCAGCTCGAGAACATCCTCGACGCCAACGAGAAGGTGCAGATGAGCTGCATCATAGGCGTGCCTGACCCTTACAAGATGCAGAAGGTGAAGGCTTTCGTTATGCTTAAGCCCGGCATTGCCCCTTCAACGGAGACCAGGGACGAACTGATGGCCTACTGCCGGAAGTACATAGCGAAATACGCCATGCCGTACGACATAGAGTTCAGGACCGAACTCCCGAAGACGCTTGTGGGGAAGGTGGCCTACAGGGTCCTCGAAGAGGAGGAGGCCAGGAAGATGCAGGAACAAAAACAGTGAGCCTATGCAGTCTGAAAACTCGGCTATAAGAAAGGGTTCGGCGTTCCAGAAGGGGGTGTACGCGTTCTGCAGGGCAGTCATCGGTCCGTTCGTGACCTTGTCCCTCCATTTCAGCTACAGGCCCTGCAGGATACGCAGCAAGACATTCCTTGCCCTCGGGAACCATACGCAGAACCTCGACCCTGCCCTGCTTGTCATAGCCACGCACAAGTACATGCGCTTTGTCGCCAATGCCGCCATCACCAGGGGCTTTGTCGGTTTCATAATGAACAACTTCTTCGGCGTTATCCCGAGGGAGAAGGGCGCAAGCGGCGACGAGGTGATAGCCAGGATAGAAGCCAACCTTAAAGCCGGAGTCTCCGTCGGGATGTTCCCGGAAGGCAACCGCTGCTGGGACGGCGAGACGGAGTTCATCTCTCCCCGTACCGCCAGGCTCGCCAAGGAGTCCGGGGCGGCACTTGTCACATACCGTTTCACCGGCGGGTATCTCCTCCACCCGAGATGGGCCGACTACAAGCGCAGGGGCCCGATGCGCGGGGAGCTTGTGCACGAGTATTCCCCGGAGGAACTTGCGGCCATGACGCAGGATGAAGTATATGAGGCCATTTGCCGGGACCTTCATGTCAATGCCTACGAGGAGCAGGCCCGCAGCGGGGACCTGTATCCGGGGAAGAACCTCGCCGAAGGGATGCAGTACACGGCCTACCTCTGCCCGCTGTGCCACGGCATCGGGACAGTTACCACTTCCGGTGACGAGATAAGGTGCAGCTGCGGGCTCCATGCCAGGTACCTGCCTACTGGAAGTTTGGGGGAGGGGAACCTCCCGTTCAGCAACCTCGCGGAGTGGAACGCGTACCAGAAGAAATGGATGCAGGAACACAGCGGGGAATTCAGGACCAGGACCGCGGAACCGATAGCCTGCGACGGCGGCTTCCGGCTCAAGATAGTGGACGGGGAGTCCTCCAGGCTCCTTTCTTCCGACGCCACCATGTCCATGTTCGGAGACAGGCTGGAACTCGGCTTCGGTGACAGGAAGATAGTGCACAGGATAGAGGAGATAACCGGTTTCGGCACCGCGCTCAAGAGCTCGGTTTATTTCAGCTGCGGGCCCCTGCATTACCAGCTCGTGTCTTCAAGGCCGGTGTCGCTCCTGAAATATTACGCCCTCTGGAGGATACTTTCCGGAAGGGAATACCTTTAGCCGTTTTAACCGCACCTGATACACTTCAACTTATGGACATGACTCCTGTATATATCCGCTTGACGCGTACGCTGCCGGAACCGGGGACGGCAGCCTCCCGTTTCTGGGGCAGCCCCGCCCTGCCTCCGGGCTCTCCGTACCCGGTCTATTCCGATGCGGACGGGGTGCATCCGTATTTTTTCCTGTGTCAGATCAATCTGGAGGAGTTCGCTCCCTACGACGTGGACAAGCGGCTTCCGGACAGGGGCCTGCTTTCCTTTTTCGCGAAGATAGACCAGTATCTCGGATATTGGGGCGGCCAGGAGGGCATCGGTGGCCAGATCAGCGGCAGGGATGCTGTGAAGGTGATGTATTTCCCTTCCTGTGAAGGTCTTACGGAAGTGCGGCCTGAAGATGTCCGGGACATTCCTGCGGTACCGGCCGGGCTCCGGATGGACTTCAGCCTCACGGCGGCCCCGCTGTCGGACGACCACGCCGTATTCGCCAGGCCGGACCATCGCCCGTGGGAGACCTGGGACCATCCTTTCGAGGACCGGGAGATACTGCTTCAGGTGGACTCCTTCGAGGGGGATGACTTCAGCCTGCTGTTCATGGATGCCGGTGTCCTCGACTTCCTGATTTCCCCGTCCGACCTGGAACAGCGCAGGTTCGACGACGTAAGGGCTGTAGTGTTGTCGTCCTGACCGTGATCAGAAGCCTCAACCCGGAACAATATTCGAAAAACTTTTTGCCATGAAGAAAATATTAGCTTTTGTGTTTGTGTTGTCGGTATTCCTGTCCCAGGCCGGGGCCCGGACAAGATACCTTGTGAATGAGTTCACCCCGGTCAGCTCCTATATGTACAAGGCATACAGGTATTCCGGCCCTGGCTCCGCGAAGATGGACCTTACAGGAGGCCTGCAGTGGTACGGAGGCTTCACCGTCGGCAGTTCACAGGGACCCTATACCCCTGGATATGCGGTATTCCGGCTCGGAGGCGGATTCGATACCCTGATGTTCGTGCTTGGCCGGATATATGACCCGGAATCCCTGGACTACGGCCCCGCGATAGTCACAGTCTATGCCGACGGGGTGAAGATAGCCGACGAGGTGGTCCGGAAGTACGATGTCCCCAGGCGTATGAAACTGGATGTCAAGGGCGCCGATGAACTGAAGTTCTGCATAGTGCAGGGGGAGGACGATATCGCCTTTGCGGAGGCCACCTTGTGGAAGGCAGGGGAGACCCCGGTGGAGACGGGGAACCTGCTCTCCGGACCGGCCCGGGTCACGCAGCTTGTCAGGGACCTGCCGCCCTATGCCCAGTACAACCATTACTGCGTCTCCCCGGAAGACAGTTACAAGGCGGTAAGTGTCAACGGGAAGGCCTATCACCATGGCATAATATGCAATATGCAGATGGCCTTTATCGGGGTACAGCCCGGGGCAAGTTATTTCAACCTACGGGGACAGTACACGACACTCAGCTTCCTTGCCGGACCGGTAGACAATGACAAGAGCAGCGGCGGTAAGGGATGGATAACGGTGAAGGCGGACGGGAAGATAATCCACGAATACGAGGTTTCCCAGACAGACATAGCGAAACGGATAGTGCTGGATGTGCGGGGATGCCTCCAGCTGTCGTTCCATACGGAACAGTCGGACCAGAGCATGTATGCTGCCATAGTGGATGCAGTACTGTACCCGGAAGGAGCCGATGTGCCGGAGGCCGGACCACAGGAGATGGACGGTGATGCAGACCCTCGCCTGAAGAGCCTTCCGGATGTCTGCAAACTCGTCTCCAGCATTCCTCCCTACGCTGTGGGCGGCCAGATTGACCACCAGGTCTATGACGGGACATCCGACCACATCACCTTCTCGATGGGAGGGACGAAGTTCAGCGAAGGGTTTATCCTGTACGAAAAGGCGGATTTCTGGAATGACAATATAGTCTCGTATGCGGTCTTCGACCTTGGCAGGGAGTTCGACTATGTGAGTTTCACGGCAGGGTATGTGGGCAAGAGCTGGTCCATGACCAATGATGTAATAAGGGTCTATGCCGACGACAGGCTCATCCTCGAGGCCCCTATGATGGCGACATACCCGAACCAGGAATTTGTCCTCCCTCTGGACCGTTGCCGCAGGCTCAGGTTCGAGAACGGAGGTTCGGGAAACCTGAATGTCGGGGCCTACGGCATAGCCGACATAGTGGTGTACCGGGGTGAGCCTGTGGAGAACGGCCTTTTCGTGCATCCTGTGCCGGAATGCCCGCATGAGATAGACCTGATAGACCTCGGGGCGCCTTATCTTCATTACGTCAGCACTGCCTCGGATGCCCGGGACAAGATATTCTACGACGGCAGCACGCAGAGACGGTATTTCGAGATGCCTGACGGCAGCAGGATAAACAAGGGGTTCATGCTCCAGACGAGCGTGCATTTCTCCCTGGACCACGGGGTGCTCTCCGAAGGGACGGACAATGCAGCCGCGGCGGCAATAGGCGGAGCGGCCGTGGGTTCGGCCTTTGTGGCAGCTGGAGCTGTCGGCGGGGCCCTGGTCGGGAGTACGCTTATAGGGGCGGCGGCCTTCCTTATGCTCGCGGCCGGAGGCAATGCCGTGGAGAATTCATGCGCAGCCTTCAACACGTACGGCGAATACAACAGCGTAACCTTTACTGTAGCCTGCCTGAGGCCGTCCGGGGAGACTCCGTCGGACTACAAGGAGACCCTGCTGATAGGTGCGGACCAGGAAGTCGTGGCCGAACTTGCCGTCTATGAGACCATGGAGCCGCAGACGGTCACTGTCCCGATAGACGGTTGCAGCCAGCTCATGTTCTGGCTGGCGAACACATACAACACTTCAGGCCAGTTCGTCTTCTACGATATCAGGCTGACTAAGGATGTCCTCCCGTTGAGCCTGCCGAAGGAGGCCAGGCTCTCCAAGGCTGTCGTGACAGAGCCTTTCCATACGGAGAAGGATCTCGTGCAGCAGTGGCGCAGACCGGATTTCTCGGGTTCACAGAGTGTGGATGCCTATATCTCGGACTGTGCCGAGGCATATTCCGAGACAGTGCTTCTGATAGAGGATACGAGGCCGTACTACAAGATTTACTCTTATTATCTCGAGACTGCTTCCGGGCAGGTGTGCAAGGCTGTCTCCCTGAAAATAGACGACGAGGAGCGACTGGACAACGGGTCCTATGTCAACATCCTGTCCGAATACCAGGCCTGCGCGGAGGAACTGCGGAGGCTCCGTGAACTCGATGCCGGCCTTTCCTCCCTTGCCCTTGCATACGTGAATGCCAATCTGGGGCTGCCCGAGCTCGGTTTCCGGGCCATACCTTATGGAAAGGCGTTGAAGGAGTGCCGGGAAGTGGCCAAGGCGTGCAGCTTGGCCGTGAAAAGTATGGTCGAGGAGAAACAGGGGGAGATTGCCCTCCTGGAATCATGGATGCTGAACGCAAAGGACATAGACGGTGTCTGCAGTACGGAATATACGTTGCTCTGTCCTCTCATGCCTGGCGAGACCCCGCCTTCAGACCAGCTTCAGCTGCTGTCCCGCTTTGAAGTCAGGTGAGGAGGCCCCGGCCTTCGCCTGGTTCAAGCTGAATTCGCAGCCGCACCATGTCTGGTTGTAGAACCTGTAGGCCTTGACAAGTTCGTTGCGCCGTTCCTGCAGTCCTCCCTTGCGCCAGTTCATGTCCCACCACGTGACATCATCGTACAGGGAGGCCGCATACTTCCCGGCTGCATTTATCTGCTCCAGGCTTTTCCACCGGGAGGAGGCGAGGGTAGTGGTGAGGACCCTGTAGCCGTGGGCGTGGGCGTATTCCGCCGCCGAGGCAAGACGCATCCTGAAGCATTCAAGGCACCGTGGACCCCGCTCCGGGGCGTCCTCGAGGCCTCTTATCCTCTCGAGCCATGCCTGGTGGTCGTAGTCGGCATCGACAATCTCCAGCCCGAGCTCCCTGGCATACCGTGTACACTCGTCCTTCCTTATCCTGTATTCCTCTTCCGGGTAGATGTTCGGGTTGCAGTAGTAGATCAGGGGTGTGACGCCGTTCTTCATCAGGCATTCCACAATCGCGGACGAGCACGGTGCACAACAAGTATGGAGGAGAACTTTCCGTTCCCCTCCAGGCACTTCCATGATATTTTCCTTTTTCCGGGTCATCTGTCTGATGCGGGGCTCCAGTCCCGGCCGGCCGCCGGACTGCCCGTCCTTACAGGGTGATGCACCAGTTGAACGGGTCCTCGATTTCCCCGTCCTGTATCCCTCGTATCATCTTGTAGAGCTTCAGGCTCTTCGGGCCGCACTGCTCCTTGGAGCCGAAATAGTACGGGGTAACCTCCGGAGACTCCAGCGTCGGCTTGTCATCTATCTGGTATACAGGAGTTATCACCACCGCGGTGCCGCATTCTCCGACTTCCTCGAAAGTGGACAGCTCCTCTACCGGTACCGGGCGTCTCTCCACCGTCATGCCCAGCTCCCTGGCCACTGTCTCCAGGGACTTGTTCGTGATGGAAGGAAGGATGGTGTCCGACTGTGGGGTGATATAGGAATTGTCCCTGATGGCAAAGAAGTTGGACGAGTTGAACTCGTCTATGAACTTGTGCTGCAGAGGGTCGAGGTAGAGGACTGCCTCATAGCCGAGCTTGTGTGCGAGGTTGTAGGAGTAGAGGGAGGCTGCATAGTTGCTGCCGAGCTTGAAACTTCCCGTCCCGTTAGGCGCAGCCCTGTCATAGTCCCTCGAGATGACGACGTATGACGGCTGCAGTGTACCTCCCGTATATGCCCCTACCGGTGCGCAGAGCATCATGAACAGGCATTCGGTGGAGGACTTCACTCCCAGCTGCGGGTTTATGCCTATGAGGGTAGGCCTCAGGTACATGGAGGCGTTGGAACCGTACGGAGGGAGGAAGTCGATGTTCTCCTTCACGACACGGATGCACATTTCTATGAAAAGCTCCTCCGAAGGTGCCGCTATGCCGATGTATGCAGCGGATCTCTGGAGCCTTTTCGCATTCTCGTCAGGCCGGAAAAGCCTTACCTTGCCGTCCGCCCCGCGGAAAGCCTTCAGGCCCTCGAAGCACTCGATGCTGTAGTGCAGGGTCCCCGCGAATGCGCTGATGCTGATGTTGTCATCGGTGCAGCTCTCCACGGGCCCCCATTTTCCGTCCTTGTAGTAGCACGTAAGAATGGTGTTCGTCTTCCTGTAGCCGAACCCGAGTTTAGTCCAATCAAGATTTGCCATAGTCCGTTATATTTTATACTTCGTATACAATCACGCTGTCATATCAATATCTCGAAGAGCTTGTTGTTCTCGTTGATGTATTCGTAGGCGATGCCGTTGGCGTCCATCCTGTGGACCAGTGCCTCGAAATCCGCCTTGCTTTCCACCTCCACGCCTATGAGGGCCGGCCCCTCCTCCTTGTTCGTCTTCTTGATGTACTGGAAGAGCACAAGGTCGTCCTTTGGCCCGAGGTTGTCCCGGATGAACGAGAGGAAGGCTCCGGAACGTTGTGGGAAACTGACTATGAAATAGTGTTTCAGGCCCTCGTACAGGACGGATTTCTCCCGTATCTCCTCGGTGCGGGTGATGTCGTTGTTGCTCCCGCTTATGATGCAGCCGACCCTCTTCCCCTTTATCTTGTCGGCATAGAACCGCAGTGCAGCCACGGACAGGGCCCCGGCCGGCTCGACCACGATCGCGCTCTTGTTGTACATGTCTATTATGGTGGTGCAGACAGCCCCCTCCGGGACAATCACGATGTCGTCAAGCACCTTCCTGCATATCTCGAAAGTGAGGTCCCCGGCCTTCTTCACCGCGGCCCCGTCGACGAACTTGTCTATCTGCTCAAGCTCGACGACCTCGCCTTTCTCTATCGCCGTCTTCATGCATGGCGCCCCTGCCGGCTCCACGCCTATGATCTTCGTATGCGGGGACGCGAACTTCATGTAGGCTCCCACACCCGAGGCAAGCCCGCCTCCCCCGATAGGGATGAAGAGGTAGTCAAGCGGCTTCTTCATCTGTTTCTCGATCTCGAGCCCTATGGTAGCCTGCCCCTCTATTATCTTCGGGTCGTCGAACGGCGGTATGAATGTCTTCCCGGACTTTTTTGCATATTCGATGGCCTCCTTGTTCGCGGCATCGAATGTATCTCCGGTGAGCACTATGTCGATGTACTCCTTCCCGAACATCTTCACCTGCTCTATCTTCTGGCGCGGGGTAGTGGTCGGCATGTATATCGACCCCATGATGTGGAGCTTGTTGCAGGAAAAGGCGACTCCCTGGGCATGGTTCCCGGCACTCGCGCACACGATCCCGTATTTTATCGCATCCGGTGATATGGTGCGTATCTTGTTGTACGCCCCGCGTATCTTGTAGGACCTGACTATCTGCAGGTCTTCCCTTTTCAGGTACACCTCGGCCCCGTATTTCTCCGAAAGGTTCTGGTTGAGCATCATCGGGGTTGGCTCTATAACCTCGTCAAGGATTTTGGACGCGGTGACGACCGCGTCTATGCTTGGAAGATATTCTGTATCGGGCATAGTCTGTCTTGAATTTCAATCAGACAAATTTAGCAATTTTTCAGAAAAAACAGAGTCCCGGGCCGGAACCTGCCGAATCTTTTGTCCGCCGGGCCTCAATCCATGATGACCAGGGCCATGGACCTGTGGCTGAAATCCAGGTGCACCACATCTTCCGAGGCTATGTTCAGGGTAGCCTTCCACCAGTTGTCGAAGACCACCCCGTCAGTCGGCCACTGCAGGCCCTTCGACTTGATGGTCAGGCTGTTGTCCGGAGAGAACAGGGAGAATTTGCGGCCTGTCCCGCAATGTATGTCCGCGCTGTCCGTAAGGGCGAATGCGGTGGACCAGTCGGACACCATCTCTATTTTGGGGCCTCCCTCACCGAATTTCCTGGCGTATTCCATAAGCAGGGACAGGTTCCCTATGGTATGGTCCTCCCGCGCTCCCGAACCCCCGAGGATATAGATTGCGGAGATGCCGGCGAAGTTCGACATCACATATTCCACGGCCTTTGTCTGGTCGTTGGTCTCCTGGCAGGTGACATGCACAAGGGGGCCGGTGTACCGCTTCCTGGCCGCCCCTGACAGTGAGTCCATGTCTCCTATCACGGCATCCGGCATCCTTTCCTTCCCGAAGACCGCTTCCATGTTCCGGAAATATTTCGTCAGCGCCCCGTCGCAGCAGACCACGTAGTCCGCGTTCCTGAGCAGATATCTCGGGTATTCCTTCTTCGGGAAATCCCCGTTGTCGATTATCACCGCCGTCTTTTCCATAATCCCGTGCCTGCAATTATCTGTTCCCGTTCCGGTACCTGTCGATCACCCCGGAAGAGGTCCCTTCCGAAACCGAATACTCCGCCACGTCCCTGAACCCGCGCAGGAAGTCCTTCACATCCATCCTCTTCTTTCCTGCCAGCTGAAGGTCCGTCAGCCTTATGGCCCCGTCCGAAGTCAGCACCGCCAGGTTCTCCTTCCCGTCCGAGACAATGGTCCCGGCAGGAGCCGTATCCGAAATGCCGCACTCCTTCTTCAGGGCAGCAAGTGCCTCCACGTCCATCTTCTCTGCCCCGAAAATCTTCAGCTGCAGAGTCTGCCCGTCCTTCACGAGCCCGGTATAGGCCGCCGGGTAAGGGCTCAGGCCCCGGATAAGGTTGAAAATCTCTTTCGACGGCCTGTTCCAGTCTATGTGGCATAGCTCCCTGCTCAACTTCGGGGCCGGCTTCAGTACTTCCGAACCCTGGATGAAGCTTTTCTGCAGCCGCAGTTCCACCTTGTTGTCCATGATGGCCTCTATGGTATCCACCACGGTCCTGGCCCCAATTTCCATAAGCTTGTCATGGATGGTCCCGGCGTTGTCGCTGTCCTCAATCTTGCACTGCTCCCTGAAGATGATGTGCCCGGTGTCCATCCCCTCGTTTATCATGAAGGTAGTCACCCCGGTGATGTGCTCACCGTTTATCACAGCCCAGTTTATAGGGGCGGCTCCCCTGTACTGCGGAAGCAGGGCTGCATGCAGGTTGAAGGTACCGTACTTCGGCATGCTCCACACTTCCTTCGGGAGCATACGGAAAGCCACGACCACGAACAGGTCCGCTTTCCAGGCCTGCAGGGCGGAAAGGAATCCGGGGTCCTTGAGCGATACCGGCTGCAGCAGGGGCAGGTTGTGCTCCACAGCATATTTCTTCACCGCGCTCTCGTTCACCTTCAGCCCGCGCCCGCTCGCCTTGTCGGCCACGGTCACGACCCCGGCCACATTGTACCCCTTCTTTATTATCGCGTCCAGGGATGCCACCGCGAATTCAGGCGTCCCCATGAATACAATACGTGTCTTTCTCATTTTTCCAAGCACCTTGTTCTTTATTTTCCTGAACAGAGTCCCGAGCCTCTCCGTGTCGATCAGGGACTTGTCATTTATGGCGTTCCATGTGAACAGGAGGCCTATCGGCAGCAGCACGGCGGAGGATATGAACACGCCCACGAAGGCCGACACAGCCCCGTCCTTCGCCAGCTTGTTCCCGGAAATGTCTATCACCCAGTAAAGGACAAAGAAGAGCACGGCTATGATGGCCGGGGTCCCGAGCCCCCCTTTCCGGATGAGGGCGCCGAGCGGGGCCCCGATGAAGAAGAATATGAAGCAGGCGAACGAGAGCGCGAACTTCTTGAGTATCTCCACGTCTATCCTCCGGAGGGTGTAGGCGTTGTAGAACCTCTCCCTGCCGTACGTGGTGAGTTCCCCGATTTCCGAGTTCACCTTTGCCTTGGCATCTTCCAGGGCCTCTATCTTCTTCTCGAGGTCATCCCATTCCCCGAACCCCTCGTAGCTGAACACTGTCTTCAGCTTGTCGTTCCTCCTGTCCGAGGTGTCCAGCTGGTAATGGTACCTCAAGGTCCTGTCATTGTAGAACCTGGATATATTGTCCATCTTGGCCTCGTGGTCCACCCGGCCGAGCGAGTCCCCGTTGTGGTTCAGCTGCTTCAGGTTCATTGTCCTCACCTCGTCTCCGAAGCGGGTCTCGTCAGACTTCTTGAATGCGTAGTTCTCGAGCGGGATGACCATCTCCTGCTTGTCGAACTCTATCTTCTGGAGCTGCAGGGTAGTGTCCCTGTACTTCCTTGTGTTGGTCTCCTCGTAGTTCGCCCCGCTGTACAGGATGAAGGTAAGGTAGGTCTTGTCCTCGGACATCTTCATCATGGCGGAGTCCGCGAGGGTGAGGCTCGTGTTGCCCTTGTTGCCGGTATGGTTGTACACCATTACCCCGTGCATGATGTCTGTCTCCTTGTCCCGGTCGTCCACCCTCAGGATGTAGCCGTCGATGCCGTCGTAGAAGGTGCCCGTAGGTATCTTAATCTCTTCCTTGGTCCTTCCTATGTCATCCCTGAGTGTGAATATCTTGTTGTATGCCACCGGGATGAGTTCGTTTGCCGCGAAAAATGCCGCGATGCTTATGACGGTCGACACTATTATGAGAGGGGCCAGCACCCTTTTCAGGGATATGCCGGCAGCCTTTATGGCCAGGAGCTCGTTGTTCTCCCCGAGATTTCCCAGGGTCATCACGGATGAAAGCAGGGTGGCCAGAGGCAGCGAAAGCGGTATAAGTGTCGCGCTGCCCCAGCCGAGGAATTCAAGTATTACTTTGAAACTCAATCCTTTTCCGACAAGTTCATCAATGTACAGCCACAGGAACTGCATCATCAGGATGAATATGACGACAAAGAGGATCGCGAAGAACGGTCCTATGAATGAATTGAGTATGAATCTGTCAAGCCTTTTCATCCGCCCGGGTCAAAATCATTTTCCAGTGGCTGCCTTCAGCATGATTTCCATCGCCTCACCGAGCCCTCCGGTGTCCTTGCCGCCGGCAGTGGCCAGGCCTGGCTGGCCTCCTCCGCCTCCTGCTATGGCCCTGGCTGCTTCCTTGATGTCCCTGGAAGCGTTGTGCCCGGCTGCCACGAGGTCAGGGGAATACATTATGAACAGCTGCGGCTTGCCCGAATATTCGAAGGCCCCGAGCAGCGCGAAGTTCTCCGTTTCCTTCTGGAGCATGAAGGCCACGTTCTTCAATATGGCAGGGTCCATAGGAATATTGATACGCACCACCCTGATGCCGTTCATCTCCTCCGCCCTTTCTATGATGGTGTTCTTCAGGGCGACGGTCTTTTCCTTCGCTACCTTTTCTATTTCCTTCCTGAAGTGCTCGTTCTCCTCTATCATCTTCCTGATGGCCCCGGCAAGGTCAGGGACATTGTTGAAGAGGGCCTTCGCCCCGCGGAGGGTATTCTCCATGGTGTCCACCACATCTTCCGCGTTCTTCCCGGTTGTAGCCTCTATCCTCCTGATCCCGGCTGCTATCGCGGACTCGGAGATTATCTTGAAGAAGCCTATCTGGCCTGTGGCCCGGGCATGCGTCCCGCCGCAAAGTTCTATGGAGTCGCCGAAGCGTACAACCCTCACCCTGTCCCCGTATTTCTCGCCGAAGAGGGCCATGGCCCCCATTTCGCGGGCTTCCTCCATGGACGCGCTTCTGTTCTCGCAGAGAGGTGAGTTCAGCCTTATCAGGGCGTTGACCCTACGCTCCACGAGGTCTATCTGCTCGTCGGTAAGCTTCTCGAAGTGGGAGAAGTCGAACCTGAAATAGCTGTCGCAGACGTATGAGCCTTTCTGCTCCACATGCGTGCCGAGAATTTCCCGGAGAGCCTGGTGGAGAAGGTGTGTGGCGGTGTGGTTGTTCGTTATGCCGAGACGCCTTTCCCCGTCCACCACGAGCCGGAACGCCCCGGTGCACCTGGCCGGGATGCTTTCCGCTATGTGGATGGTGAGGTTGTTCTCCTTTATGGTGTTGAGTATCTTTATCCTCTCCCCGTCCTCTGACTCTATGTATCCGGTGTCGCCGACCTGTCCTCCCATCTCGGCATAGAACGGTGTCCTGTCGAAGACGAGCTGGTACATTACTTTGTTCCTGGACTTGACGGTACGGTGCCTCGTGAGGGTTGCCCCCTCCACTGAAGTGGTGTCGTACCCGAGGAATTCCACGTTCTCGCAGTGGCTGAACTCCACCCAGTCCCCGGATTCTATGGCAGTGGCGTTCCTCGCCCTTTCCTTCTGCTTCTGCAGCTCCTTCCCGAAACCCTCGAGGTCTATGGTGAAGCCGTTCTCGGAAGCTATGAGCTCGCTCAGGTCGATAGGGAAGCCGAAGGTGTCGTAGAGCACGAAGGCGTCTTCCCCTTTTATCACCTTGGTGTCCCTGGATTTCTCCATTATGCTGTCCATGAGCCGTATCCCTCTGTCAAGGGTGCGCAGGAAGGCCATCTCCTCCTCCCGTATGACCTTTTCTATCAGTTCCTGCTGGGCGGCAAGCTCTGGGTAGAACTCGCCCATGTCGTCCACGAGCTGTCCCACGAGCCTGCAGAGGAAAGGCTCGTTGAAGCCGAGGAAGGTGTATCCGTACCTTACCGCGCGCCGCAGGATTCTCCTTATCACATATCCGGCCTTCACGTTCGACGGCAGCTGCCCGTCCGCTATGGAGAAGCTGATGGCCCTGATGTGGTCGGCTATCACCCTCATGGCCACCCCGGTCTTTTCAGATTCGGTGTACCTGTGGCCGGAGAGCTCTTCAATCCTGGCTATCATGCCTGTGAACACGTCGGTGTCGTAGTTGCTGGTCTTGCCCTGCAGGGTCATGCAGAGCCTCTCGAAGCCCATGCCGGTGTCGACGTTCTTGTTCGGGAGGAGTTCGAGCTCGCCGCTGGCCTTGCGGTTGAACTGCATGAACACGAGGTTCCATATCTCTATTACGAGGTGGTGCCCCTTGTTCACGAGGTCCCTGCCCGGGATCTCGGCCCTTTCCTTGTCGGACCTCAGGTCGACGTGGATTTCGCTGCACGGGCCGCATGGCCCTGTATCGCCCATCTCCCAGAAATTGTCATGCTTGTTCCCGAGGAGTATCCTGTCCTCCGGGAGGTGCTTCTTCCACTCTTCCAGCGCCTCCGTGTCCATTTCCGTGCCGTCCGAGGCATCTCCCTCGAAGACAGTGGCGTAGAGGCGGTCCTTGTCTATCCCGTAGACCCCTGTCAGGAGTTCCCAGGCCCAGGATATGGCTTCCGCCTTGAAGTAGTCCCCGAAACTCCAGTTTCCGAGCATCTCGAACATGGTGTGGTGGTAGGAGTCGTGCCCCACTTCCTCGAGGTCGTTGTGCTTTCCGCTGACCCTCAAGCATTTCTGGCTGTCGGCTACTCTCCTGTACTTGGGCTTGCTGTTCCCCAGGAACCAGTCCTTGAACTGGTTCATCCCGGCGTTTGTGAACATCAGCGTCGGGTCGTTCTTCACCACCATCGGAGCCGAGGGCACTATGGTGTGGCCCCTGGATGCGAAGAAATCCAGGAAGGCTTTTCTTATTTCCTTAGATGTCATATATTTATTCTTTGTTTTCCAGTCTGTCGACATAAATATCCTGCAAAATTAGTAAAAATTTCATATTTTGACGGACTCGTGCACCGTTTAAATATTTTCAAAGGGACCGGAGGAAACTTTTTCCCTGTCCGGTGGATTTTTTCCCGAAAAAATGTATATTTGCATGTTATGCCGAAATACATCTTCAATAAAGAGACCCTCAACTACGAGGAATATACATATTCGGGAAAGCTGAAGTTCGCGAGAGCCGTCGTCGTCTTTGCGGCGAGCGTCGCCATGGCTTTCCTGTACCTGTGGTTCTATACGTCCGTCCTCGGGTACGACCTTCCCAAGACGGCTTTCCTGAAGAAGACCAATGCGCGCCTGAACACCAGGCTCGAGCTCCTGAACAGGGAACTGGATTCCGATGCCGGCTACCTTGCCTCGTTCCAGGCCAGGGACAATGACATATACCGTTCTGTCTTCGGCATGAACGAGATACCTGCAGAAGTCCGGAACGCGGGTTTCGGTGGTGTGGACAGGTACTCCTACCTTGCATCCATAGACCGCACGGGGCTCTTGAGGCACACCGAGATACGTCTCGATGTCCTTACCAAGAAGGCCTGCCTGCAGTCCGGTTCCTTCGACGAGATAGAGTCAGTAGCCAAGAAGGCCGGCGACATGGCGGCCTGCATCCCTTCGGTCCCTCCGGTGAACCCGGACAGGAACGAATACCGTATCTCCAGCTCCTTCGGGTACAGGTCAGATCCCTTCCTCGGGACAACCAGGAGGCATACCGGGATGGATTTCGCCTGCCATATCGGGAACCGGGTCTACGCTACTGCCGACGGAGTGGTGGAGAATGTGAGGGTGGATTCCTACGGGTACGGTAAATACGTCATAATAGACCACGGTTTCGGGTACAAGACCCGCTATGCCCACCTTTCCAGCATCCAGGTGGAAGAGGGGATGAAGGTCACCCGCGGCACACTCATCGCCCTCTCCGGAAATTCCGGACGGTCTTCCGGTCCGCATCTCCACTATGAGGTCATCTACAAGGGAGGGTATGTCAATCCTATGAACTACATGGACCTCGGGATGTCCGTGGAAGAATACTCCCAGCTTATCGGCAGGGCCCAGGCCCCGGCCATGAACGATCCGGCCTGACGCGGCGGGAGGAGGAGCAGCCATGGGCAAGAAGAAGTATGTCTTCGACAGCGACAGTTTCAAGGTCGGGAAGGCCGAGCGGAAAGGCCGCAAGGTTGCAGTAACGGTCCTGAAGCTCTTTTTTGCGAGCATATCCCTGACAGTAGTCTACTATGTGTTCTTCGCGCTTTTCTTCAGTACGGACAAGGAGCGGGCCCTGCAGAACGAGAACAGGATGCTCGAGAGGATGTACCCGGAGATGGAGAAGAAGGCTGCCCTGCTGGACGATGTCGTCGAGGGCCTGAAGATCCGGGACGGGAAGATATACTCCGAGATTTTCGAGACCGAGGCCCCGGAGCTGGACAGGGTCCTGGACGCCAATCTGATGCCGCTCACCGACTCTATTGCCGAGGAGGATATCGTGAAGCTGACAGAAGCCAAGGCCGACGCCCTCATGGACGGGGCCGCAAGGATAGAGGCCAACATGATGCGGATATTGGAACTGTGTTCAAGGGAAGACTTTTCCGCCCCTCCCATGGGGCTGCCGCTCAAGGACTTCTCCCTTTCCATGACCGGGGCGTCCGTGGGCCGGAAGATGAACCCTTTCTACAAGGTCATAGGCAATCATGAGGGGATAGACTTCATGTCCAGCCTCGGAAACGAGGTCCTGGCCACGGCGGACGGCACGGTCTCCGAGACAGTACGTTCGAGGAAGGGCCCGGGCAATGTCGTGGTGATAGACCACGGGAACGGCTATGTCACGAAATATGCGCATCTCCAGGATATTGAGGTCCAGCGTGGCCGCAGCGTCTCCAAGGGGGATGTCATCGGCTATGTGGGCATGTCCGGCTCCTCTTTCGCTCCGCATCTCCACTATGAGGTTTGGAAGGATGGCCGTGTGTGTGACCCGGTTAATTATTTTTTCGGGGCTGTAACCCCGTCTGACTATGCGGAAATGTCCGTGGCATCAGTGCTCACGGGCCAATCACTGGACTGATTATGCGTAAACTGTTCTACACGATAGGGGAGGTGGCAGGGATCCTGGGGGAGAGCGCCACCCTTGTGCGTTTCTGGTCCGACAACTTCTCCAGGTTCATACATCCGGTGCGGAACGCCAAGGGGAACCGGCTGTTCTCGCTGGAGGACGTGGAGACTTTCCGCCAGATACACTATCTCGTGGGGACAGGGCTGAAACTGGAAGGTGTTGCCAGGAGGCTGCGTGACGACAGGGCCGCCGTGGCCTCGGAGCTCAAGGTCCTCGACACGCTGAAGGAGATACGGGAGCAGCTGGTCGCCGTGCGCTCCTCGATGACCCAGGAAAAATGATTTCCGGCCGCTGCGGGAATGCGGCCGCATCCTGTAGCAGGCCAGTCGGATTTTCACTTATAATATTATATATGGTATACAAGGTAAAGGATATCGTTGCGGTGCTGGAAGATTTCGCTCCGCTTTCCATACAGGAGAAATGGGATAACAGCGGGCTCTGCATCGGTTCTCCCGAGGCTGCGGTGACATCTGTCCTGCTCGGGCTCGACTGCACCCCGGAACTTGTGGACGAGGCTGTCTCGTGCGGTGCCGACATGATAGTCACCCATCATCCCCTGATTTTCTCCGGACTGAAGAAGATCTCCCCGGAAGACCCGGTCGGCTCCGCAGTCATCAAGGCCGTGGCCGCGGGTATATCGGTATATGCCGCCCACACTACGGCCGACAAGGTAATCGCCGGAGTGAGCGGGGCCATGGCCTCCCGGCTCGGGCTGCGGGAGGTGTCCGTCCTGGAGCCCGGGGCAGACGGGAACGGCCTCGGTGTGACAGGGTATTTCCCTGAACCCCTGACTGCGGAGGAAGCAGTGGCCCTCGTCAAGGAGAGATTCTCCCTGAAGGTGGTCCGGGCTTCCAGGCCCCTGCCGGGCAAGATCTCGAAAGTGGCCCTGTGCGGCGGTTCCGGCTCCTCGCTCATACCGGCGGCGATGGCTGCCGGTGCCGGCCTGTATGTGACCGGTGACATATCCTATCACCATTTCTTCACTCCGGAAGGTTTCATGCTTATGGACATCGGCCATTATGAAAGCGAGAAAGACATAGTTGCGATTTTATTTTCATTGATAAAGAAAAATTTTCCTAACTTTGCAGTCCGGATCACGGAAAATGTAAATAGTAACCCGATATATTATTTTTAAGCGATATGGCTAAAAAGACGAAAAAAATAGAAACCCCTATCGACCAGAGGGAAACGTTCGTGTCGATCCAGAAAAGCTTTGCCGACTCGGACCTGAGTGTCGAGGAGAAGCTGAAAACCCTGTATGCACTGCAGCAGGCAGACACTGAGATAGACAAGATCCTGCAGCTCCGGGGAGAGCTCCCTCTCGAGGTGGAGGCTCTGGAAAATGAAATCGCGGACCTGAAGGCCAAGTCCGCAGGCATTGCAGAGCAGATAGAAGGCCTTAACGCCAAGATATCGGAAGCGAAGCACAATATCGTTGAATGCGAAGCCCAGCTTGAAAAATACAGGTCCCAGCTCGAGAACGTCGCCAACAGCCGCGAATACGACTCCCTGAACAAGGAGATAGAGAACCAGGACCTCCTGAAGGCCATAGCTGAAAAGAATATAGACGAGGCCAAGAAATCCATTCTCGCGAAGAAGGCCGACATGGAGGCCATACACGAGAAGATTGAGGTCAGGAGCGAGGACCTGAAGGCCAAGAATACGGAGCTTGCCACAATCGTGGAATCCACTGCGGCAGAGGAGGAAAGGCTCCGTGCCAGGAGAGAGGCCTGCGCCGAGAAGATAGACGCCAGGACCATGAGCGCCTACGACCGTATCAGGCAGAGCTGCAACAACCATCTTGCGGTAGTGTCCGTGTTCAACGGGGATTCCTGCGGCGGCTGCTTCAACTCTATCCCTCCGCAGAGGCTCATAGACATTGCGTCGAACAAGAAGATGATAATCTGCGAATACTGCGGCAGGATTCTCGTGAACCCGGATTTCGACTGATTGTCTTATGGCGGAAGAGGGAAAGAGAAGATACAGCAGGAAGAAAGAATCGGTAAACCTTGACACATTAGGGCTTGAGATGGGAAACAGACCGCCTCAGGCTCTTGATGTTGAAGAGGCCGTTATAGGTGCGCTCCTTATAGAGCCGAGCTGTGTGGACGACTCGGTGGAGGAGCTCACGCCCTCGTCGTTCTACAGCGAGAAGCACAGGATGATCTTCCAGGCCATCGTCTCCCTTGTCAACGAGCATTCTTCCGTAGACCTCCTGACGGTCTCCCAGAGACTGAGGGACCAGGGGAACCTGGAGATTGTCGGCGGAGCCCAGACCCTTGCCGCCATGACCCAGAAAGTGGGGGCTGCCGCCCACATCGAGTATTACATCAAGATACTCAAGCAGAAATGTATACAGAGAGAGCTGATCACCGCCTCGTACGATATCCTGAAGAATTCCTACGACGAGAGCGTCAATGTCGACCAGCTCATTGACATGGCCCAGACCAAGATATTCGCGGCCATACAGAACAACGTCAAGAAAGACGTGCAGGAGATAGGCTCTGTCATCAACCAGGCAATCTCCGACATAGAGAGGCTCCAGGACTCCACCGGGTTGAGCGGAGTGCCTTCCGGCTTCCCTTCCCTCGATAGGATAACTTTCGGATGGCAGCCTTCCGACCTCATAATCGTTGCAGCCCGTCCTTCCGTCGGCAAGACGGCCTTTGTCGTGAACGTGGCCAGGAATGCCGCGGTGGACCACCACATGCCGGTGGCCTTCTTCTCCCTGGAGATGCCGGCCATACAGCTTGCCAAGAGGATGATGGTCTCGGAGACGGGGCTCTCGGCCGACAAGATAAAGGGAGGTACCAAGCTGGAGCGCTTCGAGTGGGTACAGCTTGAGGAAAAGCTCAAGGACCTTGCCAAGGCCCCCCTGTATATCGACGACACTCCTTCCCTTCCGGTGATGGAGTTCCGCTCGAAGGTGAAGAGGCTTGTCAACCAGAAGGGGGTGCGTCTTGTCATAGTGGACTATCTCCAGCTCATGCAGGGGCCTGCCGAGCTGAAGGGGATGAGGGAGCAGGAGGTCGCCTCCATCTCAAGGACCCTGAAGGCCACGGCAAAGGAGATGAACGTGCCTATCATCGCCCTCTCCCAGTTGAGCAGGGACGCGGTGAAGCGCCAGGGCGGGAACAACAGGCCGCAGTTGAGCGACCTCCGCGAGTCGGGTTCCATAGAGCAGGATGCCGACATGGTGCTCTTCATACACCGGTACGACTACCAGGGACTGAACGAGGATGCCTCCGAGATAGGAAAGACGGACCTTATCATAGCCAAGCACAGGAACGGTGAGATCGGTGACGTGCCTCTCATGTTCAGGTCTTCCGAGGTACGTTTCGTGGATATGGAGGAAACCATATCTGCCCAGTCTTTCATGCCGGTGTCTTCAATCATGAATGACGGGCCTTCCGACCCTTTCGCCGGAGTCCCTTCGTCTTCGAACTCTGAATTTACGAATCCGGAATTCTGATATTTCTATGCTTTCCAGACTCATATCCGTGCTTCTGCCGCTTTTCTTCTCGCTCCTGTCTTCGGGGCAGACGAAATCATGGTCGGAAGGAGGCTGCGTCCCGGTGAGGGACGTTTCGGACGGCGATTCCCTTGCTTATCAGGCAGGGGAGAAGATGTCGTTCTCGATACATTACGAGTGGGGTGTGATAGATTCCGACGTGGGCTGGGCCAATGTAGTGCTGGATACCTTGAGGGTCAACGGGGTGAAGTCATTCCACTGTTCCGTGTACGGCAGCACTACCAGGCTTTACGACCTTTTCTTCCCGGTTCGGGAGAATTTCCAGTCCTGGTTCTCCTATGACGGGCTCCGTCCCCTGCGGTTCACAAGGGACACCCATGAGGGCAAGTATACGGCCAGGAACACTTACGTCTACCGGATGGACGGGTTTTCCGGCAGCCATATCATGGCCGACGTCTACACCTCGAGCCGCGGGGACCGTTCCCTCGAGCTGCCCTTGGACGACTGCACCTTTGATCTTCCTTCCCTGTTCTTCTTTGCGAGGAACATGGATTTCGACGCCGTGGTCCAGGATGTGAAGTATCCCATGACCTTCGCGATAGATGACGATGTGTACAACGTCTACTTCATAATGAGAGGCCGGGAGACCATCAAGGTAAGGGGACTGGGCACGGTCCGGACTGTAAAGTTCTCCGCAAAGCTCATTTCCGGGAATGTCTTCACGGGGGAGGAGGACCTCTCCGTGTGGATAACCGATGATGAGAACCGCATTCCCGTGCTTTTCGAGGCTCCTATCCTGGTCGGGGTCGCTTCCGGGAGGCTTACCTCCTGGTCCGGGCTCAAGCATCCCTTCTCCTCCCTGGTGAAGAAGTGACCGTACCCGGGACCTGCCTTTTACAATCATCCAAGACATTTTCAAAAAACAAAGCTATATGGCCAGGAACGAGATATCCCACAGGGGAATAATCACGGCAATGACGCCGGAATTGACGACGGTTGAGATCATTTCGGTCTCGGCCTGTGCGGAATGCCATGCAAAGGGGGTTTGCGGCATGTCCGAATCGAAGATGAAGGAAATATCCGTGCCGACAGACCCGTATTCTGACAGGAAAGTCGGCGACGAGGTGGATGTGGTGCTGAAAAAATCCATGGGCCTGAAGGCCGTATGGATATCTTATGTAATTCCTTTGTTCATTTTAATGATTTTAATATTATCTTTGTCGTCCGTTACCGTGCACGAAGTCTACGCCGGACTCGGGGCGATAGGAGGGGTCGCGCTGTATTATCTGCTGATATACATCTTCCGCGACAGGCTGGCAAAGGATTTCGTATTCTATATAAAGTGATGTGCTATATGGAGCGGTGATGGACCACAGTACCGTACATGACATGATTATTGCCATGATATTAAATTAATAAAACCTAAATTATAATGACTACAACAATTATCTGGACTATTGCGGCTATCACGCTTCTCGGGGTCCTGCTTGCGGTGGTCCTTTATCTTGTGGCGAACAAGTTCAAGGTAGAGGAAGACCCTCGCATAGACGAGGTCGAGAAGGTGATGCCCGGAGCCAACTGCGGAGGCTGCGGTTTCGCCGGATGCCGTGCTTTTGCACAATCCTGCGTCGAATCAGCCAATCTCGACAATAATTTCTGTCCTGTCGGAGGAAATGAAGTCATGAAGAAAGTAGCGGCCGTCCTGGGACTTGAGGTACACGAGAAAGCTCCCATGGTGGCCGTTGTCCGTTGTAACGGTACCTGTGCCAACAGGCCGGTGATGAACGACTATGACGGTCTCAAGTCCTGCAAGGTGAAGGCTGCCCTGTACAGCGGGGACACCGGATGCTTCTACGGCTGCCTCGGGTGCGGGGACTGCGTGGCCGCCTGCCAGTTCGGGGCCATCTCCATGGATCCTGAAACCGGGCTGCCGGTGGTGGACGAAGAGAAGTGCACCGCCTGCGGGGCCTGTGTGAAGGCCTGCCCGAAGAAGATTATCGAGCTCCGGAACAAGGGGCCGAAGAACAGGAGGGTCTTCGTCTCATGCGTGAACATGGAGAAGGGCGCTACCGCAAGGAAGGCCTGCTCCGCGGCCTGCATCGGCTGCGGGAAATGTGCCAAGGCCTGCCCGTTCGATGCCATTACCGTGGAGCACAATGTGGCCTATATCGACTTCAACAAGTGCCGGCTGTGCAGGAAATGCGTGGCCGAGTGCCCTACCGGTGCCATACATGCGGTGAATTTCCCGGCCATGCCTCCTAAGGCGGAGAAGCCGGCTCCTGCGAAAGCTGCGGCCGACGTGAAGCCGGATACGAAACCGGAACCGAAGCCTGCTCCTGCAAAACCTGCGGCCGGCGTGAAACCGCAGACGAAGCCGGAAGTGAAGGAGAAGACGGAGGTGACACCGGAAGTGAAAACAGGACCAGAGAAAAAGGAGGAGTAGACGATGAAGAAGACATTTTCAATAGGCGGGGTCCATCCCGATGACAAGAAGATTTCCGCAGGATGCAAGATAGAGTCTCTTCCTGTACCTGAAACTGTGTACATCTCCATGGCTCAGCATCTCGGGGGACCGGCAAAGGCTGTAGTGGCTGCCGGGGACAAGGTGAAGACCGGCCAGGTGATAGGGGAGCCTACGGGTTTCATATCGGCATTCGTGCATTCTTCCGTGTCAGGCACGGTAAAGTCGGTGGGCCTGCGCAAGGACATCGTGGGAATTCCGGTGGTCCATGTTGAGATAAAGGTGGAAGGGGACGAGTGGATGGACGGCATAGACCTTTCCGACACCCTCGTCACGGAGATACCGCAGGACGCCTCCTTCATAGTCGACAGGATAAAAGCTAACGGTGTCGTCGGCCTCGGCGGCGCCACCTTCCCTACCAACGTGAAGCTCTGTCCTCCTCCGGACAAGAAGGCCGACATACTCATCCTGAACGGGGCCGAGTGCGAGCCTTACCTTACGTCCGACTACCGTATCATGCTCGAGAAGCCTCGCCAGATAGTGATAGGGGCCGCCCTCATGAAGAAGGTCCTCGGGGTCGGCAGAGTGGTCATTGGCATAGAGGAGAACAAGCCGGAGGCCATAGCCTCCATGGGCGAGGCCGTGAAATCCCTCGCCGCCTCCTCCGGTGACTATGCAGGGATCGAGATAATGACCCTGAAGAAGAAGTACCCGCAGGGAGGTGAGAAACAGCTGATAGATGCAGTGGTGCACAGGCAGGTGAAGTCCATGGGGCTCCCTATCGACGTGGGCGCGGTGGTGCAGAACGTCGCGACATCCCTTGCCGTCTACGATGCGGTACAGAAGAACAGGCCGCTCATAGACAATACCGTGACTGTGACCGGAGAGTGCTTCCCGAAGCAGAGCAACCTGCTCGTCCGGGTCGGCACCCCGATTTCCTATATCATAGATTACCTCGGGGGCGTGCCTGAAAATGCCGCCAAGGTGGTCAGCGGCGGACCTATGATGGGCAAGGCGATATCTAACCTGGATGCCGCCACCCTGAAGGGGACTTCCGCCATACTGTTCCTGACGGAAGAGCAGACGAGGAGGCAGCCGGAGACCAGCTGTATCCGTTGCGGCAAGTGTGCCGAGGCGTGCCCGATGGGCCTCGAGCCTTTCCTCCTCAACAAGCTTGCCCGTAACGGCATGATGGAGGAACTCGAGCAGAACGCGGTGCAGGACTGCATCGAATGCGGATGCTGCCTGTACAGCTGCCCTGCATACATACCTCTTCTGGATACCATCCGCATGGCGAAGGGAGATGTGATAAAGATCATCAGGAGCCGGACAGCCCCTAAGAAATAATGAATATTAAACAGATAGGAAATAAGATGAACAAACTATTGGTTTCACCTTCACCGCATATACACAGCAGGACCTCCACCAGGAGCCTCATGCTGGATGTGGTGATTGCCCTCCTGCCGTCAGTGATAGTATCCATACTCTTCTACGGATGGCCGGCAGTGACAATACTTGCAAGCAGCGTTATCTTCTGCGTATTGCTGGAATACCTCATTACAAGATATCTTCTCAAGAGGCCAAGCACCATAGGGGACTGGTCCGCGGTGGTCACCGGTATAATCCTCGCCCTAAACCTGCCTGCCACGGCACCGTGGTGGATAGCGATGATAGGTGCTGTAGTGGCTGTCGGAGTGGCCAAGATGACTTTCGGAGGTCTCGGGCAGAATGTCTTCAACCCTGCGATCACGGGGCGTGTCTTCCTCCTGATATCCTTCCCTACCTTCATGACGGACTGGTCCGCGGTCAAGGGATTCATCGGAGGTGCCGATGCCGTGTCCGGGGCTACCCCGCTCGGGATTGTCAAGGAAGGGCTGGCTCAAGGGATGAGCCTGGACCAGATTTTCGCGGCCCACGACTTCACCTATTCCCAGATGCTCTTCGCGAATATAGGCGGCTCGGCCGGTGAGATATCCGCCATAGCCATAATTGTCGGTTTCATATACCTTCTCGCAAGGAAGGTCATCCGGCCTTACATCACCTTGTCGGTCCTTGTCACCGTGGCGGTCTTCTCCGGGATTTTCTGGCTGGTTGACCCGTCCCAGTACACGGACCCTCTCTTCAACCTTCTTACCGGAGGTGTCCTGCTCGGTTCGGTGTTCATGGCCACGGACTATGTGACCTCGCCTATGAGCGACAAGGGCGGTATCATTTTCGGGGTCGGAATAGGCTTGATAACGATGCTGATAAGGTACTTCGGCTCATATCCGGAGGGAATGTCCTTCGCCATCCTTATCATGAACTCCACCGTTCCTCTTATCAATAAGTTCTGCAAACAAAAGAAATTCGGGAGGGCTTGACAATGGCAATACAATCTTCATTCAAGAACATGACACTCTGCCTTTTCGCGGTATGTATCGTGTCATCGGCTCTTCTTGCTGCTGTATATGCCCTGACGAAGGCCCCGATCGAGGCTGCCGACAAGGCAAAGACGGCCGGAGCCATAGCCCGGGTGGTGCCGGAATTCGAGGGTGAACCGGTCCTGTCCACCGTCGAGATGGGCGGAAAGGAATACACCTATTATACTGTAAGCAAGGCCGGCAAGCCTGTGGGCTATGCCATAATGTCTTCCGCTGTCGGGTTCAGCGGCCCTGTGAGCCTCATGGTGGGCATAACCTCGGACAGGGTGATTTTCAGCACCTCCGTCCTCTCCCAGGCCGAGACTCCGGGCCTCGGGGCCAAGTGCGTGGAGCCTGCGTTCGCGGGTCAGTTCACGAACCTCGACCCTGCGGTGAAGAAGCTCGCGGTAAAGAAAGACGGGGGCGACATTGATGCAATAACGGCCTCCACCATTACCTCCCGTGCCTATACCAAGGCTGTGGAGATTGCCGTGGCGGTCTTCGATACGATTGTTTCCGGCGGGAGCGCGGATACGGGAGATGCAGTGACCGGCGCGTCATTGAAGCCCGCAGCGGAAGGTCAGGAATAAAACATAAGGAGAATAACAATGGGAAAAATTCAGCTTATAACTAAAGGTTTTGTAAAGGAGAACCCTACATTCTCCCTTCTGCTGGGCATGTGTCCTACCCTTGCGACCACTACCTCTGCCATCAACGGCATGAGCATGGGCCTTGCGACTCTCTTCGTGCTCGTCCTTTCGAACATGGCGATTTCCGCTACGGCCCCTTATATCCCGGACAAGGTTCGTATACCTGCCTATATCGTCATAATCGCGGCGTTCGTGACCATCCTGCAGTTCATCATGCAGGCCTATACCCCGGACATCTACGAGACTCTCGGCCTGTTCATCCCGCTTATCGTGGTGAACTGTATCGTGCTCGGGAGGGCCGAGGCCTTCGCCAACAAGAACAGCGTGGTGGATTCAGCCTGCGACGGCCTGGGTATCGGCATAGGCTTCACCTTCGCCCTTACCTTGCTGGGCCTCGTCAGGGAGATTCTCGGGAACGGCTCCGCCTTCGGTTTCAAGTTCATCCAGGGCGACGGTATCCTGGTCTTCGTGCTCGCGCCCGGTGCCTTCATGGCTCTTGCATACCTCATCGTGCTTTTCCGCAAGGTGACTGCCAGGAAGGACAGGTAATGTGTAACCGGTAAAATTGACAGACTATGGAATATATACTGATTATCATTTCTGCGATATTCGTCAATAATATACTTCTCTCCCAGTTCTTGGGTATATGCCCTTTCCTGGGAGTGTCCAACAAGCTGAGCACAGCTGCAGGAATGTCGGGGGCCGTATGCTTCGTCATCACGCTCGCAACCCTTGTGACCTACCTCTTCCAGTATTATGTGCTGGTGCCTCTCAAGATAGAGTTCATGCAGACTATCGCCTTCATCCTCATCATAGCCGCCCTGGTGCAGATGGTGGAAATTGTGCTCAAGAAGGTGAGCCCGGCCCTCTACCAGGCCCTGGGCATCTTCCTTCCGCTCATCACCACCAACTGTGCGGTCCTCGGTGTCGCTCTCATGGTAGTGACCAAGGAGTTCACCTTCGGAGGGGAGCCGCATCTGCTGAATCTCGGCGAGTCCGTTGTCTTCGCTTTCGCGACCTCCCTCGGTTTCGGTGTGGCGATGATACTCTTCGCCGGACTGCGTGAGCAGATTGCGCTCAACAAGGTCCCGAAGGCATTCCAGGGCATCCCTATCGCACTGGTGACCGCAAGTATCCTTGCCATGGCGTTCATGGGATTTTCCGGACTGGTGTAAATCTCTGCCTCACAATGGACAATGACAATATGACAACAAATGCACCCAGGTCTCCACAGGAGTGGTTCGACCTGGGTGTATTTTATCGCCGCTCCTCGCGTTTCGGAGAGGCTATGAATGCCTTCATGATGGCCGCGTCCACATCCGGGGACGAGACCCTCCGGGCGAAGGCTGCCGCTTCCATCGAGCTGCTGAAGGAAATCAACGGCTTCGTGAACACGGACCTGATGAACCCGTAGGGGCCTCCAGGTCAGAACCTGTACCGGAATGAGAGGGTAGGGACGAAGCCGAACCAGCCGTTGTTGTAGTAGCCGGTCTTTCCTGTCCAGATGACCCGGTCCGTGGTGGCGTCGACGCGGCGTGTGACGCCGTCGTTCACGTGCATCCCGAAGTACGGGCGGAGATCCACCGATATCTGCAGCGGGAACCAGAACGTATATTCCAGGCCTGCCTGGACTGCAAAGGAAAGCATGAACCCGTAGTCGAGCGGGTGGTACCTGAAGCTGCCTTCACGGTATACTACCCTGTCCTGGACATATCCGAGCGAGAGTCCGGGGCCGGTGTACAGGGCCCAGGTCCCCTTGTCTGTCCAGGCGGGCCTCGCTACCACGAAGTTGTATATTGCGGTGGCCTTGAATCCGGGAGCGGAGCTTCCACCGTAGCCGAAGTCGAGGCTCATGTCGGCCTGTACGAAATTCTTCTTGCCCAAGGTGTGCTGGTAGCTGACATCGAACCCGGTCATGCCTATCCTGGCCCCGAGGGCCCTGGGCTGTGCATTGGCTGCAATGCTGCATACCAGGAATATTACTATGAATGTCGTTATCTTTTTCATATTTCCAGAAAAAAAAGAATTGCAAACTGCTGCGCTGTTTTCGGAATCCGGGCTAAATCATTTATGTTGGCAAACTCCTGCCTCCCTCATCCTCAATGCCTTGCATTTTGCTGATTCTTGCACATTTCAAAAATGGGGGATGACCCAAAAGGAATTTTGAGTCATCCCCAAACGTCTTTCTTCGAAAGACTGGCCCTGTAGATTTCCGGCCAGTCCTGCCAAGTGCTATATCCGGAGTCCCGTCAGAACCGGTACCTTACGGACAGGGACGGGGCAAAACCGTAGAGACCTTCCGTGAAGAAACCGGCGTTCCCGTGGCCTGCCCAGAAGCCTATCTGCGGCTTGAGGTCTATGGCGAGCTGGAGAGGGAACCAGAATGTATATTCAAGACCTACCTGTCCCTGGATGGCGAAGTTGAAGTTATGCCCGAACCCGAGGGAGAGGCCGGGACCTGCGTAGAAACCCCATTCGCCCCTGTCTGTCCAGGCAGGCTGCGCAATCATGAAGTTGTAGGTCGATGAAATGTCGAAACTGTCGAACCAGAATGTACCGAGGTTAGCCTCGACGAAGTTGGCTCCGCCGAGATTGTGCTGGTAGCTGATTTCCGTATTGAACCCCCATCTGATACCGATAGCTTTCGGCTGCGCTGTCGCTGCCACGGTAAATCCGAGTACCATAACTGCAGCAATAAGAATCTTTTTCATTATAAAATAGTTTTAAATAATATACAAATATAGTTTTTTTACGCCGACTTTCTTATTTTATTGGAAACTGTTTTCTCTTTTTCCGGAATATTGTCCGTTTCCAGCAGGAGGGGAGAAACCCTTCGTGCCACCTGCGGGCGGGGCGCCCGCCTACTGACGGAATCCGGAGGCCTTCTTCATCTTGGCCGCTATCTTCTCATTGCAGAGATTGCCTATGCTGCCTGCATGGGTGTGGTGAACGGATTTTTCTGCATGGAACCTGCCCTCGTTCACCTCTATTCCCACGCTCCTGTAGGCATCCCGGAACGGTGTTCCGGAGAGCGTCCTCCTGTTTACCTCCTCGACAGTGAAGAGGTAGTCGTAGATAGGGGAGTCCAGGATGCCGGTGTTCACCCTGATCTCGCGCAGCATGAAGACAGTCATCCGTATGCACCTGTGCATAAGCTCCAGGGCCGGGAACAGGATGTCCTTCAGCAGCTGGAAGTCCCTGTGGTAGCCGTGCGGCATGTTGCTGCACAGGAGGGATATCTCGTTTTCACAGCCGAGGATGCGGTTGCAGTTCCCCCGTATTATCTCCCATACGTCCGGGTTCTTCTTGTGTGGCATTATGCTGGAGCCGGTAGTGAGCTCGTCCGGGAAGGATATGAAACCGAAGTTCGGGCACATGTACAGGCAGCAGTCAGAGGCGAACTTGTTGAGTGTCAGCGCAACGCTCCCGATGGCGGAAGCCACCGCCCTCTCTGCCTTGCCACGGCTGAGCTGGGCCGCGACCACATTGTAGTCCAGGTCCTCGAACTCCAGGAGCCTCGTGGTCATCTCCCTGTCGAGGGGAAAGGAATTGCCGTATCCGGCGGCTGACCCGAGGGGGTTCTGGTTCACGAGGTGGTAGGCTCCCTTCAGCATGTACATGTCGTCTGCGAGGGCCTCTGCGTAGCCTCCGAACCACAGCCCGAACGAGGACGGCATTGCCACCTGCCCGTGGGTATATCCCGGGAGCAGCACTTCCCTGTATTTCTCGCTCAATTCCTGGAGAAGGCCGAAGAGTTCCAGGACTTCATCCCTCGTGCGGAGAAGCTCGTCGCGCAGGAACAGCTTTATGTCCACAAGCACCTGGTCGTTCCGTGACCTTCCGGAATGTATCTTCTTGCCCATATCCCCGAGCCGCCGTGTCAGGAGCAGCTCCACCTGGGAGTGTATGTCCTCCACATCGTCCTCGAGGACGAACTTGCCGGCATCTATGTCTTCCAGTATGGCGTCGAGGGACGCCGTGAGGGCGTCGAGCTCTTCACGGGTGAGCAGCCCTATGGACTCCAGCATCCTTATGTGCGCCTTGGAGCCTTTGACGTCGTATTTTGCCAGGGCCATATCCAGGGTCCTGTCATTCCCCACCGTGAAATCTTCCACGATGTCCGAGGCTTTCGTGCCTTTGTTCCAGAGAGTAGCCATGTCAGAGTTTCCTGTTTTTGTAAGACTCTATGCAAGCCGGGATTATGCGCTCGTAGCTGTCGTCGCAGTACAGCGGGGAGGATATGATGAAGTCCGCGGTGCTCCTGTTCGTGGCGAAAGGTATGTTGTACAGGGAGGCCAGCCTAACAAGGCTCATCACGTCGTTCTGGTGGCCCTGCATTATGAGGTTGTCGCAGAAGAACACGAGCATGTCCACCTTGCCTTCGGCTATGAGGGCCCCTATCTGGGCATCTCCTCCGAGCGGCCCGCTCAGCAGCTTTTCCATTTTAGGCATATTCTCTCCCAGTACCTCCTGCAGGGCTTCCTCCACGAGCCTGCCTGTAGTCCCTGTACAGAAAAGTGTGCAATCTTTCAGCGAGCCGGCATTGAACCGGACCCAGCTCACGAGTTCCTGTTTGCGGGCATCATGTGCCACAAGTGCGATTTTCCTTATCATTTCCTTGTCATTTTTTTCCTTCTTCCGCCATTGCGGCGAAGTTATCTATAAATCTTATGTATGTCCTGATGGCCTCCTCTATTTCGGAAACCAGTATGTATTCGTCCTTCCTGTGGGACCTTTCCGACTGTCCTGGCCCCATCTTTACTGCATCGCACCGGACCCTTATCCAGTCCGAGGTGGTGGGGGAGGAAAAGGTCCCGATGCCTGTGCGCCCGAGACATTCCGGCAGCGGTGATCCCGGGAAGGTAGCCGAAGACCTGTTCCTGAGGTTCCTCGCGGTCAGCCGGCTCCTGCATACTGCCTGCAGCTCCTCCAGTATTTCCTCGTTGCCGTACATTTCCGTAGGCCTTATGTCCACGACGAAACGGCATCTGTCCGGAACGACATTGTGGGCTGTCCCGGCGTTTATCTGGGTAACTGTCAGCCGCACCCTGCCCATTACCGGGGAGACCTTCCTGAAATCGAATTTCCGGAGCCTGTCAATGTCCTCCAGGGCAATGTACAGCGCATTGACGCCTTCCCCGCGCGCGGCGTGGCCGCTTACTCCTTCCGCTTCCCCGTCTATTACCAGCAGCCCGCGTTCCGAGGTGGCGGCCTTCATCCCTGTAGGTTCTCCTATTATTGCCCAGTCCGGCTTCCCGGCATTCTCCAGCCCGGGTATTTCGTTGTAGTGCTCCCATATCCATGTCATCCCGCCTGGCCCGGACCTTTCTTCCTCACAGCAGAGGACAAGCACGATATTGAAAGGCAGGTCCTTCTTCCGGAAATGCCTGAATGCTGCGCACAGGGAGACTACCGAGCCTCCGTCGTCATTGCTTCCGAGCCCGCATACCAGCTCATCCTCCGAGTGCCCGAGGATTGCTGCGGCCTTCCCGTAGTCCGGCCTGTACGGGTCGAAGGAGTATCCAGTCCCGGGAGGCACCGTGTCGATATGGGCGCAGAGCATGAGCGTCTTCTTCTCCGGACTGAAATTCTCGTCCAGGGCCACTATGTTGTTCTTCACGGTTTCATGGCGTACCCCGTACCCCTTGAGCACCTCCGATATGTAGTCGCGCACGCGGTCTTCCTCAAAAGAGACGGAAGGTATTGCCACCATCCCTTTGAGCATCTGTACCGCCTCGTCTGCAAGTCTGTCCATCTGCAATCCTTTTGTGATATGACGCCCTTCCGGAATCTTCAGTCAGCTGCGGCAGACTGTCTGCCTGTCATTGGCGATATTGTCCGAGTTCTTTATCACGACCCTCGCCACTCCGCCGCCTATCGCCTTGAAGGCGTTCTCCAGTTTCGGGAGCATCCCGTCGGCCACGACCCCGGCAGCCTTCAGTTCCGCGAACCTGTCCGGGTCTATTTCCGGTATCAGGCTCCCGTCATCGTCCTTGTCGAGCAGTACCCCGTCTTTCTCGAAGCAGTACACCAGGTCGGTCTCCGCCTTGGCCGAAAGGCTCATGGCTATGTTCGAGGCCACAGTGTCCGCATTCGTGTTGAGCAGGTTGCCTTCCGTGTCGCAGGTTATGGCGCAGAATACCGGGGTGAGCCCGGCTTCCATAAGCCGGATTATGAGCCCGCTGTCTATGTTTTCCGGTACAAGGTCCCCCACAAAGCCGTAGTCTACAGTCTCTCCGGTAGACTTGAGCTTTACCGGCGGCCTTTTCGTGGCCCTTATCACAGCCCCGTCCGCCCCGGAGAGCCCTATCGCGTTGCACCCGTTCTTCTGCAGCAGGGCAACTATGCTCTTGTTGCACCATCCTGCGTACACCATCGTGACTATCTTGAGCGTCTCCGCGTCCGTGACCCTCCTGCCCTCGATCATCACGGGGCTGGAGCCCGACTTCTTCTGTATCGCGCTTGCTATCGCCCCGCCCCCGTGGACCAGAACCTTCGCTCCCGGGACAGCCGCGAACTCCCTGGCGAACTTCTCGAGCTTCTCCCGGTTGTCCACGACATTCCCGCCTATCTTGAATACCTGTATCTTGTTCATCCCTATGTCTTTTTCAAATTCCCGCCACGGCCTGTTACAGGCTGGACAATATCTCTTTCAGGATGGTCTGCGCCGAGACAACCCTGTTCGCCGCCTCCGGGATAACGATGGACTGCGGGCTCTCTATCACCTCGTCCGTCACGATCATATTCCTCCGGACCGGAAGGCAGTGCATGAAATAAGCGTTGTCCGTCAGGGCCATCTTCCTGCTGTCCACGGTCCAGCTCCGGTCCATGTTCAGCACCTTGCCGTAATTGTCCCCGCTGTATGCCGCCCAGTTCTTCGCGTATATGAAGTCCGCCCCCTCGAAGGCCTTGTCCTGGTCGTATTCCACCCTGGCGCTGCCGACGAAGGCCGGGTCGAGCTCATATCCTTCGGGATGGGTGATGACGAATTCATAGCCGGTCAGGTTGATGCCTTCGGCAAACGAGTTCGGCACAGCCTGCGGCAGGGCCTTCGGGTGCGGAGCCCACGTCATCACTATCTTCGGCTTCTCCTTTTTCTTGTATTCCTCGATTGTAATCATGTCCGCGAAGGTCTGCAGGGGATGTCTTGTGGCAGCCTCCATACTGAATACCGGTTTTCCTGAATACTGGATGAACTCGTTGAGTATCTTTTCCGTATAGTCCTCCTCCTTGTTCTCGAACCTTGCGAAGGACCTGACCCCGATGATGTCGCAGTAGCAGCCCATCACCGGTATGGCCTCGAGGAGGTGCTCCGGCTTGTCGCCGTCCATTATCACACCTCTTTCCGTCTCCAGTTTCCAGGCGCCCTGGTTCACATCGAGCACTATCACGTTCATCCCGAGGTTCATGGCCGCCTTCTGTGTGCTCAGCCTCGTCCGCAGGCTCGAATTGAAGAATATCATCAGCAGTGTCCTGTTCCTGCCGAGTTCCTGGTCCGCGAACGGATTTTCCTTGACGTACCTTGCCTTTGCAAAGGCCTCGTCGAGATTCCCCAACTGGGTTACCGAAGTGAAATGTCTCATATCTTTCCTGTTAAGTCCGTCTTTCGACGATCCGTGAACATAAAATTACAGCCTGTGGTGTCGGCACAGATTACAAACTTAATAAATTTTCTTTGTTCCGGATACAGGCCGGCCGGCAATTCCGTCATTCCGTCCCCCGAAATCTGCATTCCGTCGGAAAACGCTTTACCGGTTCTCCGTAAGACTCTACTTTTGGCCGCGTGCGTCTTCAACCATGTCCGGGTTCCTGCACGTTTGGTCGAAAAAAAAATCGTCCTGTCCTTGTCCGGCCTGTACCGAATTCGGAAATTTTCCGTAAGTTTGCCGCCCACACATTACAGAGGAGCGCAGGAGAAGATGGAGCAGATGACAGGACCGGATGATATTGTTGTCAGGATAAGCCGTTCGGACAGGGCGGCTTTCGACGAGCTGTACCGTATGTTCTATCCACTGCTGGTGAACTATGCTTCCCTGATGGTGTCAAGGGAGACAGCCAAGGACATTGTACATGACGTCTTCTTCCGGCTCTGGACTGTCAGGGAAAGCCTTCTGCCTCAATCCGGGACGGGGGGGGGTAACATACGTAGTTTCCTGCTGCGCAGTACATATAATGCGTGCATAAGCGTAATCCGCAAGCAACTTTCCCGGCTCAACCACGGAAAGCTGGCCATGGGGGATATCGAAGAATATTACCGTTTCTATGATGTGGACAGGAACGATATCCTCCAGAAACTCTACAGCCGGGACATCCGCGAATCTCTCGATGCCGCTATCGGCAGCCTGCCCCCGCGATGCCGTGAGATATTCCTCATGAACTATGTGGAAAACCTGTCGGCCCGGGAAATCAGCGAAAAGCTCGGGATCAGCGTTTCCACAGTCGAGAACCAGATACATACCGCGCTGGTCCGTCTCCGGGCTTTCATAAAAAAATCAAATTTCCTGTAGGTGCTTTTTCCCCAGGTCGCGTATATAATCCGTAACGCGACCAGGATGAGGAATATATCAGACATCTTTGACGAAACGGATGAAATCAGGACGCTCGACCACGCCCTGCATTTCCTCCTTTCAGGGACTCCGGACACTGATGTGGAAGAGTCTCTGAAGGCACTGAATGCGCGTATCGATGCCGCACAGCGCACAGCACGCAGGTCAAGGATGAGGCGCTGGCTCTATCCGGCAGCTGCTGCGGTGGCCGTAATCCTTGTAACGGCCGTGGTCACCTTTTCCCTTACATACGATGACGGTATCCAGCGTTACTGCAACGCCGGGGAAGCTGCAGTCATGGTAAGCCTGCCCGACGGGACGCAGGTGTGGATGAATCCCGGCACAGAAATGACTTTTGACAAGAACTTCAACGCCGAGGAGAGGAATGTGACTGTCGTCGGGGAGGCCTATTTCGATGTGGTGCACAACCCTGACTGCCCGTTCATAGTCACTACGGAGAGCTTCAAGGTAAAGGTGCTCGGCACTGTCTTCAACGTGAAGGCCTTTCCCGGGGACGCAAGACCGGAAGTCTCGCTTGCACAGGGCTCTGTAGCGATGCAGAACCTTGACGGCGTGAACCTCGTCCGCCTCCGTCCGGGGCAGCAGGCAGTGCTGGACAAGTCTGCCGACGCACTTGAGATAAGCGATATCTACATAGGGGATATGCTTATGAGGCACTACGGAGCCGTCTCGCTGCACAATGCCACCGTAAAGGAGATAGTGACCGAAATTTCGGACGTCTACGGGGTCAGTATAGCGGTGGAAGGAAAGGATGAAGGTGCCACATATAATTTCAGTTTCCAGAAAGACAGCGACATAGGGGATATCCTGGATATGCTGGAATTTGTTTGCGGGGACCTCCGGTTCAGCCTGGAATAGGCTCCGCCGCGGGAATGCTCCCGCCATATACCACAGAACACCATTACACTTTTATTAAGAACTGATATAGCCAATATGAACGTAAAACAATTGCTAAGGACAGTGGCCTTAGTGCTTCCGGCCCTGCTTTCAGCGGGAATGACATTATTGTCAGCCAAGCCTATAGACCAGCAGGAATACAGCCTCAGGCTGTCTTTTACAAATGCCCCGCTAAAGCAGGTGCTTGACGAGTTCACCGGACAGACAGGGGTCTCTTTTTCCTACAATACATCGATGGAGACCATCAATATGGCTTCGGTGAATGTCGATCTCGAGAATGCTACGCTTGAAACCCTCATGGAACATGTGTTCGCAGGTTCCGGTATAACCTGGAAGGTACTGGACCAGGTGGTGGCGCTTTATGCCCCTGAAGATTCAGGAACAGGACAGGAAGGAGTCCCGGAAGAAGATAACGGACGGAGGACATTGTCCGGCCATGTGGATGACGCTTCGGGTGCTCCTGTCATCGGCGTGACCGTCATGGTCGAAGGGACTCTGAACGGTACGCAGACGGATCCGGACGGCAACTGGTCCCTGACCGTGGAAGATGCCTCAGATATCAGCCTGGTATTCTCATGCATCGGATACAGGACCGTCACCATGCCTGTCGGGATAAACGATGTCATCAACATTGTCATGCAGGAGGATGCCGAACTTCTCGAGGAAGTCGTGGTAGTGGGTTACGGAACGCAGAGAAAGGCAAATATCACCGGCTCCGTGACTTCCATTGATTTCGGAAGCATTGCCGAAGGCCGTCCTATAGTGAATACTTCGGCCGCTTTGGCGGGTCTTGCTCCAGGTATGTCGGTGATGCAGACTACGGGCCAGCCGGGAGCGGAAGAAACCAGCATCCGCATCAGGGGTGTCGGGTCTTTTACAGTCAACGATAATACCGATGCGAGCGCGCCTCTCGTGCTGGTGGACGGCATAGAGTGGAGCATGGACAATGTGAACCCTAACGACATAGAGTCGATATCCATCCTGAAGGATGCGGCCTCGACCGCCATCTACGGTACCCGTGCCGCAAACGGTGTGATCCTCATCACTACCAAGGCCGGCTCGGAAGCCAAACCGAGAGTCAGCTATTCGTATAAAGGTATCTACCAGATGCCGTACAATGAATTGGACTGGGTGAAGGACTATGCCACCTATATGGAACTTTACAACGAAGGCTGCGACAATGCCGGCAAGTCCCACAAATTCTCGCAGGCTTCTATCGATATCTGGAGGGCTGCTGCTGCGGCCCCTTACGGACTCAACGAATACGGAGTCCCGAACTATGTGGCCTATCCTAATACCAACTGGTTCGACGAGATTTTCCAGAACGGATACTCCCAGGAGCACAACCTCAGCATCTCCGGCGGCAGCAAGACTGTACGTTATCTTATTTCTGCCGGATATCTCGACAACGAGGGCGTAATGAACCGTTTCAATATCAACGCCTCTTCCCAGAAAGCGAACTTCAGGGCCAATCTCGAGGCCGATGTTCTGAAATGGTTCACGATAGGTACGAAGATATACGGCCAGTTCCAGTCGGACGGTACCGCAAACATCAAGAACGGTTTCAACTATCTCTATCAGACGACTCCGGGTATATATCCAGGCAGCGAGAACGCCTGGGGCCGTCCGGCCAACAACGAAGAGAGCCCTAACGCCAACAATGTCTTCGCACAGATGGTCGGCAGCGACGGAACCAAGCATACCTGGAGAATAAACGGGTCGCTGTATGCCAAGATTCGTCCGTACAAGGGCGTCAGCATAGAAGGTACGTTCAACTATGCCCCGACTTTCGGTCTTAATCACACCTATAGCCGCGAGAACGGCTACTGGGACTATGTCACCGATACGAGGTATACTTCTTCGGATCTTTCCAAGGCCATGGTTACGGACAGGACATACCGCAACTACAGGATGTCTACCGAACTGCTCGCACGCTATGACGGGACATTCGGCGACCATACCGTAGGAGCCATACTCGGATATTCCGCCATCGAATACAGGACCTGGGCATATCAGGTCCGCAAGCAGGGGGCGTCAGACTGGTCTCTGAACGAGGGAGGCACATATTCCACCCTTTACGATGCCTCCTATACTACAAGGACAGGCTGGGGGCTCCGCTCCTATTTCGGCAGGATAAACTACGCTTTCAAGGACCGTTACCTTTTCGAGGCCAATTTCCGCGCCGACGGCTCGTCGAGATTCGGAACAAAGAACCGTTACGGATTTTTCCCTTCGTTCTCGGCAGGTTGGAAAATACATGAAGAGCCGTTTATGGAGAGTACGAGAGGATGGCTTTCGAACCTGAAACTCAGGGCTTCGTGGGGACAGACAGGTAACAACCTCGGTATCGGAAACTTCGCATGGCAGGCTACCTACAACACCGGCAATGTCGTGGTGGACGGAAGCAACGCCACAGCCCTGTACATCAAGTCAATGAGCAACATCAACCTCAAGTGGGAAACCACCGCCACTACTGACATAGGTATCGATGCAGGCTTTTTCAACGACCGCCTCACGGCTGAAATCGACTATTATCACAAGAATACTACGGACATACTTTTCACTCCGAGCACATATCTGACCATGGGTAACTTCACCCAGGTGCCGAACAACCTCGGCAGCATGTGGAACCAGGGTGTCGAGATAGCTCTCAACTGGAAGGACACCATAGGAAAGGATTTCTACTATTTCGCGGGAGTCAACTTCTCGTTCAACAAGAACAAGGTAACCACTTTCAAAGGACAGCTTTCCAGAGGCTATGACGAGGCAGGAAATTATTATACCAACCTTTCCGACGTATCGGAAAACTGGTCTTCTCCTGGCAAGCTTATCGAGGGACACGAGATAGGAGAGCACTATATTTACCAGAGGTACAGAGGTACCGGTAAAGGATACACCGGCGGCCAGGTGGATGTGAATGCAGGTCCTGTGGACGGTATCATCCGTACCGAGACCGACATGCAGTGGGTGCGTGCGATGATAGAGTCAGGCTATACTTTCAACGGCGTGACGACTGTCAGCAAGGACCAGTTGTGGTACGGAGACTTCATCTATGCCGACACCAACGGGGACGGTAATTACGGCAACTCTTACGACATGGATTTCAACGGCAAGAGTTCCACTCCAGCCTACAACCTCGGCATCAACCTCGGTTTTTCATGGAAAGGAATAGATTTCAGCATGCTCTGGACCGGTGCATTCGACTACTATATTTTCTGGAATACAAATTACTACAACGCCACCAATGTAACCTGGGGCTATGCTCTCAGCCAGAGAATCGCGGATGACCACTACTTCTACGACCCTGAGAATCCTTCCGACCCGCGTACCAATATATGGGGTACTTATCCGCGGCTCTATGAAGGCTCCGACCGTAGCCGCCAGCAGAGCGACTTCTACGAGTATAAGGGCGACTACATGAAACTGAAGAATGTCCAGATAGGCTATACCCTGCCGGAAAACATCACAAAGAAGTTCTTCGTAAAACAGCTGCGTTTCTATGTGTCAGGAGAAAACCTGCTGACCATCACCTCATTCCCGGGCATGGATCCGGAACTCGGAGGGACCATCGGTTATCCTCTTATGAGACAGGTTTCTGTAGGTGCGCAGGTAACATTTTAATTGAGGAGGAAAATATATGATGAAATACTGTAAAAAATTGCTTTTTGTCTTCGCGCTGCTTCCTTTCGCTTCCTGTACGGGCATGCTCGATGTAGCTCCGGCGGACCAGATAGCGAGTGCCAATATGTGGACTAACGAGAGTCTGGCGGACAAGGGAATGGCCGGGCTGTATGACAACTTCTACAAGGAAGACTTGACGCGTATCCAGTTGAGACATAATGATATGACCGGTATAAACCGTCAGGGATGGATGGGCATGGAATTCCAGACCGATTTCGTGTCGGACAACTACCCTCTGAAAGCACTTTCCGACGCTACCAAGGATGCTACCGATTTCGTGATCTGGTACGAATGGAAATGGGCCTACACCTCCATTCACCAGATAAACGATGCCCTCGAAAATCTTCACAGGGCAGGGCTCAGTACAGAAAAATACGAAAGGTACATCTGCGAAGCTCGCTTCCTGAGAGCGTGGTTTTATTCCCGTCTGGTCAAGATATACGGCGGAGTGCCGCTCTACCTTGTGGTTATCTCGGAAGCAGAGTGTACTAAGGGCCAGTCGACGGCCGTGGAGGTATGGAACGCGGTGATTGACGACCTTACCTACTGCATTGACAGTCCTTACTGTCCGAACAATACCTTGACAGAGAACTACGGCCGCCCTTCAAAGGGTGCAGCCTATTCGCTGAGGGGGATGGCCTATATGTGGATGGCATACGAGGCCGAAAAAGGCGAGAACCCTACGGACTATGATGCGAGTCACTACTATCAGCTTGCCGTCAACGACTTCGAGATGGTAGACGACTGTGGCTACGGGCTCTGGGCCGGAAAATTCATCGATTTCTTCAATTACACTAACGAGAAAGACCACGAGATGATTTTCCCTCTCCAGTTTACTTCGGATGCCGGCTACTGCGACAACCTTCAGCTTATGATAGGAGGCCGCGACACATGGAACTCATGGTCCAATGCCCGTCCTTCAGCCGATTTCGTGGACTATTTCCAGAATGCCAACGGTACAAAGTTCAACTGGGAGGATGTGATTCCAGAGTGGAACAATTCCGAATTCACACCTGACGAGAATTTCTACAAGAGGGAGGTCTTCTTCTTCAGGGACGGCATCAGTCTTGACGCCCAGGGCAATGTGGAGCAGGACAAATGGGACCGCGACCAGGCAGCCATCATCCAGGAAAGAATAAACCGCATCGGAGTAGATGTTTTCAGACAATATTATTTGCCTGACGGCAATGAAGACAGGATACGCAAGGCCTACGAGAACAGAGACCCGCGTCTGAAAGACATCGTGCTCACCCCTTACGAGCCTTACGACACGTTCAAGGACGTTTCGGACAACGGCGGGAAAATCCAGATAGGCAAGGAGCTCAGATGGCCGTTCATCACGGAAGGCGATGACTACGGCGACTATTATATCGGTACCTACAACAGCATGTATGTCTATAAGAAATATTCATACTCCAAGCCCGAAGACCTTATCGACCGTCTGCGCTGTCCTACCGACTGGCCTCTTATCCGGTACACGGATGTTGTGCTCCAGCTTGCCGAGGCTTACGTCCATGTGGGACGGGCAGGGGATGCTGTCTCCATTGTCAACCAGATACGCTCCCGCGCAGGGATGCCGTCTGTCAGTGTGGGCACGGACGAGGAGGTGATGGAAGCCATCCGCTATGAGCGCCGCGTCGAGCTCTGCCTGGAGGGACACGACTACTTCGACGAGTGGAGATGGGGAACCTACAAGCAGATGAAGTTCGGCGGACGCGATACCTACGGCGGCCAGTCCTGGTGGAAAGAATGGCAGGGATACAACTATAACTGGTACTATACCGACGATATGTATCCGTGGGGAGCTCCTGCCAGCGAATGCCAGAGGAACCCGAACCTGAAGCAGAAGCCGGGCTGGGCGTACTGATCGGCAAGTCTATGATATCAACAAACTTATATAAAGATAAGATAATGAAAAGGAATATAATTCTTACAACTCTTTTTTCAGTCTGCTTCATCTTCTCCAGTTGCGCGGACGAGGGCTATCCTGTCTTCTATCCGGGTACGAGCGTGAAGGACGAGGGCGGAGACAATCCGGAACCGCCGACAACGGTGACCTCTCCCGACTACACCCGGCTCACGGCGGACAACCATCCCCGTGTGATATTCACGGATGCGGATTTTGAGTCCATAGCGGAGACTGTCAAAGCCGGGACCAACACCGCTCTGACCCAGATCCACACCGCCATCATCAACAAGGCTACAGGATATGTCGGGGCTGCAGACCTCGAACGTGTCCTGTCCGGGAAAAGGCTCCTGTCCGTCAGCCGCAACGCGGAAGAGCGCATCCTCTTCTGTGCATACGCCTACAAGACTACAGGTGAAGCACGGTATCTTGAGCAGGCGGAGAATGATATCCAGACCGTCTGCCGCTTTTCCGACTGGAATGCACGCCAGCATTTCCTCGATGTAGGTGAAATGGCCGCGGGCGTTGCGCTCGGCTACGACTGGCTCTACAATGACCTGTCCTCCGATACAAAGGAGCTGGCAAGGAAAGCATTGAACGATTTCGCCTTCGCTCCGGCCAATGACGGAGTATGGAACCTGAATTTCTATGAGGCTGAAAGCAACTGGAACCAGGTCTGCAACGGAGGTCTCGTCTGCGCTGCCCTCGCAGTCTACGAGGACAATCAGTCCGTCGCCCAGGGCATAATAGACAAGGCCCTGGAATCCAACGTACCGGCCATGGAGGGAATGTATTCTCCGGACGGGAACTATCCTGAGGGCTACTCCTACTGGTGCTATGGTACTCTTTACGAGGCTCTGATGCTTACTGCCATGGAGACTGCGACAGGCTCTGACAATGGTCTTTCTTCCACTGAGGGCTTTTCCAAGACGGGAAAATACATGGTCTTCATGGAAGGACCTTCAGGCTTGTGCTTCAACTATTCCGACTGTGCTCCGTCCACTATCCCGTGCCTTGCACAATGGTATTTTGCGTGGAAGTTCGACGACCTGTCGGTGCTTTACCTGGAACAGGACAGGATTTCAAGGTATTCATCCTCTTCCGAATCCAGACTGCTGCCTCTGATAGCATATTATGCTGCCGACATTGCGATGAGCGAAGTATCTGCACCTGAAGACTATATTTTCAGGGGCGGAGGTACGACTCCTGTGGTGCTTGTCCACGATACCTGGACTATGGACTTGGATGACAAGTTCCTCGGTATAAAGGGAGGGCAGGGAAATTCCAGCCATTCCCACCTGGATGCCGGTTCTTTCGTGTATGATTACAACGGTACGAGATGGGCTGCAGACCTTGGCCTGCAGAGTTATGGCACACTTGAACCTTACATCGACTTGTGGAATATGAACGACGGCTCCGAAAGATGGACGGCTTTCCGGTACAACAATCTCAACCACAATACGATTTCCGTGAACGGCTCCTATTACAGAGTGGCCGGGGCCGGTGAGATTACCGGTCTTGTCAATGACAGCGGCCGGAAAGGTGCCACTGTCGACATCTCGGCTCCTCTCAGCAACGAAGTCGCATCGGCGGTACGCACAATCTATATCGACGGGGATGACCTTGTCGTGACAGACAATATAACGGCAAGGAGCGACAAGACCGCAGACGTCCGCTGGACGATGGTGACTCAGGCGCAGCCGACAATCGAATATGGAGCCATAACTCTGGTCAGGGAGGGAAAGTATATGTACCTGACCAAGACTTCTTCGACCGGACACAACCCGACCTGGACAACCTGGAGTACTGTAAGCGAGAATTCGTGGGATGCGTCGAATACCGGATACTATGAATGCGGGTATACGATAACTCTCCAGGCCGGAGAGACAGCGACAATCACCGTAAGGCTTACTCCGGAAGACCCGATGGGTGCATGACACATATTGTGAACACTTTAATATAACCAAATTCCAAAAAGATGAAACGTTTTCTATTATTTGCGGCAGCCGCTACGGTTGCATTGCTCTCAGGCTGCAACAAGCCTGATGAAGAGGAGCAGACGCAGGAGACCATCACTGTTTCCCTGACGGTGACTCCGGGCGACGACAATTCGGCTACTATTTCAGCTGAGCTTACAGCCGGTACTTTCCATGGGGCGAAAATCATCGAAATGATGAATTTCGATGATGTCACGATAGACCTCGAAAGTGAAATCCAGCTCACTAACTATGTCATCGACAATGGCGTGGATATAGACCAGATGCCATACAACAAGACATTGACCGATATCAGAATCGGACAGGACAAATTTACGGCCATTATCGTCTATGATTCTACCGGACGCGCCGTGGATGTCGAATACGTGAAGTGGACACCGCTCGGTCTCCCGGACGGGTGGAGCACGGAAAACAACCCGGGCGAACTTGACGAAATAGAGTGGTAACCTTTAAATTATTGAAGAAATGAAAAAGTATATATTGGTTTTGGGACTTGCTGCCTTTGCTGCAGCATCCTGCTCGATAGACGAGAACAAGCTCGCCCAACCGGAGACTGACGGCCCGCGCCTCGTTTTGTCAGGAGAAACTACGATGAACACGAAGGTTTCCGTAGGCGAGAAAGACGGAGACATTTATCCTTTGCTTTGGGTTACCGGAGATGTCATAAGGATTTCCACCAAAGGTGTGGCAGCAGCTACTGAAGAAGCTCCAGCTCCAGAGGGAACTTTTTCCAACGAAGCCGCTGAACTTTTCAGCGAATCGTCCGGCAGCGCCTCAGGCGTTTTCCAGACTACGAATTCATTGGTTGCGGCTTCCGACATGGATATAGTCATCACATATCCTGGTACGGCAGTGTACTCCGAGGGCGTGCTGACATCGTCAGTTCCTGCTCTCCAGACACAGAGAAACGCTAATTCAAGCCTTCATGTCGGAAATTATGCCCTTGCATACGACAATGACGTCACCCTTGCGGCAGGCCAGACGGAAGACGTTACATTCCAGCTCCAGCAGAAGACGGCATTCGTGAAGCTTGTCCTCTCGACTTCCGAGTATACTTCCTACAATCTTACCGGAGCCAGCCTGTATGCTGCAGGTGCTGAACTTGCCGGGGACGTGTCCTGCAACTTGGAGACCGGTGAACTGACTGTGACGGACCCGTCAGAAACAGTAGGTGCCGAGATTTCAAGACCTTCGGTGTTCTCCGGTTCACAGGAGGTGTATTTCACTGCCCTTCCTTGCGACCTGACGTCCAATGACCAGGTATATGTGATTGTGACTATGAAAAATCCGAACGGCAACGAGACTGTGACTATCCCTGTGAAAGTCAATGGAGGCCTGCTTAAAGAGAGCTGCCTGTCGGTTATCGAAGTCAGCGGAATCAGTGAAGAGTCTATACCTGCAGAATATAAATGGTACGACCCTGTGGAGACTCGTGACTTAGTGGACGGCTGGGCATACGGAAAGCAGAACACCTATCTTATCGAGCAGAAGGCTGCAGGAGAAGGCGAGACCCATCTCAGCATAGATGTACGTGCCCGCGGAGATTTCTCGAAAGTGAAAGAGCCGAAATATTACGGACTTCTTACCGGTTCTTCGGAGATGTACAACAACACTAACGGAACAGGCAGAAAACTTCTTCATTTGCCGAATGACGTACTGGCTTACGAGCCTAATCCTACGAATACTGTAAATTCAGATTACACCATAGATGTGTACTGCTATGACCAGTCTCAAACCGGACGCTGGGGCGTGGTGGCTCTTTATGACAAGGACTACAATATCATCTGGTCATTCATGATATGGAAGTATTTTGCAGGAGACGATCCTCGCGGACAGGATGTTACTTATCCTGAGGGAAATATCGTCCTGATGGACAGACTTCTCGGAGCTACATACGGCAATACAATGGCAGAGGAAAAGGGTACATTTGAAATAGGAGTCGCATATTTCCAGTGGGGTCGTAAGGATCCGTTCATGTGGTCGAATTCTTCCAATGGAGTTCAAATTAACTCATATAATGAAAGAACTACACCTGTCGGCTCTGATATCTCAACTGCAATAGCGTCCCCGAATCTTATTCATGCATATGGAGGAGAAGCTAATGATAATGGTGACTGGCAGGAAAAAGAGCACAGAGCAGACCTTTGGGGTGGCGTAAACAATACTACCGAGTGGTACGACCCGAGCAGTACCGGATACAAGACCATTTACGACCCTTGTCCTGAAGGTTACAGGGTGCCGGATACCTATGTCGCATATTTAGTGAAGAACAATGCCGAGCGTTGGGAAATTCCGAATGGTGTCAAGTATGGCCAGGAAGAAGGTGTTTTGAATGAAGACAGCCCTTTCTATCCGAGCGGAGCAAGCGTCCTTGCCTATCCTCTCGGGAACGGTACGTATGACTATTGGCCGTTTGCCGGAGCTCATTGGGCCGGTGCTGGGGCAAACTGGGGTAACCGTCCGTCTTCGAATAACAGGCATGCAGCGCTCTATTGGTTCAATAACGTACTTCCTACAGATGCCCGCAGTGCTGTATGTCTGCAGTACTGTTATTATTCCGCCTCATATAGTGACACTAATACGACTGCTACACGCGCAAGGACTTTCGCCGTCCGCTGCCAGAAAGACACCGAAAACAGGTAGACAGTCATAGTGTAATTTTTTTCCAATGGGGATGCCGGGCTTTGCGTTCCGGCACCCCTTTTTGTATCTTTGACAACGAAAAGAACCGAGAATGATGAAAAATCTCCTTTTGACCTTTATCCTGAGCCTGTCTCTGCCGTTCTCTTTCCAGGCAGAAGCGGCTTCTGCTTCCGGTACATCGCTGGAAAAAGTCAGGCAAGCCTTTGTCGAGGCATCCATAGTCTCCTATGCCCCCGATGAGGCGGTGACGAGACGCTTTATAGAATACTCCGACCACGGACGGGCGAACGACGTGCTCCTCCTCCAGCTCTATATGGCCGTGCATCTCCCCGATGACGAGGTGCAGAGCCTCCTGGACAGCTTCGACTGGGAGGAGGGCTGTTGGAAGGACATCGACTACACTGCACAGGACAGGGGCCGCTGGCCGGCTACCCTGCATCTTACGAGGATGTATGCCCTGGCAAAGCTCTACAGGTATCCCGGCCAGCCCTGGGAAGGCTCGGAAAAGCTGCATATCCTCCTGCATTCCGGGATGGACTGGTGGTTCCGCAATATGCCTGTCTGCCCCAACTGGTGGCACAACGACATCGGCGTTCCCAAGAAGATGACAGCGGTGCTCCTGATGCTCAGGGACGAACTCTCGGAGGACGAAATCGCAGGAGGACTCAAGGTGCTCGAACGCTCAAGGTTCGGGATGACCGGGCAGAACAAGGTGTGGCTCGCCGGGAACAACCTGATGAAAGGGCTGCTGACGGATGACGCCGACTTGGTGCAGAAAGCGAAGGAGCAGATAGCAGAGGAAATCTACATCACTTCCTCGGAAGGCATCCAGGAGGACTGGTCCTTCCACCAGCACGGCCCCCAGATCCAGTTCGGAAACTACGGCCTTGCGTATGCTGACGGCGTATCGTTCTGGATAAGGGTCCTGGACGGTACGGAATACGCTTTTCCCCCGGAACAGGTGGACATAGTCGCAGGCCTGCTGAAGAACGGTATCTGCCGGTGCGTATTCAAAGGGGTGATGGACCCGAGCTTCTGCGGACGGCAGAATTTCATCGACGCCGGAACGGGAAAGGCGTTCGCCCTCTCTGTGGCGGCGCAGAATATGGCGGCTGCCTCGGAAGGAGATCCGGAATTCTTCCGGAAGGTCGCCCTTGAGAACCTGCAGCCGGAGAAATACCGCAATTCCCTTACCGGACCTGTCTATTACCGGCGTTCCGACTGCGGGATCTACCGCCGTCCGGACTGGTATGCCTCCATCAGAATGCACTCCGACAGGACGATAGGCTTCGAGTTCACCAACCGGGAAAACACCCTTGCGAACTTCTCCGCTGACGGAGCCCTCATCCTTATGCAGGACGGTCATGAATTCGAGAACATCTTCGCCTGCTGGGACTGGAGGAAGGTGCCCGGGGTCACGGCGTATGATGACGGGAAGCCGATCAAGTGCGATGATTCCGTTGCAGGCAAGCGCAACTGGTCTTCCCATGTGGGCGGGGCTGTCTCCGGAGATGTCATGGCCGCGACGATGGAGCTGCAGCGCGACGGGCTCCATGCTTTCAAGAGCACGTTCTTCTTCGAGGACTGCGTGGTGAACCTCGGGTCTGGCATCACGGTCTCCCGCGACGATTTCAGGTCGGTAACCACGGCCGTCGACCAGGTTCACCTTGCCGGGGAAATCACCTCCGGAAAGAACTGGGTACACCACAACGGGAGAGGTTACGTCAGCCTTGACGGTGCCCCGCTTATGGTCTCCGACACTCTCCAGAAAGGGAAATGGGACGACATAGACCCGGCGTTCAAGGACAAATGGGACGAGACGCGGGTGTTCAAGTGCTGGTTCGACCATCCTCTCGGGACTCTCCGCGACGGAAACCGTGGAACGTATGCGTACGCCCTTGTCCCATGTTCGACGGCAAGGCAGACTGCCGCCTTTGCCTCACGGTATAAGAAGGGAAGGGCTCCGGTGGAAGTGTTGAGGAACGATGCTCTCTGCCAGGCTGTCCGCCACGGTGATGTCCTCTGCGCCGTCTTCCACACTCCGGGAAGCTACAGTCTCGGAGACAAGGTCTTCGACATCTCCGTCCCGTCGGTCATCATAAGCGGTGCTTCAGGATCACAGGCCGTGACGGAACTTCCCGAGACAATGGAACATCTGTCCGCCAGGGTATTTGAAAGGGCATGGCATCAGCTTTCCCTTCTGGACCGGAACCTCGGGGCGGCTGCAGAGACCCTGTCCCGGGACAGCGGAAGGGATACTCTCCTTTTCCCTCGTACCCTCGACAAGGACGGGAATTTGGTCACGAGCAATATAAGATGGTGGTGCTCAGGCTTCTATCCCGGCTCCCTGTGGTATGTCTATGACTACACCGGAGACCCAGCGGTGAAGGCTCTCGCGGAGAAATATACCTCGGCTCTCGAGCCGCTGAAGTTCCGCAAGGATGACCACGACATAGGTTTCCAGATAATGTGCAGTTTCGGCAACGAGTATGCGGCAACCGGTGACCCGCACTGCCGCGAAGTCATCGACACCGCTGCCGCCTCACTGTGCACCCGGTTCAACCCTGCCGTAGGCTGTACACGCTCCTGGAATTTTGGCAAGTGGAAATTCCCGGTCATAATCGACAACATCATGAATATGGAGCTGCTGCTCAAGGCATACACCTTCTCGGGCAATGAGCTCTACATGCAGGTGGCCGTCTCCCACGCCCTGACCACAATGAAGAACCATTTCCGCCCGGACCACAGCTGCTGGCACCTTGTGGACTACGACCCTCTGACAGGCGAGGTCCTCGGCAAGCAGACCGTGCAGGGCTTCTCTGACAGTTCTGCCTGGAGCCGCGGGCAGGCGTGGGCGCTCTACGGATACACGATGATGTACCGCTATACGCAGGACCGCCGCTTCCTGGACCACGCCGTTGCAGTGGCCGACTACCTTCTGGCACGCCTTCCGGATGACGGCATCCCGTACTGGGACTATGATTCCGTGGAGATACCGGACGATTTCCGGGACGCCTCCGCCGCAGCTGTCATGGCGAGCGGCCTAACCGAGCTGTCGGCATACGTCAGAGGCGAGAAGTCATTCCTCTATCTTTCCACGGCAGAAAAGATGCTGCGGACCCTCGCTTCGGACAGCTACCTCGCCTCGGAAGGGGAGCTCCATGGTTTCCTGCTGAAGCACAGTGTTGGCAACAAGCCCGGTGATTCCGAGGTGGATGTTCCCCTGACCTACGCGGACTATTACTTCCTCGAAGCCCTTCTCCGCTATCTCGGCATTTCCCGTATGCCACGCTGACTTCAGGTGTCCTGTCCGGCATTATGACATTTTGTCGTATGCCATGCCGCTGGCACGGAAAATGAGTTGAGTACGGATATCGTTAAAAAAACATGACTATGAGAAAGAATTTCGGGGCAAAACCCCTTACTTATCCCCAGCCGGTGTTCATCATTGCCACATACGGCGAAGACGGGACTCCTGACGCCATGAATGCCGCCTGGGGCGGTATCAGCGAATCCGACGAGATATCCCTGTGCCTGAGTGCGGGACACAAGACTGTAAAGAACATACGGGAGCGCGGTGCTTTCACCGTAAGCATGGCTACGGCCGACCATGTCGTGGCCTGTGACTATGTCGGGCTTGCTTCCGGCAACAATGTGCCTGACAAGTTCGCCAGGGCAGGCTTCCATGCCGTGAAGTCAGAGTTCGTGGATGCCCCGCTCATAGAGGAACTTCCTGTCGCCGTGGAATGCCGGCTCAAGGACTATAATCCGCAGACCTGCATCCTCCGTGGTGAAATCGTGAACGTGAGCGTGGATGAAAGGGTGCTCGGGGCTGACGGCAAGGTCGATGTTTCCAAGGTGGCGCCTATAATTTTCGACCCTTTCAACAATGATTATCTGAAAGTCGGGGAGAAGGTCGGGAATGCTTTCTCTGACGGAAGGAAACTGAAATGATGGACAAGAATATCCCGGTATTGCTGCTGACGGGATACCTCGGCAGCGGGAAGACCACTCTGGTCAACCATATACTTTCTAACGGCAAAGGTATCAGGTTTGCCGTGATTGTCAATGATATAGGTGAGGTGAACATAGACGCGGACCTTATCCAGAAAGGCGGTGTGGTGGGCAAGAAGGACGACAGTCTCGTGGCCCTGCAGAACGGCTGCATCTGCTGCACCCTGAAGGCCGACCTTGTGGAGCAGATCTATGACCTCATGGCCATGGACCGCTTCGACTACATAGTCATAGAGGCCAGCGGCATCTGCGAGCCTGCCCCTATCGCCCAGACCATCAGCATGATACCCTCCCTCGGCGAAGCCTACCGGAAGCACGGGGTATGCCGGCTGGACTGTATCGTGACTGTGGTGGACGCCCTGCGTATGCAGAGCGAGTTCGCCTGCGGGGATGACCTTGCCCGGAAGGATATCGGCGAGGAGGATATAGAGAACCTTATCATCCAGCAGATAGAGTTCTGTAACATAATCCTGCTGAACAAGGCGTCCGAGGTCTCTCCGGAGGAGCTCGGAAGGATAAGGCAGATTATACGGACACTGCAGCCTGGAGCGGAGATTATCGAGTGCGACTATGCCGGCGTGGACCTTTCCCGTATAGTGAATACAGGGATGTTCGATTTCGACAAGGTGGCGACTTCCGCAGGATGGGTGCGCGGCATCGACAGTGCCGTCCCGGAGGAGGAGCCCGGCGGCCACCATCACGGAGATCCACACGGCGGGCATCATCACGGTGAGCATCATCACGGCGAGGACCATGAAGATCCCTGCGAAGGCCATCACGGCTCCTGCCACCACCATCATCACGACGGCGGTGAGGTTGAGGAATACGGCATCGGCACCTTCGTCTATTACCGCCGTCCCGCCTTCGACATCAACCGGTTCGACAATTTCGTCGCAAAGAAATGGCCCTCGTCCGTAATCCGTGCCAAAGGAATATGCTATTTCTCCGACAACACCGACATGTCCTATATGTTCGAGCAGGCCGGAAAACAGAAACTTCTCCGAGAGGCCGGGCAATGGTACGCCACCGCTCCTGAAGAAGACCGTATCCAGCTGATGCGCCAGGATCCCGACTTCTACAAGGACTGGGACGAAAAATACGGCGACCGCATGCAGAAAATTGTCTTCATAGGCCAGAATATGGATAAGGAACAGATTGTCAAGGATCTCGACTCCTGTCTTCTCGACTCCTGAACCCTTTCCTGTTTAAGGAATCCTTACAGTTTCAAAAAAATTCCGATAAATTTGGATACTCCGAACTTTTGACCCACCTTTGCCCCGCAATATGAAGATACACGTTTTGTAATCCTCATCGGAGGGCAACAGGGATAGTGGCCGGATAAGATGACTGGGTGGAACAGCCAAGCGTCTTGTCCGGCCTTTCTTGTGTCCGGTGCGGTAGAGCGGGCGGGGTGCCGCACCGGCCGTGGCGAATCAGCGGGGATGGGAATCCGAGGTGATGCGTTGCAGCCCGGACCCGTATCTCCCTGGTCCCGGACTGTTTGATGGACTGGCAAACACAGTTTAAAGTAAATTACGTTATGAAAAGGGATGCTATTGTCGCTTCCATACATTTGTCGAGAGGAAAAATCGAGGCGGCGCGTATCAATGTAAGCCAAGCATTATTGTTTGTTACGATCGTTGCTCTCGTTCCTTCCATTTTGATGATGGCTTATCCATCAGGTACAGCCCGTCTATTGGGAGCATCCGAATATTTGACACCTCTGGTACGGGAATACTTGTTGTGGTTTATTCCTTCGCTGTTGTTTCAGATGCTGTGCTCCGTATGCCTATTTATTATTCGTTTGGACGGTGCTCCGAAATTGGCCATGATGTGTAATGTCATGGCTGCTCTTATCAGTGTTGTACTAGGATACCAGTGCCGCATCGGTTCGTCTGCCCTGCTGACAGAGGCGACTATGGCCATACTTATGTTCGTGGGCAACCATGTCTTTATGAAATATCTGGGGGACAATGGCGTAGGGGCCTTCGGTATAGCCTGCTACTATACCCCGTTTGTGTTTATGGTGGGAAATGCCATAGCCCAGTCGGCCCAGCCTATAATCAGCTATAACTTCGGTCTCGGATACAGAAACCGTGTCAAGGCGACGGAGCGGATAGCGCTTCTTACGGCAATAGTCTGTGGTGTTGTACTCACGGCTGCGTTCTCTTTGTTCCCTGATATACTTGTAGGACTTTTCATAAATACAGAAAATCCTGCAGCCAAGATAGCCATTGACGGGTTCCCGTATTTTTCTGCAGCATTCGTGTTCTTTATTTTCAATCTCACGGTAATAGGTTATTACCAGAGTTTAGAGAAAATGCGCCATGCTACAGTACTGGCGCTTCTGCGCGGATTCATATTTTTGATACCGTCTTTTATCCTGTTGCCTAAAATAATAGGAACTCACGGCATTTGGCTTGCGTTATGTTTTTCAGAATTATTGACAACATTCACAATAGCCATTATATACGGGACGGGAATGCTGAAAAGACGTGCGCGTACGCCAGTGGCAGGAAATAAGGCGGACTGAACATGTCCGTCAGGGAACTCGTTCCTCCAACAACAATTTGTACATTGTCTAATCCTTGATTCTATTGATGATTTCTGAGGCCGGAATATCACGCATAAGCGTGAACCCGAACCACTTTTTGCCCAAATCCTTAATCGATGCCCCGATGTGGTACACTTCATCGTCTATAAGCAGAAAACGGTCATGCGCTTTGTTGAACCGCTCTATCCTGACTGGCGGATATTGAGCGTTGTGACGGTCAACATCCAGCTGGAACCGGTCGCTGACACGCTGCGTGTAGATAGTGGCAGTCACTCCTTTTTCCCTTTTGTCGAGCAGGGTCAGTACCGTATCATCCACATAGTTGTCAATCAGCGCAATGGTGCGTTTTGCCTTTCGTATCAAGTCAGATACAAAACGGTAAGCGTCAAACACCTGCCCGTCGTAGGATATACCCTGCATGGGAGGGATATTGGCTTCCAGTCGTTTGAACACCTCGTCGATGCGCTTGTCCGTCACCTCCTGATGCCGTTT
>JADIMQ010000052.1 GCA_017694655.1 Candidatus Cryptobacteroides merdigallinarum
CCCATCATCTCAACGTGGGCTGGAACTGAGGATGAACCTGCAAACTGCGCGTCACTGTGCATACGGCCCATAGTGTCCGTCATGCCGTACGAAGCAGGGCCGGCAGCCATGTTGTCAGGATGCAGGGTACGCCCTGTACCGCCACCGGAAGCAACCGAGAAATACGGCTTGCCGGCGAGGACACGCTCCTTCTTGTAGGTACCGGCTACCGGATGCTGGAAACGGGTAGGGTTGGTGGAGTTACCTGTGATGGAAACGTCCACACCCTCATGCCACATGATTGCGACACCCTCGCGGACATCATCGGCACCATAGCATTTTACCTTTGCACGAGGACCGTCACTGTAGGCGATCTCGCGTACGACCTTCAGCTCTCCGGTATAGTAATCGAACTGGGTCTGCACGTATGTGAAGCCGTTGATGCGGGAAATGATCTGTGCAGCGTCCTTACCAAGACCGTTCAGGATGCAGCGGAGAGGCTCCTTGCGCACCTTGTCAGCCTTTGCGGCAATCTTGATTGCACCCTCGGCAGCAGCGAAAGACTCGTGGCCGGCGAGGAATGCGAAACACTTGGTCTCCTCACGGAGAAGCATGGCGGCAAGATTGCCGTGACCGAGACCTACCTTGCGGTCATCGGCTACGGAGCCAGGGATGCAGAACGACTGGAGACCGATACCGATGGCCTCGGCAGCGTCAGCGGCGTTCTTGCAGCCTTTCTTCAGGGCAATGGCACAACCAACAACGTATGCCCACTTCGCGTTCTCGAAGCAGATAGGCTGGGTGTCCTCGCAAGTCTTGTACGGGTCGATACCGTATTTTTCACATATAGCGTTGGCTTCCTCTATATCCTTGATGCCGTTGGCATTGAGCGCAGCAAGAATCTGCTTGATACGGCGATCCTGGCTTTCGAATTTCACTTCTCTAATCATAGTATTTCTCCTCCTTATTCTTTACGTGGGTCAATGTATTTAACTGCACCGTCCTCCTTGGAGAAACGACCGTATGTTCCTGTAACCTGCTTCAAGGCCTCGTTGGCATCAGTCCCCTTCTTCACGAGATCCATGAATTTGCCGAGGTGAACGAACTCGTATCCGCAGATCTCGTCGTTCTTGTCGAGAGCGAGAGTCTTTATATATCCTTCAGCCATCTCGAGATAGCGAGGACCCTTGGCAAGAGTACCGTAGAGGGTACCCACCTGGCTGCGGAGCCCCTTCCCGAGGTCCTCAAGACCTGCCCCGATCATGAGTCCGCCTTCAGAGAATGCCGACTGGGTACGTCCGTAGACGATCTGGAGGAAAAGCTCCCTCATGGCAGTATTGATGGCATCGCACACGAGGTCTGTGTTCAGGGCCTCGAGGATGGTCTTGCCCGGGAGAATCTCGGAAGCCATCGCTGCAGAATGTGTCATACCTGAACATCCGATAGTTTCCACGAGAGCTTCCTGGATAATGCCGTCCTTTACATTGAGGGTCAGCTTGCAGGCTCCCTGCTGAGGGGCACACCAGCCCACACCGTGAGTCAGACCCGAAATATCAGTGATTTCCTTTGATTTTACCCATTTTCCTTCCTCCGGGATAGGAGCAGGACCATGGTTAGGTCCTTTTTTGACGCAGCACATCTGCTGCACTTCGTGAGAATAAACCATAACCTTATTTATTGTAAAATGTTTTCCAAATCCGGTTGCAAATATAAGAAACTGTTTTGAAAATTCTCAAAACAGTTTCCAAGAAAATTCCGGCCCAGACAAATATGTCCCTCCTGCCCCTATCCTCGTCTTCAGTCCAAGTGGAAGACGGTCCACTATATCCCCGCACCTCGCCATGCAGACAGCCCTCTCCACATCGGTCATGGAAGCGGAAGGATTGCCGTACATTATGTTCTCCAGCAGAGTGGTCTTGAAAAGGCAGGTATTCTGGAAGACGAAGGACACATCCCACAGCGTCGCGTGCCTGGCCGAAAGCCCGGTCCATATACATTATCTTCACCTTGCGGGCAATCCTCATTTTTCATTAAATTCCACGCCTGGCCTCGGCATAACAGGGTATGGATCACTACCCGGGGCTTAACAAAATATTCACCGGTTGGAAACAATCTGTAAAGGGGACTGTAACAGATATTAAACCATGAGGATATACTTTTGCGGCATTATTTCAAGGATATGTACAGACCAGGGAGAATATTTGCGGCAGCGGTGGCTCTCATGATGCTATGCCCGGGAAACGCAGCCGAAGGAAAGGACGGCGGAAAGGACCGCGAGGAAAAGGAATCATTGCAGTACGACGGCAGCAGGCCGCTGAAAGCCACGGCATATTTCAAGGACGGGAAATTCAATGTAGGCACGGCCGACGGCAAATTCAGGCTGTGGTTCGACAACAGGATATACACGGACGCCTCCTTCTATGTCCCGACAGAGTCCGTAGAGGGACTTACCTCCAAACTGAACAAGGACCTGGAGGAGGATGACGGGGTTTTCCGCTTCAGCAACGGGGTGAGCATACGCAGGGCACGCTTCGCCATAAAGGCGGAACTTTTCGAGAAATGGTTCGCCGAATTCGACCTGGATTTCGCATACAACGAAGTGGAGATAAAGGATATGTACCTCGGCTACAAGTTCAACGACCATCTCTCCATCCAGGCCGGGCACTTCAAGGAGCCCATGAGCATGGAAAGGGTCACAAGTTCCAGGTACATAACAGCAAATGAACGTCCGATGCCGGTAGAGGCCCTTGCCGGAGGGCGCAGGCTAGGGGCCGCAGTCACCTGGTGGGGCAGATACTGGTGGTTTTCCGGAGGCGTATTCGGGCAGCAGGTCGACATCATACAGAAGGAAAGGAACAGGGGCAGCGACGGCTACGGGTTCACCGGACGCCTGGCAGTACCTGTGATATGCAATGGCGACATGACCCTCCACATAGGAGGCTATGCAAGCTGGAGGAAACCGGACTCCACCGGAGAAGAAGACAGGACAGTCCTGTTCAGGACATTCCCGGAAAGCCGGACAGACCGCCGTCGCTTCCTGCAGGCCGAAGTCGGCAATGTGGACAGCTACTCTACATACGGGGGCGAGGTCGCATTCAGGTGGAGCAAGCTGCTTGCCTACGGGGAATATATCTTCACCAGCCTGGACCGCTACCTGGAAAACGGAGGAACGCGGGAACCCCTGAAAAACGCGGAATTCGCAGGATGGTACGCCAACGCATCGTGGATGATACTCGGACAGCAGAGGCAGTACAGCCGTGAGGACGCCGAGTTCGGAGGTGTGAAGGTCGACAGGAAGGGCGGGAACCTCGAACTTGCGGCACGGGTCAGTCACCTGAATCTCAACGACTTCCACGACATGCGCTCCCAAATTACCGGAGGCTCGGCATATTCCTATAGCGTAAACCTGAACTGGTATCCGGTAAGCAATATACTTGTCGGACTGAACTACCTGTTCATGGACAACGACAAATACGCGGACTCCAAGGGACAGATCACGGCCGGTAACCAGCCCCTGAGCACAGCCCGCCCGGAAGGGATAGACTTCCATGTCCTGCAGCTCAGGCTGATGGTATCGTTCTGATACAGGGAGATATTCCCGGGACTTCCGGCAAAAGGGGAAACACAGTGGAACAAACTATTATTTATAATAATCGGACAACAATATGAAAAGTGGAAAAATTTTGGCGATAACCGCCATGATTGCAGGTACATCGGTATTCACGGGCTGCAAGGACGACCAGGAGCCCGGCATGGAGACATCGGACGTAACAGGTGTGTTCATCAACGAAGTATGCTCCGGAGGAATGGAATGGATAGAACTGTACAATTCCAACGGGACTTCAGTCAGCCTTGCCGGATACCATCTCCAGGACGACAAGGGTACTGACGAGGAATATATATTCCCGGAAGGGGCCACCATAGAGGCGGAAAGCTTCTATGTCCTCGAGGAAGGGACATACGAATTCGGGATTTCCGGCAGCGGGGATTCCATCACTCTTCTCGACGAAGCCTACAGGCAGATAGATGCAGTGACAATGCCGGAGATGGATGACTACTATACATACGCCAGGACGGAAGACGGCGGCTCCTCCTGGGAAATTACCGAAGGCGGCACCAAGGGCAGGAGCAACAGCGGCGAGGCTGACGGACTCCCTGCTACAGACGAACCGGACGTACCGGAAGGAGAAGACTACAGCGGGCTCAGGCTCAACGAGATAAACGGGAACGACAAGTTCATCGAACTCTACAATACTTCGGACGCTGACATCAACCTTGCGGGAGTATACTTCGTGAAGGACGATGAGGACGGTGTAAATTCTTCGGACGAATCAATCTTCACCTTCGGAGACAACACAAGCATAGCAGGGCACGGGTACCTGACGATATGGTCGTCTAAATCCGACAACAGTGACGCCGAATATATCTTCGACTTCGGACTTTCGGCAGACAAGTCCGTAAAGATTGAGCTTTTCACTCCTGGAAAGGAAAGCCTTGACGTGTTCAAGAACCTCAAGTCAGACGGCACCGAGGTCTGGGGCGAGGATGACGGGAAATACGACAGCAAGGACAAAGGCTCCTTTGCCCGTGAGACCGACGGAACCGGTGACTGGTACATAATGTCCGCCACGGAAGGCCAGACCAACGCCGGGGCGCAGAAGGCTGACAATGTCAAGATAGAGTGGTGAAAAGGGTTCTTCTGCTTATAATATGGGTTTTCCCGTGCTTCTGCCTTTCGGGGGCGGAAGACGGGAAAATCCTGAATTTCATCTACTGCTCCGACCTGCATTACGGTCTTGAAAGGGAGTTCCGGGGCAAGGAAGTCCCCAGCGACTCGGTTTGCAGGGAGATGTTCAGGACATTCAGGATGCTCTGCACCACATCCCTGCCGGAAGACGGAGGTGTCGGGGCAGATGAGATTTTCGGGATGCCGGACTTCGTGGTCTGCACCGGGGATATTGCGAACAGGATGGAGGAGGGGGTGCAGAGCGCTTCAGTATCCTGGTCCAGCTTCCTGCAGGACTGGGACTCGTGCGGGCTCAATGTCCCCCTGTATCTTGTCCCGGGGAACCACGACATATCCAACGCCATCGGATACCCGGAAAGGCTCTCGCCGGAGCGTGACGCGGCAAGTGCCGCAGGCATATACAATCTTGCTCCAGACGGCAAGGCCGGGGACGTTTCCCCAGGGACATTCGACTATGTCAGGCACAAGACCCGCTATTCATTCGTCCGGGACAGCATCCGTTTCGTGTTCATGGGCATGTGGCCCGATGCCCCGATGCGGGAGTGGTTCCGGAAGGAAACGGCCGGAGACGGGGGAATTTCCTCGATAATCTTCACCCACGACCCTCCCGAGGCTGACGCCAAGCATTTCACGAATCCGTGCGGAAACCACGGGATAAACAGCCGCGACAGGTTCGAGAACCTGCTTGCAGACACCTGTACGGTAAGGTCTGTCGGCATGGAGCCTGTGGAGAACTGGCGTGTGCTGGAGGATTTCATCCGTTCCAATCCGGAAATAAAAGCTTATTTCCACGGGGACAAGAACTACAACGAATTCTATGTATGGCACGGACCCGGTGAAAGCATCGCCCTGCCGGTCTTCCGTGTCGACTCCCCTATGAAAGGAGAATATTCTTCCCTGGACGAGACTCTGCTGTCGTTCATCGTAGTAAGCATCGACCCGGAAAAACATCTGCTCACAGCCCGTGAGTGTCTGTGGAACAGTTCCTCCCGGACCGGCATAAGGTGGGGTGAGACGCGAACCGTGGAACTGTAGCACGGGCTCCTCCCGTTCCCCTTACCTTGTTGCGTCTCTGCGTAGCATCACAGCAGTATCTCCGGCAGGATTCCCCCGATAAATTTGTTCAGCACCCCGCTTCTTCATATCTTTGTATCCTTGCATAAGGGATTGTTCCGTCCCGCCTGCAACGCAGCAGATTGCCCGTTATCACAAAACGATCATTATGAAATTTAAAATAGTATCCGACTACCAACCCTCCGGCGACCAGCCCGAAGCCATCAAAGGCATCTGCTCAGCCCTTGAGAGCGGAATAGATGCTGTAACATTACTTGGAGTGACGGGATCCGGAAAGACGTTCACTATGGCGAATGTCATAGAGAGGCTGCAGAGGCCGGCGTTGATATTGAGCCATAACAAGACACTTGCCGCACAGCTGTATGGGGAGTTCAAGTCATTTTTCCCGAACAATGCGGTGGAATATTTCGTGTCGTATTATGATTATTATCAGCCGGAGGCATATATACCGACGACGGACACGTATATAGAGAAGGACCTGAGCATAAATGACGAGATTGAGAAGCTGAGGCTCAGCGCGGCGTCGTCGCTGCTTTCAGGGCGCAGGGATGTGATAGTGATATCCAGTGTATCTTGCCTTTACGGCATAGGGAACCCTGAAGACTTCCATTCGCAGACGGTATTTGTGAAAAAGGGAGAGACAAGGAGCATGACGAGGTTCCTGTACCAGCTGGTGGACGCATTGTACTCAAGGACGGAGGCGGAGTTCAAGAGAGGGTCCTTCAGGGTAAGGGGCGATACTGTGGATATATGCCTGGGAAACGGGGACAATGCTGTCAGGATTGAATTTTTCGGCGACGAGGTGGACAATATTTCCGTGATAGACCCTGTAAGCGGGGCATTCCTGGATACGCTGGACGAAGTGGCCATATATCCGGCCAACAACTTCGTCACCACCAGGGAAAGGAGCATCAAGGCCATAAGCGAGATACAGGACGACCTGGTGAAACAGTGCGAGTATTTCGGGAGCGTGGGCAAGGCACTGGAAGCCAAAAGACTGAAGCAGAGGGTAGAATATGACCTCGAGATGATAAAGGAAATGGGATACTGCCCGGGCATCGAGAATTATTCGAGATATTTCGACGGCAGGAAGGAAGGGATGAGGCCGTTCTGCCTCATAGACTATTTCCCGAAGGATTTCATAACCTTCATTGACGAGAGCCATGTGACCCTCCCGCAGATAAGGGCGATGTACGGAGGGGACCATTCGAGGAAGAGCGTACTTGTCGAATACGGATTCCGACTGCCGGCCGCGGCGGACAACAGGCCGCTGAAGTTCGACGAGTTCGAGGCCATCACGGGACAGACAGTCTACGTGAGCGCGACCCCGGGAGACTACGAACTGCAGAAATGCGGGGGCCTCGTGGTGGAGCAGGTGGTACGGCCGACAGGGCTCCTGGACCCGCCTATACAGGTGCGTCCGACGGAAAACCAGGTCGACGACCTCCTGGAAGAAATAAGGGTCCGCGCAGAAAAGGACGAAAGGGTCCTTGTGACCACCCTCACCAAGAGGATGGCCGAGGAACTCGAGAAATATTTCACCAGGATGGGGGTGAGATGCCGTTACATACATTCAGACGTGGACACAATGGAACGGGTGGAGATCATCGAGGACTTCAAGAACGGACTGTTCGACGTGCTTGTAGGCGTGAACCTCCTGAGGGAAGGCCTGGATATCCCTACAGTTTCCCTCGTCGCCATCCTGGATGCCGACAAGGAAGGCTTCCTGCGCTCGGGAAGATCCCTTACCCAGACAGCAGGCAGGGCAGCGAGGAATGTAAACGGTCTCGTGATAATGTATGCCGACACAATCACGGGTTCCATGCAGGAAACCATCTACGAGACAGACAGGAGACGGAGCAAGCAGATGGAATACAACAAGAAGCACGGCATCACCCCTACCCAGGTAGGCATAAAGAAAAATGTGCTTGTCGACGGGAACAGCTCCGGCCAGGACCAGAAACGCCACAACCCAAGGCTTGCAAATACGGTGTCAGGCAAGGTCAGCGCAGCGAATTCGTACGACGAGCCGAGGTACATCCCGGACCCGACGGACCTTGGGAGCGGCTCGGTTTCCGTCGGCCTCGGGCACGACTCCAGGAGGGAGACGAACTCGGCCTACACCGACGGCTACATAAGGGCGGACCTTGCCGCCGTCCTCCAGGACCCTGTCATAAGGTCCATGACCAGGGAGCAGGTGCAGAAAGCCGTGGAGACCGCCAAGAAGAACATGCAGAAGGCGGCGGCCGACCTGGACTTCCCTGCGGCGGCAAAATTCAGGGACGAGATGTGGGCCCTGCAGGAGTATCTGAAAGTATGGTCAGGAGCCTGATCCGGCGCCGGACCGAGGACGGCAGGACGGGGATGTCCGGGAGCGCGGAAATAAAATTTTACGGAAAAGTATTTCCTAAAAGAAATTTTTTTCGGAATTTTGGGAACGACAGCGCCGCTGTCCGGATGACCAATTTCATGTCGGTTCAATTTACAGGCTATGGACAGGATAGATTCATTGTTTCCGGAATATGACGGGAAAGGGAGGGAACTCATAAGGGAAGCGTATCTGATTGCCGAGAAGTCGCTCGAAGGGCAGACCAGGGGCAACGGCCAGCCGTTCCTCGAACATCCTGTGAACGTGGCGAAGATAGCGGCGGACGAGATAGGGCTCCCGGCCGGGTGCATCGCCGCGGTATTCCTCCACGAGGCCGGGAGATTCAGTCCCGGGACCGATGTCATGGCCGGGAAAGATTTCGGGAAGGACGTGCACACCATCGTGGACGGGCTCAACAAGATATCCACTATCAAGCCGAAGGACACGAGGCTGGAGGCCGAGAACTACAAGAGGCTTATCGTCTCATATTCTAAGGACCCGCGTGTGACTGTGCTTAAGCTCGCGGACAGGCTTGAGGTAATGCGCTCACTCGACATCTTCCCCAAGGCCTCGCGCGAGAGGAAGGTGCTCGAGACCCTGATGCTGTACATACCGCTCGCGCACCAGCTCGGTCTCTACAACATGAAAAGCGAGCTCGAGGACATCTATTTCAGATATGCCGAGCCGGAACAGTACAGGGCAATCACCAACAAGCTCCGGAGCACTGAAAAGGACAGGCAGAAACTGATGACACAGTTCATCGAGCCCCTCAAGAACAAGCTCTCGGAAGAAGGGATAAAGTACAAGCTGAAGATAAGGACGAAAACGGCCTATTCGATATGGAGGAAGATGCAGAAGCAGAAAGTCCCGTTCGAAGGGGTCTATGACGTTTTCGCCATACGGTTCATAATCGACTGCGAACCGGACCGGGAAAAGGAGCATGCCCTGTGCTGGAAGGTGTTCTCCCGTGTCACCGAAGAATACGAATCCGACACTAACAGGTTGAGGGACTGGCTTTCCAACCCGAAGCCCAACGGTTACGAATCCCTGCATATCACCGTCAAGAACAAGGACAACGTCTACCTCGAGGTACAGATAAGGACCAAGAGGATGGACGAGATAGCGGAAAACGGGCTTGCCTCGCACTGGTCCTACAAGGGTATCAAGCATGAGGAGACCCTTGACAAATGGCTGGTTTCAGTAAGGCACATCCTCGAGCATCCAGCATCCTCTTCCGGGGACGGCCAGGAGTACTACGAGGACGACCTGCCCGAGCCGCCTTCAAGGGAGATATTCGTATTCACCCCTTCCGGGGAACTCCGGAAACTCACGGCCGGGGCCACGGTCCTGGACTTTGCCTTCGACATCCATTCCAACCTCGGGATAAAGTGCACCGGGGGAAAGGTTAACGGGAAGGCTGTGCCCATAAAGGAGAAGCTGCATACCGGGGATGTCGTGGAGATAATGAGCAGCAAGAACCAGAAGCCTTCCAAGGACTGGCTGAACATCGTGGTCACGAACAAGGCCAGGACAAAGATCCGGCAGAAGCTCAGCGAGGCCGAATTCCAGAAGGCGGCCGAAGGGAAGGAACTGCTTGAAAGGAGGCTGAAGAACTGGAAGCTGGAACTGAACGACGAAGACCTTGCCGCCCTCATGAAGAAGACGCAGTACAAGAACGTCAACGCGTTTTTCGCCGCTGTCGGGGAAGGGACGGTGGACATAGCCGACATCAAGAATTTCCTCGACAGGAAGGAGACCAGGACGGCCGACGAGGCTGAAAGGCAGCCAGAGAAGGCACCGATACAGGCGACGGCCTCCAGGAAGCAGGCCGGGGCGACGGACGACATAATGGTAATCGACGCCAGGGACGTGAAGTCGCTCGACTACAAGATGGCGAAATGCTGCAACCCGGTCTACGGGGACGATGTATTCGGCTTCGTGTCCATAAAGGACGGGATCAAGATACACCGTATGTCATGCGCCAACGCGGCCAGGCTCATGGAAAGATACCCGTACCGTATCCAGAAGGTAAAGTGGAGCGAGACTCCGGCGACCTCGAGTTTCCAGGTGACGCTGAAAATCATAGCCGCCCACGAGGACTCCGTCATAAACGAGATTTTCGACACGGTGAACTCCTTCAAGGCCTCCATCAGGAACTTCAATGTCTCCGACAACGACAGGAACGGCACGTATGTCATCCAGGTCAAGCTCTCGGTACCGAACAACCTCGAGCTGGACAAGGTCATCTCGCAGATACGTGTCAGGAAAAACATCATAAAGGTGAACCGGCTGTAGCTGCAGTCCGGCCAGCCGCATACAGACATTCAAACAGAACAAGCAGAAATGACATTACCGGAAAATTTCAATATAGAGGAGAGGGCCCGCACCGCAAGGCAGAATTTTCTCGACGGCTACAACTGCTGCCAGGCAGTCATGCTCGCCTTTGCGGACATCTTCGGGACAGATGAAAACACCATCGCGACAATAACCTCCGGATTCGGAGGCGGGATGGCCCGTATGCGCGAAGTCTGCGGCACCGTGACCGCAATGGGCATGGCCGCCGGGTTCATGTCCCCGGCAGTCCGGCCGAAGAACATGGCAGAAAGGACCGCGAACTACGCCCTCGTGCAGGAGCTTGCAGGTGAATTCCGCAAGGAAAACGGCAGCATAGTATGCCGGGAGCTGCTCGGTCTCCCGGCCCGCCCTTCAGAGACAGGACAGGCCAGGCCGTCAGGAAACACAGTCCCACAGGAGCCTGCAGACACAGCTGCCGCCGCATGCACGGAGCCGCCGACCCCGTCGGAGCGCACCCCGGAATACTACCGCAGACGCCCCTGCCCGGACCTTGTGGCCTGTTCTGCCCGCATCATAGCGAGGAAGCTCACTGAGCTTTGCTCCGGGCAGTAAGAGCCCTCTGGAATTCCCTCGCGTTCCGCAGATGCTCGCTGTAGGTAACTGCGAAGCGGTGGGTGCCGTCGAACTCCGGGCTTGCGCAGAAGAACATGTAGCCGTGCTCGTCCGGATTCAGGACGGCATCTATACAGGCTTTTGGAGGCACATTTATCGGGGCCGGAGGCAATCCCTTGTATTTATAGGTATTATAAGGGGAATCTATTTTAAGGTGCTTCTTCAGGACCCTGTCCAGGGTGTAATCGAAACAGAAACACACCGTAGGGTCCGCCTGCAGCTTCATCCCCTTGTGCAGCCGGTTCAAATATACTCCGGCTATCATGGGGTATTCCTTCTGCTGCAGTGTCTCCCCGCTCACTATGGAAGCCATGACTGACACCTCGAGAGGCGAAAGTCCCTGCCGGCCGGCAAGGGCGACACGTTCCGGAGTCCAGAAGGCATCGTACTCCTTCCGGAAACGGTCGAAAATCTCACCTACCGTAGCTGTCCAGTACATTTCATAAGTATCCGGGAGGAAAAGCGCGAAGACAGTCTCGGGGGTGAAGCCGTAGCCCGCGAGGAATACGGAATCGGCCAGGGCTGAAGCCACGGAAGCCGAGTCCGCCATCATCTGCCTGCCAATCATGGCAGCAAGACGCCCCCTGGACCTTATGGTCCCGGAAAGGGTGAGGTTCTGTGGAGTCTGCCAGCCGTTGGCTATCATGCGCATGACATATACGGCCGGATATTCAGGCCGGACCTCATACTTTCCGGGCTTGAGGCCGTCCGCAAGCTCCGAGGCCGCACAGCGGCGCACGCTCCCCTTCCGGATGGCGCCGGCACCTGCTATAAGGGAATCCGTCACCTCGTCCGGACTTGTGCCGGGGTAGACATAAAGAGTATATACGTCGCGGAAATTCGGAGCCTTGTTGTCAAAATAGTATCTCAATCCGAAAAAGAGCGATGCCGCCACGGCCAGGCCGAGGAATACGGCAGCTCCTATAAGCAGAGTCTTTCTCATAATTGCAAGCACGACAGTCCGACCATGATTATACCGGGCACCGGGGGATCCGTCAGACTGTCACCGGATTTTCCTCCGGAATAATTCCATGGAGATCGCCCCGCACCCTGTCAGCTCCCCCTATCTGCGGAGGAGTATCATCTCTCCCTCCCGGAGCTCCCGCGGCTCCTCCATGCCGTTCAGTTTCATTAGGCTCTTCATCTTCACCGCATATCTCTGGGCTATGTCCCGCAGCTGCTCGCCCCCTTCAGCGACATACTTGTCCACCTGCTTCGCCGCAAAGGATTTCTTGGGCTGGAGGTATACGACCGTCCCCGGCAGGAGGTCCCTGTCCCCGGAAAGGTCGTTGAAGCGCAGTATCTCCCCGTGGAAAAGGTTGTAGTATCTCGCTATGTCCGCATAGGTCTCCCCTTCCACCGAATATACGAAAGGAACCCCGTTCTGGGAATAAAGCTGGCGGGTAAGGGACAGGTGCATTGTCCTGCCCTGCCTGTCAGAAAGCGGCCTCGGGGTCTCGAGCTCGGCAGGCGTGGCAGGGACCTTTCCGTAGGATGCCTTGTCGAACCTGTCGAGGTCATAGTCCTCTATGAGCCTTATGAGTTTCGAGGGATATGCCGGATCCGTGGCATAGCCGGCCTTCTTCAGGCCGTATGCCCAGGACTCGTAGTCTGTCACATTGAAGTCGAAAAGGAACTTGTACCTGTCCCTGTACCTAAGGAAGTCGGAATGGTCCCTGAAGGACTCCTCCACGGTGCGGTACTTCCTGAAGCATTCCCCGCGACGGTCATCGTCGAAATACATTTTCCGTCCGTTCCAGTCATGGCACTTTATACCGAAATGGTTGTTGCCCTTGACGGCCAGTTCAGACCTGCCGTTTCCCGACTCCAGCATACCCTGCGCAAGAGTTATGCTGGCCGGCACCCCGGACCTCTTCCTTTCGGAGACGGCAATCCCGGAATACTGTTCTATGTACCTGAGCTGGGGGCTGTCAGCGGAAGAGGAAGTTGCAGCACCCGGGGTCCCCATGGTGCCGGATACCGCCCCGCAACCCGCGAGCAGAAAAAGGAAAGGCAATATTATTGCAGCCGGACAGGAATATCTCTTCATTGTTTTTCCGTTAAACCTGCCAAAGATACAAAAACTCGCGCAATTTCCTGCAGGCAGGCCGTCTTATTACCGGCCGTTCCTCACAAGGGGGACATCTATGGACATCCCGTCCTGGCCCAGCACGGCGTCCGGAAATATATTCTTCACCTCGTCCAGGTAAAAGGAGACATCCTTGAAGCGGGAGGAGTAATGTCCGATGACGAGCTTCTTCACACCGGCAGCCTTCGCGCACTCCGCCGCCTGCTCCGTGGTGGAGTGGCCTGTGATCCCGGCCACCTTGGAAAACTCGACAGGGAAAGTGGCCTCGTGATAGAGCAGGTCCACCCCTTTCACCCAATCTGCAAGCTCGCCGAAGGGTGCAGTGTCGCTGCAGTAGGCGAAACTTCTCGGTTCATACGGCCGGTACGCGGCCTCCGCATTGGTTATTGTCACCTCCGCCCCGGTACCCGGATTCCGCACCACATCCTCCCCGCGCTTCAGGGCCGCGATCTCCGCAAGGGTAAGGTCGTATTTCCCTATCGCCTCCTTACGGATATTGTTCATCGGCACGGTCTCCCGGAACAGGTAGCCGTAGGTCTCTATGCGGTGTTTCAGCGGGAAGGCATACACCTCCACAGTCCTCGTGGAGAATACGGGTTCCGGTCCGGCCGTCTTCACGACATGATGCACAGGCTCGAACTTGAAGCCCTCCCCGAACGATGCCATGAAATCCTCCAGCACCTTGCCGAACGCTTCGGGGGCATAGATGTCCAGCGGGGTCTTCCTCCCCAGCATACTCATCGTGGACAAGAGCCCGAAAATCCCGAAAGTATGGTCCCCGTGCAGGTGCGAAAGGAAAATGGTATCTATCTTCAGGATGGACATCCTCGCCTTGCGCAGCTGCATCTGCACGCCTTCGCCGCAGTCTATCAAAAACAAGCGCCCCCGTACATCCAGTACTTGGGCGCTCGGATATCTGCCTACAGTGGGCAGGGCCGAAGCCGTGCCCAATATATTCAGAGTGAAGTTCATCTCGACAGGATTACTCGCCTTTTTCAAGCTTTGACTTGAGGGCTGCAAGTTCGGAGATGTCCCCGAGAGTAGTCTTCTCGATGTTTGAATTGATCTTCTTCACAGCCTTCTTGGTGCTGTCGGACTCGGATACGGTCTTCTCGGACCTTGCTGGTTCCGAATATGTCCTCACATGGGAGAGGCCCACCCTGCGGGTGCTGCGCTTCAGGTCAGTAACCTTGAACGCAAGTTCGTCACCGGCTGCAGGCATGCTGCCGTCCTCCTTGACAAGCTCCTTGGTAGGGCAGATGCCTTCGATCTCCTCGCCGAGAGATACGACTGCGCCCTTGTCGGAGATGCTGTTGATCTTGAGGGTGTGTACGGAGCCGACAGGATAGTTGGTCTCGATGCTCTCCCATGGGTTAGGGAAGAGCTGCTTGTGGCCAAGGCTGAGCTTGTGGTTCTCCTCGTCGAAGTCAAGGATAACGACCTCAATCTTGTCACCAGGCTGCACGAGCTCTGAAGGGTGCTTGATCTTGGTCCACGAAAGGTCGCTGATGTGAACCAGCCCTTCAATCCCTTCCTCGAGTTCAGCAAACACGCCGAAGTTCGTCACGTTGCGGACAACTGCAGTATGCTTCGAGCCTACAGGATACTTGTCGCGGATATTCTCCCACGGGTTCGGGATGAGCTGCTTCAGTCCGAGGGACATCTTCTTCTCCTCCCTGTCGAGGGTAAGGATCTGTGCCTCCACCTCGTCCCCGACCTTCAGGAAGTCCTGGGCGATACGGAGTCTCGGCGACCATGACATTTCAGTGACATGGATAAGTCCCTCCACGCCCGGCTCTATCTCCACGAACGCACCGTAGTCGGCAATCAGGACAACCTTGCCCTTCACCTTGTCGCCCACCTTGAGGTTCGGGTCGAGTGCGGACCATGGATGCGGAGTAAGCTGCTTGAGACCGAGGGCGATCCTCTTCTTGGCCTCGTCGAAGTCGAGGATGACGACGTTGATCTTCTGGTCGAGGTGAACGACCTCCTCCGGATGATTGATCCTGCCCCATGAAAGGTCAGTGATATGGATGAGTCCGTCCACTCCGCCGAGATCCACGAACACACCGTATCCGGTAATATTCTTGACAGTACCCTCGAGCACCTGTCCTTTCTCGAGCTTGCCGATGATCTGCATCTTCTGCTGCTCGAGCTCTGCCTCTATAAGGGCCTTGTGGGAAACGACAACGTTCCTGAACTCCTGGTTGATCTTGACAATCTTGAAGTCCATGTTGGTGTCCACATACTGGTCGTAGTCCCTTATCGGCTTCACATCTATCTGTGAACCAGGGAGGAAGGCCTCGATACCGAATATGTCCACGATCATGCCGCCTTTCGTGCGGGTCTTGACATATCCCTTGACAACCTCGCCTGCGTTGTAGGCTGCGTTGACCATATCCCAGGAACGGAGGGCGCGGGCCTTCTTGTGGGAGAGGACGAGCTGTCCCTTCTTGTCCTCTGCAGTCTCCACGAACACTTCCACCTTGTCGCCGACCTTGAGGTCCGGGTTGTAGCGGAATTCAGGAGCCATGATAACACCTTCGCTCTTGTAGCCGATGTTCACGATGACTTCCCTCTTGCTGATGGAAGTGACGACACCTTCCACAACCTCGTTCTCCACGACTTTGGAAAGGGTCTGGTCGTACATCTCCTCAATCTTCTTCTTGTCACCTCCGTAGACATCGGTGCCCTCAAAGGCGTCCCAGTCAAACTTGTCCGGGTCTACGGATGCATTTGAAACCGTCCTGGTCTCTTCTTTCGCAGGAGTCTCGCTGACTGCCTCTGCTGCAGGGGCGGCGTCAACGGCCGGAGTCTCCTCCGCTGTTACTGTTCTGTTTTCTTCCATTGTAATAAAATAAAACAAATTAGTGGGTTGAACTTTATCTTTCGTGCCTGGCCGGAAACAGCAGGGCCGCTTCCGGTGAAAAGGCTCGCAAAAGTATGTATAATTTTCCGATTATCAAAAAGTTTTTTGGCTATACGCAAAAGGCTATACGCAAAAGTGGCCCGCCTCTGCTTCATTCCGGCAGGACGGCATAGGGAGCGTGGCTGCGGGACGGCAACGTGGCGAGGCCGCCGGATGCCTGCGCCGGGAGGTCCGGCTGCCCTACAGCATTTTCCTTTTCCTGAAAATGAGGAGGATGATGCTGAACGAGAAAATCATCATGGCCAGGACAATGACGGCATCCCATCCGGTATCCGTGAGAGGGAGCTTCACGTTCATGCCGTAGAAACCCGTGATGAGGGTCGGGGGCATGAAGAGCAGGGACACGAGGGTGAACACCTTCATTATCTTGTTCTGGTCCAGGTTGATGAGGCCGACAACAGTATTCTGCAGGTACTCGAGCCTCTCGAAGCCGAAATTGGTATGGTTTATCAGGGAGGAGATATCCTTCAGGAGGACGTTCAGCTTCGGCTGGAGGGAATGAGGGTACTTGTTGCTCTTCAGCAGGCTTGAGATAACCCTCTGCTTGTCGACTATGTTCTCCCTGACAAGCATGGTGTTCTCCTGCAGCTTGTTTATGTCCAGGAGGAACTCCTCGTTTATGTCCTCCCCAAGGCTCACTTTCCGGTTGAATTGCTCTATCTCCTTGGACATCAGCTCAATCATATCGGCATCGAGGTCGATCCTCTGCTCGAATATGCTCACGAAGACTATATAGCCGGAAGGATAGAACCGGGGAAAGGCAAGGAGGCGGCGCTGGAGGTCCGTCAAGCTGCGGAGCGGGCACTCACGCAGGGTCACGAGCACATTGTCCGTAAGGATGAAGGAGACGGTCTCCATGGAATATTCTTCAGGGCCAGGGATAAGGAAGTTCGTGTTGGCGAAGATGGCAGTGTCCGTCTCGGAGAAACGTGAGGAGCTCTCGATCTCCTCCGCCTGCGCACGGCTCTGGATAGTCGTCCCCACGAACGCCTCCGTGGCCCGCTTCTCGTCACCGGAAGGGGCGAACAGGTCTATCCATACGACCATCTCGGGAGTCAGATCCGACAGGACAGCCACCGACTGCGACATCTCCATCTGACCGTTTGATTTGTAGAATATCTCTATCATGCCGTTTCAGTTTTGCAGCACCGGCGCAGCCCTTCCTGTCTTGTCGATCAAACGCCCGCCGGCCTCCGGATACCAATGATTACGGCTTCTGCCGCGTCAGCCCATGCTACCGTTTCCGGTACAAAGTCCGCAAAGATACATTTTTTTGACCGGACTTCAAACTTCCCGGGAAGGTTTTTCTTCAGGATTTTCTTCACAGGGACAGGAAGGGCCTCAAGCCTATAAATATAAGGACAAGCCCACCGAGTATCTTGGCGATGTTCCCGAACCTGAGCCCCGAAGCAGAGCCTATCTTTATCCCGGCAGAGGATGCGGCCACAGTTATGACGAAGGTAAGGACGCAGACCAGCAGGGCCTCCGGGAACTTCATGTCGGACATGGCGAGGGAAACCCCCACGGCCATTGCATCTATGCTCGTTGCCACCGATGCCACTACCATGCTCCTGATGCCGGAAAGGTCCACTGACTCCGTATCCTTCCTGATGCCGGAGAATATCATCCTGATCCCGAGATATGCAAGTATGGCAAGGGCTATATAGTGCGCCACCTTGCTGATATATGCCACTATGGAATATCCGGAGCCCCACCCGGCGAACAGCAGCACGGCCTGGACCGTACCGAAGATAAGGGCGACATAAAGGACCTTCCATACGCTGACACGGCCGAGGGTGACGCTCCCTCCAATGGAAACCACAAAGGAGTCCACGCTGAGCGACAGGGCAAGGAGCAGGATTTCAACAAATGTCATCATAGTACGTAAACTGTTTCAAGGTCTGAAAAGCTGCCTGTTGAGCAGCGAGCGCCCGAGAGTGAGCTCGTCGGCATAGTCGAGGTCGTCCCCGAAGCCGAGCCCCCTGGCCAGTGTGGAGACCTTCACCCCGGACGGGGCAAGCTGCCGGTATATGTAGAATGCGGTGGTCTCCCCTTCCACCTCCCCGCTCAAGGCGAAGATGACCTCTATCTCTTCCGGAGGGACGGATGCCGCAAGGGAGGTGACCCTTGAGACGAGGGCGTCAATCGTGAGGTCCGACGGCCCTGTGCCGTCTATCGGGGAGATGATGCCCCCGAGGACATGGTAGACCCCGGTGTACTGCCTCGTCTTTTCTATGCTCATGACATCACGGACACTCTCCACGACACATATTGTCTTGTGGTCACGTTTATTGTCGGCGCATATCCCGCATATATCCCCGTCGGATATCATCCTGCAGACCGAGCAATATTTCACATCATTGCGCAGCCTGTCTATGGATGCAGTGAAGTGCCTGACATTCTCCGCCGGCTGCCTGAGCAGGTGCAAGGCCAGCTTCAGTGCGCTCCTCCTGCCTACCCCGGGCAGCGACCCTATGGATTCCACGGCTTCCTGGAGGAGCTTTGAAGGATATTTTTCGCTGTACATCGTCCTTGTTTGCTGTAACGGGGAGACGGCCTCCGCCCGCAGCGGAGGATGGGCACGTCCCCGGCCCCCGGGATTTCTTCCGGACCATCCGGAATCCCGGCAGACGGGCGCCCAGGGAGTCCCCGTCAAATTCCGGATGCAAATATAGAATTTTTCCGGGAATGGTAAGCGGCGAGCTCCTCTATCGGGGAAGTGATGAACTTGCAGAAATCTATGTCATACTCCTTCCCGAGGGACTCGATGGTATTCATGCAGGCCGTCCCTATGGAACCGGCTACCCCTACCTGCATGGTCCCGCCTCCTTTCCTGTAGGAGAGGAGGGACCTGGTGATGAAAGACCGGATATTTTCCCGGACAAGGTCCCCGGCATAGCCGTCCCTGTAGGAGGCCTCTATTATAAAAGGTGCGAAAGAGGCCAGGAAACCGGCCGGGTTCTGCCCCCTGTAGACGGAGTTCACTATGTCGGAGTACTTCAGGGGATACCTTTCCCGGAACTTCCCGGCGAGGTTCTCCGGCACAAGGCCCTTCACGTAATCGGACATGAAACGTTTCCCGAGGGCTGCACCTCCACCTTCGTCACCGAGGATGTAGCCCCCCGGCCTGACATTCCCGGTGATGCTGCTCCCGTTGTAGCTGCAGCTGTTGGAGCCGGTACCGAGGATGGCGACGATCCCGGGGCTGTCCCCCCAGAGAGCACGCGCGGCCGCGAGCAAGTCCGAGGCGCACTCTACCGTGGCCCCCGGGAAAAAGTCGAGGAGGATGCCGGTCATCCTTGCCGCCTGCTCTTCCGAAACTATGCCGGCCCCGTAGAAATATATACGCACTGGCCCGGACGGTGCACCGTGCACGGAATGAATCTCCGCCGCGGCCCAGGCCACGACCGAGGTTATGTCCTTGACCGACATCACCGAGAAATTAATCCCCTTTGTCCGGAAAGCCCGGCCGTCAGCTATCCAGTCGGTCTTGGATGCCCCGCTTTCTGCCGTTATAATCATCTGCAGGAATTTATCAATCTTATTGCTTTTTCCCGTTCCGCCTCGGACATATCGGAATACATTCCGGCATGCAACTCGGCTTACCACTCGGTCAGGGGGATTAACCCTTCGGGGTTTCCTCCTTTTACATCAGGAATATCCGGACAGGTCCGGTATTCCGTTCGGTCTGGCGTCGGATCCGCACCTGGCGGTGCGGTCTCTACGGGACTTGTCAAGGCTTTTGGGTCATCCTCCGGCGTCACGGCAAAATAAAATTTCAACATGGAAAGATAGTAATTTTTCAAGAAACTGCTCAAAATTTCAAGACAGATTCTCTGTGATTATCCGCAAACGCACCCCTTCAGGGCCTCCCGAAGCAGACTGTGAATGGTTTTATGAACATTTTAGACATATTTTAGGCAGCAGGTAAAAGATAATAAGTGTAAATTTGTAGGGAAAAACCAACAATCCAGCACAGATGAAAACACTCGTATTTCTTTTGTTCTTCCTGTTTCCGGGAATCATGGCCGGATGCCAGGACTATGCCAGGGGATATGTATTCGAAGACTCTGACGGGGACGGCGTCATGGACCGCAGGGAAAAAGGCATCCCGGGAGTTGCTGTATCCGACGGGGAAAACATTGCCGTAACGGATGCATCCGGATACTACGAACTGAAGGTAAGGGACCACTGCGTCATATTCGTCATAAAGCCCAAGGGCTACATGACTCCGGTGGACGGGAACAACCTGCCGCAAGGATACTACATACACAAGCCTGACGGTTCCCCCGCATCGGAACATCCGGGCTCGCAGCCGACAGGTGACCTTCCGGAGAAGCTCAACTTCCCACTGCTGAAGTATGACGATCCGGAAAAATTCTCCTTCTTCGCGTTCGGGGACTCGCAACCTTACTCACTCGAGCATCTCGACTATTTCCACCGGGGCATCGTGAATGACGCAAAGACGCGGACAGAAGGCATATCCTTCGGGATTACCCTCGGGGACGTAGTGGGTGACCACCTGAACCTGCAGCCGGAATATGCGAAAGTAATGAAGGAAATGGGGCTGCCCTGGTACAACGTCATCGGGAACCATGACAGGAACCTCGACAGCAAGGATGAAAGGTTCTCAAACGAGACATTCGAGTCCAACTTCGGGCCGTCCACCTTCGCTTTCCGCTACGGAGACACACATTTCATCATCATCGACAACATCCTGAGGGTATCTCCGGAAAAGGCCAGCCCGTACAAGGGCGGCTTCTCCGAGGAGCAGTTCACCTTCCTTGAGAACTACATGGAGCTTGTCGGGGAAGACGATCTGATAATAGTTTCCTACCATATCCCGATAGCATATCACGAGAAGCAGTTCATAGACAAGCACAGGAGGAGGTTCTTCGACATCCTCAAGGGACACAAGGTCCTGGGGCTCAGCGCACATACGCATATACAGATGCAGTTCGCGATAGGCAGTGAATACGGCTGGGAAGGAGACGGGCCGTACCGGGAATACAATGTCGGCACGACCAACGGGGACTGGTACTCGGGCAAGATAGACCCCAAGACCAACCTTCCGGACGCGACCATGCGTGACGGGACGCCTCCAGGGTATGCGATTGTGGACGTGGACGGGAACAATTACTCTTTCCGCTACAAGGTAGCCGGCAAGGACGAGGATTTCCAGATGAGCGTATATGGACCGGAGGTCGTAGGCCGCGGACAGAAAGGCTTCCCGATATACGCCAATTTCTTCATCGGGGCTCCTGACGATACCGTTGAATTCAGGATTGACGGAGGAGAATGGAAAAAGATGAAAAGGACGGAGAACGAAGTCGACCCAACCTTTGCCAACAAGATATATGAATGGGACAGGACGACCGAAAAGTTCATGGGAAGGAGACCGACTTCCGTTCCCCTGTACAGCACACATCTGTGGAAAGGGGCCCTTGACCCTACCCTGCCGCCAGGGGAGCACAGGGTTGAGATAAGGGCTGTGGACATGTTCGGGAATGAACATTATGGAGAACACACATACACTGTAATTGAATGAACAACTGGCACATCGCGGGGACAGGGCTGGGAATGGCCCTGCTCCCGCTGCTTGCTTCCTGCAGACAGGAAAACACAGGAAGGCCGAACATAATCGTCATCCTCGCGGACGACATGGGATATTCCGACATAGGCTGCTATGGCGGTGAAATAGATACCCCTAACATCGACAGCCTGGCGAGCGAAGGTCTCAGATGGCAACAATTCTACAACTGTGCCAGAAGCTGCCCTTCGAGGGCAGCCCTGATGACGGGGCTATATCCGCACCAGACCGGGATGGGATGGATGACTACAGCCGACATGCAGAGGCCCCAGTACCAGGGGTACCTGAACAACAGCTGCGTGACACTTGCCGAAGTACTCGGGTCCGCAGGATACGGCACCTACATGGTCGGGAAATGGCACTTGAGCAGCGACAGGCAGAACAGCGGCGACGTTGCCGAAAGGTGGCCCTGCCGGAGAGGCTTCGGGAAATTCTACGGCATCCCTGGAGGGACGTCGAATTATTTCAGCACCGAAATCATCGAGGGGGACACAAGGAAAAGGACCGGAGAAGACTTCTACATTACCGACGCCTTCGGGGACACCGCCTCCACATATATCTCACGGCACGACTTCGGCAAGGCCCCGATGTTCCTCTACCTTGCCTTCAACGCACCGCACTGGCCTCTCCATGCACTTCCGGAAGACATAATGAAATACAGGGACACATACATGGCAGGATGGGACAGGCTCAGGGAAGAACGCTTCAGGCGGCAGGTGGAAAGCGGGCTGCTGCCGGAATGGACGGAACCAGGCCCCAGGGACGCCGGCATCCCGGCATGGGAAGACCTTACGGAAGCACAGAAGGAGGAATTCGCCATGCGCATGGCAATATATGCCGGGCAGGTTGACGCTATGGACAGGAACATAGGCAAGGTCATTTCCGCCATACGGGAGGCCGGGCAGGAGGACAATACCATCATCATGTTCATGTCCGACAACGGAGGATGCTCGGAATACATCAGTTCAGGCAGGAGCAAGGACATCGACGGGGAGGCCGACACCTGGGAAAGCTACAGGAAAAACTGGGCAAACCTGAGCAATACCCCTTTCAGGGAATACAAGCACTACACGCATGAAGGCGGGATTGTGACCCCCCTCATCGTGAAATGGCCGGACGGCATAGACGAGAGCCTGCAGGGAAGCATAGTACGGGAATACGGACATTTCACCGACATCATGGCGACCTGTGTCGAGGTGTCGGGCGCGGTATATCCGGAGACCCGCGACGGGAACGAGATTATCCCGATGGAAGGGACCAGCCTTGTGCCGGCATTTTCAGGGGAAAAGACAAGCCGGGGGAAGCTGTTCTGGGAGCACGAGGGGAACATTGCCGTGAGGGACGGCAGATGGAAGATTGTCCTCAAGACCGGGGAAGGCCACGTATTCGATACCGGCAAGACGGAATTGTACGACCTGGAAGCCGACCCGGCCGAGATGCACGACCTTTCGGACAGGATGCCGGAAAAAGTCAGGGAGATGCTCGGGGACTGGGACAGATGGGCAGTGAGAGCTGATGTCTACCCTATAGACACGAGACTTTTCACCGAAAGGAAGGCAGCCTACAGGCGGGTGATAAACGGCGGGTTCCAGGACAATTTCGGGGACTGGGACAGGAAGTCCTCCCCAGGGTCCGGTGTCAGCTTCTCGATTGAAACGGGAGCCCCTGTCTCCGGGACAAAGTCTGCGGCAGTGAAGATAGAGGACACCGGCAGCGTGGACAAGGACGCTTCCCTGGAGTGGGCCTTCCCTACTGACGGCCCGGTCCTCGCAAGCTGCGGCTTCAAATACCGTGCATCCTGTGCCAACACCCTGGAATTCAGGATTGAGAACGGTTCCGGCCCGGCAAAGGAGGTCTTCTCGGAGACTGTAATCCTGGGGAAAGGCGCAGGGCAGGCCAGTTTCCCGGACATAAGGATCCCGGGGAAAGGTGAATGGCGGCTTGTCTTCCATTTCGGCAGGAGCCTGCCAGGAGAAATTGTAATTGACGACGTCAAACTTGAATTCAAATGACACACAGGAACATCTATTTCACATTGCCGGTATCGGCAGCCGCTGTCATCGCTGTATCCGGAGGATGTAGCGGCAGCACGGCACAGCAGGAAAAGCCGAATGTCATACTCATCTATGTAGATGACATGGGATATTCCGACACAGGGACGTACGGAGGCAACTTTGCCCAGACACCCAACATCGACAGGATAGGCAGGGAAGGAATTGTCTTCAGGCAGTATTACACGGCCTGCCCGATAAGCTCCCCTTCGAGGGTCGGCGTCACCACGGGGATGTACCCGACACAATGGGGCATAACCACTTTCCTCAACACCAGGAAGGCCAACCGCGAGAATGAGTCGGAGGATTTCCTGGCACCGGACGCCCCTACCCTGGCCCGTGCCCTGAAAAAGGAAGGCTACAGTACGGCGCATTTCGGGAAATGGCACATGGGCGGAGGCCGGGACGTTACGGGGGAACCGCAGATAACGGAATACGGCTTCGATGAATACAGTTCGACCTGGGAGAGTCCGGATCCCGACCCCCTCCTGACAGCAGGCGACTGGATATGGAGCGACAGGGACAGCATCAAGCGCTGGGAAAGGACAGCTTATTTCGTAGACAAGACTCTTGACTTCCTCGCGAGGCACAAGGACAGGCCATGCTACATAAACCTGTGGCCCGATGACATGCATACACCGTACGTACCGTCTGAAGAGGCCTATCTGAAAGGCGAGGACAACAACAGATACTGGGACCGGCAGGTTAATTTCACCCCCGTCCTGTCGGAACTTGACAGACAGATAGGACGGCTTCTCGACGGTCTGGACAGTCTCGGGATAGATGACAATACAATCATTATCTTCACAAGCGACAACGGCCCCAACCCGAGCTACAGGAACAGCCGCACGGCAGGGCTGAGAGGGCAGAAGGCCACGCTCTACGAGGGTGGGATAAGGATGCCGTTCCTTGTACGCTGGCCGGAAAAGATAAAGCCTGGCCATGTCAATGACAGTACGGTAATGTGCAGCATTGACCTGTTCCCTACCGTCTGCAGCCTGACAGGATGCGAGGCATGGTCCGGGGAATACCGCCTGGACGGGCAGGACATGAGCCGGGCCGTACTCGGGGACAGCACCGTCCGGAGAAGCGGTCCCCTCTTCTGGGAATTCGGGAAGAAGGCCGTAGGGAAGCCGCTTCCGGCAAGGAATGCATGGAACACAAGAAGCCCGAACATCTGCATGAGGGAGGGGGACTGGAAACTTCTCATAAACTATGACGGGACCGGAGCCGAGCTCTACAACATGGGGAAAGACATGTACGAGTCTGAAAACCTGGCTCCGGAATATCCTGAAATAACCAGGAAGATGTCCAGGGATGCAATCGCATGGTTCAACAGCTCATACCGGAAATATGCCGGCAGCCGGAACGGGGATGCCGGGACTCCGGACGCAGACGGTATCCGGGCTTCCGGAGAGAAGGTCTGGAAAGGGACGGAAATCCTGGATATCAGGTTCGGCGACCCGTTCATTCTCGCGGCTTCGGACGGGAGATACTACATGTATGGCACAGGGGGTGTCCGTGACGGGTTCGGATGCTACGTCTCGGACAATCTCAAGGACTGGGAATTTCTCGGCCAGGTCTACAGGGGCAATACCCCGGAATCATGGACCAAGGCCAACTTCTGGGCTCCTGAAGTATATGAACGTGACGGCAGGTACTATATGTTTTTCAGTGCAGACTGGAAAGAGAACCCTTCCGGGGAACTGGAGAATTTCAGGATAGGGGTTGCCGTGGCCGACTCCCCTTCCGGTCCGTTCAGGGACATTTCCGACAGGCCGGTATTCGACCCGGGATACCCGGTCATCGATGCCAACGTATTTTTCGACAACGACGGGAAGTGTTATCTGTATTTCTCGAGATGCTGCTACAAGCACCCGGTGGAGAGCGAGGTTTCCGAGTGGGCCAGGAAAAAGGGGCTGTTCGACAAGGTTGAAGAAAGCTGGGTCTACGGTGTGGAGATGAAGCCGGACTTTTCAGGGATCATCGGGGAGCCGGTACTGCTCCTTAGGCCTCCTGTGGACATGGATGACCGCCAGGCCGAGTGGGAAAGCCGTTCCGTAACTTCCGGGGAGGTCAACAGACGGTGGACAGAAGGGTCCTTCACCATAAAGAAGGACGGCTTGTACTACATGATGTATTCCGCAAACTTTTTCGGAGGAGCCAACTATGCCGTCGGGTACGCGACTTCCGCCTCTCCGCTCGGCCCGTACACCAAGTCGCCCCGGAACCCTGTCCTTGAAAAGGACACGGACCGCGGAGGGACAGTATCCGGAGTCGGGCACAGCAGCATCACTGTCTCGCATGACGGAAGGCAGATGTACTGCGTCTACCACGGCCGGACCGAAGCCACCGGCAACGACCGCATCGTTTTCATCAGCAGGATGGACATCCGGGACGGGGAAATCATATTTGAGTGAAGGGGCAGGACCCCAACGCCATATAATAATACTTATCATTCTCTGATGGACCGGTACAGGAAAGAGCCATCGCTGCACATATGGCAGCAATGGCAAATAATTGAAGAAGAGCAATGCTCCCATTTATCATTTCACCTGGACCCCTGCCTTTCCGGACCGCGAAGCTGGCCTTTCCTTGCCTACATACTCTTGTTTCTTCTGACGGATGCTACTCCTCTCTCCCGCAGCTCTTCCTCCGCATCACCTATGTAACGGAGAGAAGAAGCCCCGGAGACCTTTCCGGAAATTGACCTGTTGCATATTAAACTCGCTCTGCCGGTACCTGAAAGATCACATACTGCGGTATCTGTCTCGATCAAAGAGCCATCGGCACCATTAAGGGATGAGGCTCCTGAAATTGACAGGACACACACGTCTGCCTTGCCGCACAGCTCTGCACCGGAAGCTCCGGTAAGCTCAACATCCAAAAAGGATGCTGCAATCTTTCCTGAAATGCGTGAAGCGCCGGAAGCTTCAAGGCAGACCTTGTCCGCGCATATACTGGATCTGAAATCAGAAGCCCCTGAAGTTTCCACATAGACTGTTCCTGACTTAATAACCGTTTTTGACACGAACGAACTTGAACCAGATAGATATATCCTGTCAACTTCCGGATTATACGGAAGCACGACAGTGACCTTGCCATAGTCTCCACACCGGAACTTTTCCGGTCCTTTGAAGGACAGGAAAAGGCCCGGACCTTTTCTCTCAACCTTCACATATCCGACAACAGACTTGTCTGCAATAACATAGACAGAATCGGACGTCTCCGAAAAAGAAGCCTCGATACAGCCTGAAATATCCAGGGCAGTATAGTTTTGCTTAACAGCATAACCTATTGTCTTTTCTGAATTTGATGACTTTTCTGCGGCGACACATTCAACAGCATCAAGGCATACGGCACATACTGCCGCGATGAAGGCAAGATTTTTCATATGACCAATTTTTTGAAAGTTCAATATAGCAAATTATCCCGGAAGTCAGCGGCAAATTAATTTAACGTGAGATCATCCGTGCTCCCGTATGTACTGTGCTTGTCCTTATCGAAGAAGACAGCCCATTTATCATACGGGACATTCTGGCGCAGCATCCCGTTGTCAAGGTATGCATAAATCATCTGTCCAAGAAATGAAACGTCAGCATAGCTATAGTCCTCGAAGGAATATCCATCCTGAAACGGTCCGGCTGTTCTGGCTTTATGGTGGAAGACGAGCCGGAATCAGGAGTTTCGTCGGACCATTGCAGGACATTGATGTTTCCCGAAATCTCCGCTCCGGACACCTCGAAGAGATAATCATCGTATGCCTTCGCCCCCGACTTGTCACCTGCGGCACACATGTTTATGATAAATACGTTTATCTCGTCTCCCCTGACGTACGCCCTTGTCTGGAGCAGTCCCCGGGTCATCGTGTCCTCTCCGTCATGGTCTGTCATGCGCACAGGCTGGGAACCGAACAACGCGAGAGAATATGCCCGCATCAACTGTCCGCGGAGAGTCGCATCGGCAGGATAAGCCCACCACATGAAACCGTCCAGACCGAGATCCGTCTGGTCGAACATCGCGCATAGAGCCTGTTCGGCATGATAAAGCATATCCGCCTTCGCTGCATCATCATTGTCCCAATGCGGCTCTGTCGCCCAGAATTCCATTGACCTTCCCGTCTGGGCACATTCAAATTCCTTTTTCAGAGCATTGAAATAATTCGGCGTGTGATGTTTCGGATAATAATGGGTACCGTATATATCCATCCTGTCCCCGTATCCCGAAGTGAAAAGGGTATTGATCCAGCTTTTACTGAAATCCCGCTCTGGGCAGTATCGTTCTGGACCTATCATCAGAGGCACCTTCAGGCCTTCTGCAGCTGTCTTTTCCCGGACAATGTCAACCACCGCAGCAAACTTTTCCGGAGTTATGTTACCTTCGTTGAAATTGGTCTCATTGTCAATCCCGAGGACATCCACCTCTACCCCCTGGGATTTCATGTACCTCAGGTAGTCCATCAGCATTTCTGCATATTTCTCCGGATTGATGCCTTTACCGGATTCCATGACCCAGTCCGGGAAAGAATCCTTGCCGTCAAGCTTCTTGCTTGCAAAGACAAGCAAATCGCCTTTCGCGTGTTTTCTGGCATTGGCCACGGAAGCAAGCACCTTGTCGTAAACACCTTCCCCGACGACACCGGAGGCGGTATGTCCTCCGTTCTTTGCATCTCCGTAAATCGGGATCCTGACCCCGTTCATTCCGTCCGTCCCGAAAAGCAAGGCAGCCTTCTGTTCGTCGGCAAGCGCATTCGCACCGCCTTTCAGATCAAAGAAGAAATACTTGGTGACACGTCCCGACAATTCGGACGGATATATGACAGCATCAGGAATCTCCACCTGCTCCTCATAATCAGAAAGAATGGCAGAAAAGACCCTTTGACTGTCTCCCCGACGCAATACAAACTGCTGCTTTTCCGCCCACTTGCCGACAAGACTCGCAGGATCCGGATAAACAGACACGCCTTCTCCGCAGTCATATACCGCTCCGGTTATCGTCGAAGGGTCGGATATACCCGGGAATGTTACTGTGGAGGCTCCGTCATCAATTATTCCGGTGACAATTCCGGACGAAGTATTCAGATCAAAACTGTAGAAAGTAAGGCTGTCGCCACCTGTAGCATCTGCCCTGGTGCAGGAGCAGAACAAAGAGATGAAAAAAGCACCTGCACCGAGGACAAATATTCTGATAAATCCAATAATTTTTTCCATAATCTTCATGACTATGGTTCTTCCTTGATCGCCGCTGAAACTTTAGCGAATTGATTTGCATTCTGATATCTCGCACCCCAGGCCGTCTTATATTCTTCGGCACATCCGGCCGGAACATATATCGTATCCAGGGAATTGACATTAAATGTATTGTTAGCATTGGACGCCAGTTCAGGCGGTTTAGTGCCAAGGAAATGGACCACCAGCGGAGTGGTGAACTTAGTATTGAAAATCTTGTCCATATACTCAAGTGAGGCAGGCATGACGACATCTTTCAATGCAGCACAGCCGTTCAAGGCACCCTGTTCCGCCCGTCTCAACCTTGAATCTGCAGGGAAATTCACGGTAACAAGTTTGGTGCAGTTGTTGAAACTGTGCTTACCAAGCACTTCAAGCGAAGCCGGGAAATCCACGACCGTCATTGCACAATTTCTGAATGCAGTATCGCGGATAGCAGTCAGAGTAGAATTGTCTTCGAATTCAAGAGAAGCCAAGGCAGTGCAATTATCGAATGCATACTTCCCTATTTCAGTAATATTGGCAGGTATTCTGAGTCCAGTTATCGATGCATTTTCAAGGAGAAGATTTGCCGGCACGACAGAAGTCGAGAAATAAATCCTGCCTGTCCCGTCCGCATACTCGGAAAGATAGCCGTCCACCTTGATTTCGGAAGGTGCAGTATACTCGATATAGAACTCCGGCATGGCAAACTCGAAGACCGGCAGTTCAGTCATGTCCCCCGCCTTAAACGACACAGGATCGCGGAATTCCACCTCGGAAATGACACCGTCCGCCTGGGTCACCGAGACCTTGTACCCGGAAGAAAGGGCCTGCGGAGCCACGAACAGGTCGACATAGTCCCCGGACTCGTGCACCGTCATGGCCACCTGCTTCGAGACACCTGCCCCTGCAGAGCCGGACGAACCAATCGACATTGGCTTCACTCCCGGCGACACCATGAAACGCGTCGTGCCGGAAAGGGCCTCACTCCCCATAGGAGTGATGGACACCTTGGTGATATCTATATCTCCACGGGAGTTGACAAACGGAATCCTTGCCGTGGCACAGGCCTGGTTCATGGCCATCTCGGCTCCTGCGGAAATAAATATACCACCGTATCCGGACTGCTCGGACGCTACTTCAGCCGAGATTATGAACTGGTTGCCGTCGAGACTTGCAGTCGCTCCCGCCTGATAAGGATAAAGCATACAGTATGTATCGGAAATAACCCCTTCTCCGGTAAAGGAGCCTGACGAATAAGGGAACATCATGTTTGTACTCACATCCCTGGATGAGAACACGGCAAGATTGTCTGTCGCCCCGAAAGCGGACCCCTCCGGCGCCTTTATGGAGATCTCGCCGGTCTCCGTCGCCAGATAGTCAGGATAAATTCCGGAAGGGCTTTCCAGCTCCTTTTCCGTACATCCGGCCAGCATGACAAATAAGGATGCCGGCACCAATATATTTTTCTTCAAAGACATATCCTTGTTATTTTATACTTCGTTTTCAATTACGCTGCGCCCAGGCAGGGCCAGAATGAATTCTGCCTCTACGCCCGGCCTGCAGCTTTTAAGCCAGGTTCCTACCACTCTTCATACCTCAGGTCAGAAAGCGGGTCCTGCCTGCGAGTCAAGGTCTCGTCCACCTGGTAATTCACCCCGTCCTTTGTAAACCTGTACGAAAGGTTTATGACAAGACGCTCCCCGGAATCGTCGAATGTACCGCTGCCGTCGGTAATCGCTATACCACCGTCCGCCGATGTAACCGTGACTGTCTTGTCTGCAGGATTCATCTGCATCTGGACCTTGTCAGCGGCATCGTCCGTCGGAAGGTTTGCCAGCCCCTGCCTGTAGACCACGTCCCTCGAGACGGTGACCACAGACCTCGTTATATTCTGGGAAAGGTCGGAATCGTTGTATGAAACGGTTTCTGTAACATTTCCGGAAGCGTCCAATGTCTTGAGTGCCCCCTGTACATAATAGGTACCGTGATATGTACTGATATACTTGATAGCAACTATGGACGTGTTTTTTGTCGTGAGTATGGAATCGAGAGACGAGTCTACAAGCTTGAGAGGCAGGGCATAATATGTCCCCGTAGCCTCCGGCAGCTCGTAAAAGGCATCCGTGAAGCTTACAGTCACGTCGGCAATCGGAAGATTGCTCTTCGATATCCGCATCATCCCCGGCTCCGAGAATGAATAGCAGTTCTCCGGGAGCAGTGTAAGGGAAGTTCCCTCGAGCAAGGCCGGGTCCACCTCGAACCGTACCCAGTCGTTCACATCGACCTCCCTCTTTCCGCCTATCGCGGCACCTACCTCTATGGTCATGCCCCTGTCAGCTATAACTGTCCGGAGCGGCCGCTGCGACGCGAAATATGTGGCAGAGTAGTCGTAATCTTTTATATAGTCCTCATAGCATGACACCATGGAGAACAAAGCCGCGGCAAACAATGATATCTTGAGAATATTCTTCATATACAATAAATTAATTTACAATAATCCAATCACTCCCAACCCAGATTGTTCACAAGGTTCGGGCATTTCACGCACTCCTCGTACGGAAGCGGGGCATAATAGAATTTTATGTCATCGAATTTCCGGTCCTCGAGCTTCACGTGGGTATCGTACCTGAACTGGCCGTCTTCATCCGTCACCGAGACACCGTAGACCGGTTCTGTAAGGTCGAGCAGCCATCTCCTCATATCGAAATAACGATGGTTCTCGAAGGCAAGCTCTATACGGCGCTCATTCTGGATCACCTTCCTGAAGGCATCCTTCCCCTGGGCTGCAGCCTCATCGAGATAGCCGGTATCCGTGATGCCTCCGGATTTCTCCCTGATGATTTTTATTATGTCGTATGCGGAGTACTGGCATCCCTGCGGATTACCGGTAGGGCCCCAAGCCTCGTTCGCAGCCTCTGCATAATTCAGGAAAACCTCGGCCTTGCGGAAAATAGGATAATAATGCTGGACATTGGCTGAAGCCAGAGGATCAAGCATGGACTCGCTCTTGGAAAGGAATTTGGCCAGGTAATAACCGCTCCTTGAGCCGTACTGGTCAAACGATGGAGAATCCTTTCCGCCATAGACCACGTTGATCGGCTCCCCGTTGTTCCCGAACTTGGCACCGTGGTAATATACGTTGAGATAAAACCTGTTGTCCCTGTTGGCGTATGGATTGTCCTCATCGTAGCCGGATTGCGGATCATCAATCGGGTAGCCGTTCTTCATAGGGAAGGCATCGACAAGGTTCTGGGAAGGTACGGTATTGGCCGTCCCCAGATAATACGGAGGGAAATGGCGGTTCTCGAGAGCCCTGCTGTTATAGTATGCCCTCATCAGGAATTCCGACGGGGTCGTGTTGCCCACGTCAGCGATATCGGTAGCCTGGAGTGCATAGAACTCAGTCCCGAAACCGCTCATCTTTATGGTCTGGTCCGCGATGAGGGCAGCCTCCTCCCACTTTGCAATATATGCGGCTTCGTCGACCACAGAGAAGTCACCCATCCCGTTTATCTTCACTACGGCATCCGGACGGTAGGCCGGGCTTGCAGCATACAGGGCCACCCGGCTTTTCAGCGCAGCGGCCACGAGAGCCGTCGCCCTTCCTATGTTGACATCCCCGGATACCGGATCGGCCCCTGAATAGGAAGACGGAAGGTTCGCCATAGCCTCGTCGCAGTCATCCATTATCTGCTTTACACAATCCTCGTATGTGGACCTATCGACAGACTCAAGGTCAGCTGCCTGCTCATCCGTAACGAAATGGATATACTTTGGATATCCGAGGACAGTGCCGTCCTGGACCTTTCCCCCGTACTGCTGCAGGAGACGGAATCCCCAGTATGCCCGAAGGAAGTGGGCCTCCCCGTAAAGCCTCTTTTTATAGGCGGCATCCTGTGCGGGATCTACCCTGTCGTAAAGGGTGTTCTCCGTAAGCCCGTTTTCAAGGAAGAGATTCACATACTGCAAGGCCGTATAGCAGTCGGACCAGTCCGCTATAGGATTGTTCGTCGCCGACAGCTTCCCCATGGCGAGATTATACGCGGACGAGGTATAATTGCTTGTCAGGGCGTTGTCCGTGGCAACATCGAGGAAATTGGAGCCGTAGGTGTCCGGCATCGCCGGCATGGCCTCATACGCATTGTAGAGTACTCCCTGGGCCATTTCCGCCACATTCCATATATATTTCTGATCCCAGTCGTTAGTCGGTTTCTCCTTCCACATGCTTTCGCATGACACAAGGGATACCGAAACCACTGCCGCCGATAAAATTTTCACGTATTTGTTTTCCATATCTTGATTTATTAGAAAGTGACTGAAAGTCCACCTGTAATAGCCGAATAAACAGGATAATTGTTGATGCCTGCATTCATAAGTTCCGGGTCGAGATTCTTCTCTGCACCGAGGACGAGGAGGTTCGTACCCCTGGCAAAAATCCTCAACTTCCTGCACCAGCCTTTGATAAAGGTAAAGGTATAGCTCAGTTCCACATCTTTCAGCCGGAAGAATGAACCGTTCTCAAGCCAGAATGTGGAGTTGACGAAATTGTTCGCCCCTTCTGTCGTGGTCAGCCTCGGATATGTACCGTCCGGATTGTTGACCTGATGCCAGCGGTCAAGCACTACCTCGGAATACTTGTCCTCGCCTTTCACCCAGTAATATTTATTGTTCATCCATGAATCCATGCCGATCTGTGCCGTACCCTGCAGATACAGCTGCCAGCCCCTGTAAGACAGGGTGATATCCAGGCCCGAAGATATCCTCGGGAATGAATTTCCTACCATTCTCTGGTCCCTTTCATCCACCAGGCCGTCATCATTCAGGTCAGCGTATGCTATATCCCCTTCCTGGTATGCCCCGAGATACTGGGGATTGCTCCCCTCCAGGGCTATGTCCTTGCCGAAAAGTCCGAGAGACTCATATCCGAACATCGCGTCCGTCGGCTTCCCGACATTCCTGCGGTACTCCTCCGGATACCGTATCTCATTCCATTCAAGAAGCTTGTTCCTTGACCAGACAGCATTCAGGCCTATCCTGTATGAGAAGTCCCCCACACTGTCTGCCCACCATATATTCAGGTCCACACCCTGGTTCCTCACGGTCCCGAGGTTCTGGTAAGGGTAAAACTCCCCGACAATACTTGAGAACAGCGTTCCTCCCCTGTTTATGATATTGTCCCTCAGTTCATTGAAATATTCTGCCTGTATACCGAGCCTGTTCTCAAGGAAGAGGCCCTCGATGCCGGCGGTAATTTCAGTCGAAGTCTCCCACTTCAGGTCAGGATCCCCTATGCGGACGAGGTCCGTCGTGTGATTGTGCTCGTTCGTGGTATTGCGTTCACCGAGCTTTATGGATGTGCCGTCTTTCCACATGGTCCTGTAGAGCATGAAATCTGTAGCCCCGTCATACCCGAGACGGCCGAATGTAGCTTTCAGCTTCAGGAAATTCACATTACGGCTGCCTTTCAGGAAATCTTCGTTGGAGATGACCCAGGAGACGCCGGCAGCTTCCGAGAGGAAATACCTGCCCGACCCGGAAAACCTGTTGCTTCCCATGAGGGCGACAGTCCCTTCCACAAAATACCTGTTGTCATAACCATATTTGAGCCTCAGGGAAGTATTGTTGTTCTTTATATCCTGATTGTCTCCGGCCACCTCGTCCTTGTACCAGCTGTATGCAAGATGGGCAGCCACGGCATTCTTCCCGAAAGTGTTCTCGTATGACACATTGCCCTTGTACCCCAAGGTCTGCTTCGTAGAGGCACCGGTACGCTTCTGGTCTGACTGCAGGCTGATATTCTGCATCTGCCTGAAGACAGGATTGTCATAATTTGTGCTGACAAGGGCGTACGTCGGATAGACGTTTGTCTGGGCCTGGTTAAATGAGTTGTAGTTGTCGAACATGACCATGGCATTGGCAGTCAGGCCCTTGACATAGCGGTTCAGGTCCAGCTTCAGCCCGAGGTTGGTCTGGCTGGTGACATAGCGCTCCTGTGCGAATCCTCCGTACACCACATCGGCGTAAAGGTTCGTCTTCTGCCTGACACTTGTACCGAAGAACGGAGTGCCGTCCTCGTTCGGGGCCACACCCAGGACATCCGGGGAAATCATCAGCGGATATTCATTCGGACGGAGAGTCGACAGGCCCTGCATCACGGCCTGGTTATTCTGCGTACCGAGCTTGCGTATCTCGAGCCTTGCGGCAACATCGGCAGTCACACTCAGGTAATCGGTTACCTTGACATCAAGATTTCCCCTGATGTTCAGCCTGTTCAGGTCCGGTTTCTGCCCGAGGGCCTCGAAACCGCTGCCCCCGATATAACCGGCTACAAGGGAATACCTGACACGGTCACTGCCGCCCACCATATCGACCGTAGCCTTTCTGTAGAGGCTGGCGCTGTTGAGGAAAAGGTCGTAGTAATCTACATCCGGGAAGAAGAGGTCATTAGGCCCGAGAGAATTCTTGTAGCCTGACAGCTGCTCCTGGGTATATTTCGGGGCAAGCCCGTCATTTGCCCTTGCCTCATTGTACAGGGTCGCGTAGTTATACGAATCCAGATATTCAGGAAGCCTCCCGGTAAGATAGACACCGCTTTCCACGGCAGCCCTTACAACCCTCTGGCCGGCAACCCCTCTTCTGGTAGTTATTACAATTACGCCATTGGCAGCCCTGGACCCGTACAGTATCTTGGCCGTGGCATCCTTCATCACCTCTATCTTTTCCACTTCCTCCGGAAGGATATCGTCCATCCCCCTTTCAAGGCCGTCTATAATCACTATAGGGGAATTGTCACTATTCCTGTGCTGCCCCCTGATGACAAAAGTGGATGCATTGTTGCCGAGACCGTTCACTGAAGACTGCACCACAACACCTGGAAGCCTTCCCTGAAGCATGTTCGACAGCATAAGGTCCGGATAAGACTCAAGCGAACGGCCGTCTATGGAAGATACGGAACTGACTGTGTTCATGTCCGTGTCAGACCCTCCGTCTGGCCGGGTTATGCCGGATTGAGAATTTTCAATAGGCTGACTGTACATCGGCGACACGGCCCCTATAAAGAGGAGTATCACCAATAACCTCGTATATAAAGTCTTGTTTTTCATCTTTTGCGATTTTTGAGTTTTTACCATCCCGGATTCTGTACCAGGTTGTTCAACGATGCGACATCATTCATGGAGAACGGATACCAGTAGTTCCGCATCTCGAATACCCTCTGCTCCGGAATGAGGTCCACTACCTCGTAAGTGAATTCGAGGGTGCTCTTGTCTGCCACTGAAGTGTGGTCCGGATTTACAGGTGTCGCCCTGATTCCCTTTATCGGGTAAGGGTCGTCAAAAACCTTATGCGCAATCATCCACCGCCTCAGGTCCCACCAGCGGTTGTTTTCAAACATCAGCTCGACACCTCTTTCCCGTCTGTATGCTTCCCTGAATTTCTGTGGGTCCGAATATATGGAAGACGGCATCTCGCCTATTCCTGCACGCTCCCTGACTACGTTTATCGCCTCCAGGGCAGACATTTCGCATCCGTCTACCCTTGCCGTAGCAGAACCTGTCGCCTCAAAAGACGCTTCCGCAAAGTCAAGGTAAACCTGGGCCATCCTTATGAATACGGTTATGACCCTGTACTGACCGAAATTCTTGGTGAATGCATCGGCTCCTTCCCACATGAATTTCTTGCAGGCATACCCTGTCATGGACCGGTCATCCGTGGAAGATGCCGACAGGACCTGGTCGTAGTCAAGCCCCCCTATGTATGATTCATAGTACAGGGTCTTGCCGCTTGCATCCACTCCCCACTTCTCTCCTGGCAGGATAATGTTGACATGGAGCCTCGGGTCCCTGTCAGCATAAGGGTCCTGCGGGTTGTATCCTGCATTCGGGTCATCTATAGGATAATAAAGCCCGTCGCTGCCCTCCTTTTCAAAAAGGTCCACCATATTCTGGGTAGGCGCGTTGTATGCCATCGCGTCATTTCCGGTACCGTCTGCCCATCTTCCTGGAATCCAGAGGCAGCGCATCTGCCGTGTAAATGCTTCATTCTTGTTATAAGTCGCACCTGGTGTGCCCTGTGACCTGTTGTACCACAGGTATTCCTTCTGCGTATACGGCGGAGCCGACCAGTAGAATATGTGCTTGTAGTCCGCCCCGTCCATCATCCCGTAGCCGAGCTGCGGATTGGTATTGATGTAGTTGATAAGGTCCCAGGCAGACTTGGCTGCGACTGCCGCCCTGCTCTTGTCATACTCCATCACCTGGATGGAGCTCAGGTCATTCTGCATGAGAGGGCTTGCATCATAGAGCTGTGCCATCTCCTTGAGCGCCATGGCTGCTATCCTGGTTGCACGTCCGGTATTCGAGGCATCCCACACGTCCGGAAGCATGGAAATGGCGGCCTCGATATCTGTCATCATCCAGTCATGCGAGCCGTGGTAAGTCTGGCGCGGGCGATCCTCGTCACCGTCCCCCATGAAAAGGGTGTCGAAGATCGGCATGCCGCCGTATCTCCTTATAAGGTTGAAATAGAACCATGCCCGGAGGAAATGTGCCTGCCCGAGAATCTCGTTTTTCTGGGTATCGGACAGGTTCGGCACCTTGTCTATGTCCTGGATGACCCGGCTGACAATACGGATTCCCTTATATGACATCCATATAGACGTACCGCCGTAATTACCCCCGTTCGGAGAAGGCTCGTCATTGCCTATTTCGAAATCCGTTATGTCCTGGGACAGCCAGTTGCCGGAGTTTATCGGCTTTGTAGGAGTAGAATTGTAAAGCGAGGCCAGCTCGTCTGAAATAGCCCCTATATGAGACCTTCCGTTCCTGTATTTATCGAATGAATGGAAATTCTCAAGGTAGCTGTAGGCCTCATCCATGAATCCACGTATGGAATTGTAGTCCTTGTACACATCCTCCTCATTCAGGCCCTGGTCCGGGGACTTGTCAAGGAAGTCCTCGCAGGATGTGAAAAGCAGTATGGAAAGGAACCCGACCGCAAAAAACAATTTATGTATTTTCATGTTCTTCATGATTTAAAATGAAAGTCTGACACCGATATTATATCTCTTCACGATAGGATATACATCCGCACTCCCGTTCTCCGGGTCACGTCTCGAATCTACTCCGGAAATAGTGAAAAGGTTGTTCCCGTTCACATAGACCTGGCAGCCGGACATCCTCATGGCTTTCGTCCATCTTTTAGGAAGCTGGTAGCTCAGTTCCAGATTCTTGAGCCTCAAGTACGAATAGTCTGAATAATTGTACGTGCTCGCTTTCTCATTATAGGTATTGTCCAGATGCACTGCCGGCCTCACCACTTCCGTAACGTCGGCATCCTCCGCAGTCCACCTGTCAAGGGTGCTCGGCTGGGCCTTTATATTCCCCCTCGGGAAATCGAACAGGAAAGTGTTGATGTCAGCCTTGTAGACACCGGTTGCAGCATAGAACAGGGCATTGAGTGAAAGCCCCTTCCAGCTGAAGCCCAGGGTCAGTCCGTATGTAGTGAGAGGATAGTTCAGGTTCTTCACCGGCACTACATCCTTGTCATCTATGACACCGTCTGCATTGTAGTCGATATATACCAGGTCTCCCGGCACAAGCCTGTTCTGGTTTGTCGCGGAAATGGCAGTCTGCGTATAGTTGAAAATATCGTCTATCGAGGTGAAGTTCCCTGTCGCAAGATATTTCGAGGAGTATCCTATCGGCTTTCCGGCATCCTTCAGATAGTCGTCCAGCTTGTTCGGGTCATCCCTGAAGACAATGCGGTTCTCGCTCGTCGAGAATGTGAACTTTGCGAAATACCGGAAATCCTTCCCGATCTTGCCGTTCCATTCAGCCTCCAGGTCAAGACCGTGGTTCTTTGTCTTTCCGATATTGACGGAAGGAAGGTCCGCACCCATCCATGGAGCCGTGGTTTTTCTGGACATGAGTATTCCATCCCTTTTCTCGTCGAAGAGATCGAGGGTAATCCTGAGATTGTGGAAGAGAGTCATCTCTATACCGAGATTCTGCTTGATTGCCGTCTCCCAGGTTGCATCAGGATAAGCCAACGCTCCTTCCGTATATTTAGGGCCGTAATTTATGCTTTGATCAAGACCGAAAGAGGCATTTCCGCTGGAATCGAAAAGCTGGATATAATTGAAACGAAGAGCTCCCCTGTCGCTGCCGACTTCTCCGTAGGAGTATCTTATTTTCAAATTATTCAACCATTTCTTCTTTATCTTCTTCATGAACGGCTCCTCGGTAAGCCTCCAGCCGACAGAGAAGGACGGGAAGAATCCGAACCGCTTGCCTGGCGCAAATTTCTCCGAGCCGGTATATGCCGCGTTGACCTCCATCAGATAGCGTTCCTTCCAGTTGTAGGTCACTCGGCCTACCCAGTCTTCCTGATATTCAGGAAACTCGATGGACACACTCGATCCGGCTGAATCGGAAACCGTACGGTTGAAAACCGCAAGTCCCGTAACATTGTGACCGCCCTTGAATTCGCGGGCATAATTGAGGGCTATCTCGTAATACAGTTTGCGTGAATAGCTCTTGAAAAGATCATATTCAGACCCGGTCGGCCTGTTTTCCTCGATCTGGTCGTCAGGGAAGCGGGTCTCAAGTATCATCGGATAGTCTATCGTTCCGTCCGGATTGATTATCGGATTGGAATAGTCATATTCCCTGTAATAACGCACACCGCTGTTCTTGGAAGCATCCGATGCGGCAACATCATATATCATGGCCTTGAACACATTGGACTCCCTTCTCGATGAGGTCGTATATGAAACCGTACCTTTGATGGAAAGTCCTTCAGTAATCATGCTCAGGTCCTGTGTCAGGATGACATCATAGAAACCTTGGAACGTCTTGTACTGCCTCTGGCCCTGCTTGTTCATAGAGAAGTAGATATTGTCCTCTCCCTGGAAACCTGCACCCCACGAACCGTCAGAATACTGGATAGGGAAAGAGTTCGACGGAGCCCGGATAAGCGGCTCGAAAATATATGAGTCACCGCCGTCGGCATCGCGGAAACCAGGCTGGTTCCGGTATCCCATCTTTCCGGCGATGTTCACGGAGAGCTTCGTGGTATTCGTGATATTGAAGTCCAGGTTCGACCTCCAGTTGTAACGCTGGTAATAGAAGCGCGGGTCGAATTCGTCCTGTTTCTCTATATTGTAGATGTCCCCGTCCCTCAGGTAACCTATCGACGCAAAATAGGACATCCTCTCGGTACCGCCCCTGACATTGAGGTTGTAGTTCTGCTGGAAACCGAAGTCCTTGATCATCTCATCCCACCAGTCCACTTCAGGGAAATAATCGTTGTACGGGCCGTAATTACCTGTTGCATAGGCATGCTCCCATGCAGAAATGGTCGATTCAGGAATGATGCTCGACCAGTTGTTGTCGTTGGCTGCAGCCTCATTGTACATCTTCATGCTCGTGATGTAGTCAGCCCACTCATAGTCGACCGTTGGCTGCTTGAAGCCAAAATTCGCTGAAAAGTTCACCTTCGGCTCCTGGTCGCCTCCCCTTTTGGTTGTCAGGAGGATAACGCCGTTGGCACCTTTCACACCATATACGGCTGTCGCCGAGGCGTCCTTCAACACGGATATACTTTCAATCTCATTGATATCCACATCGTTGAAGTCCCTTTCAACTCCATCCACAAGGACCAGAGGGGAAGCATTTCCCCACGTGGCCTTGCCACGGATAAAGATATCTGCAGCATCATCACCCGGTTTGGATGACTTATTGATGGCGACAACACCCGGCATCTGGCCCTGGAGGGCTTCAGACACCATGTTCACGCTGCCCGCCATCAGCAGGTCCTCTCCCTTGGCCTGGGTTATGGAACCTACACTCGACGCTTTCTTCTGCTGACCGTATCCGACGACGACTATCTCTTCCAGGAGTTCGGAGTCGGCACGCATTACAATCCGCAGATCATCCTCTGCAGAACTCACTGTAACACTTTCATCCTTATAGCCGATAAAAGAAAAGAGCAGAGTCGCGCCTTTCGAGACGTTGATTGAAAAACGCCCGTCGAGATCCGTAATGACTCCGTTGGTAGTACCGTCCTCACTCACATTCACCCCGGCCATAGGCTCATCCATTGCATCATCCCACACCACACCCTTTATGGTGATATCCTGAGCGGACGCCTGACTGGAAAAGAATAACGAGAAGAACAATGACAAGAAAAGCAAATAGGTTTTGTTTGTTCTCATAAAACGGTTATTGATTAATTTATAGCCCCTTTTGTGGTTGTCTTCAAAGGTACACATTATCATTACCGTCCCGGGGATATTTTTCATTCATAATAAGGGTAAAAATATCCCATAGTCCTCATGGTGCGCCTGGAGCAGGCATTGAAGTATTTCAATGAATAATTTGTCGGTATATCCGGCAGCGGCTTCTTCAGCCACGGGGCGCAGTATACTGAACAAGAGAGAGGGTGACACAAAAGGAATTTTGGGTCACCCTCAAACGTCTTTCTTCGAAAGACAAACCTTATCTCAACCCCCTGCACCCCCTATTAGGGGGATCTCGCACCTACCCGGTGCGGTCCCTACGGGACTTGTTAAGGATTTTGGGTCACCCTCAAACGTCTTTCTTCGAAACCATTGACGAACAGAGAGCAATTGTGCTTGCACAAATTGCCGAGGTGAGGATATGGAAAAACTTCAGTTTAACCTGGACCCGTCTAGCCCCCTGAAACCATATCCTTCTCCCTTCAGTCAGAAAAATTGAACAGGGCGGAAGGCGTGCGGGCGGCGGACATGAGGGAATCCAGCTCCTGCACAAGGTCAGGATGCCCGGAGGCGACATCATGGGTCTCCCCGATATCGGACGAAAGGTCGTACAGCTGGAGAGGGCCTCCGCCGGAAACATTATAGCGCACGGCCTTCCAGTCGTCCTTCCGCAGGGCCTGCCGGCCTCCGGACTCATGGAACTCCCAATACATGTACCCGTGCTCCTCCTGCTTGCCGGAACCGACAAGCGAAGGAAGGTAGGATATGCCGTCGATTTTCACGTCCTGCGGGATTTCAGCCCCGGTTATCTCGGCCGCCGTCGGCAGGAAATCCCAGAAAGCGGAGACATGTGAGCAACTGCTTCCAGCCTGCACCTTGCCCGGCCACTTCACTATGAACGGGACACGGATGCCGCCTTCATAAAGGTCCCTCTTGTAGCCGCGGAACGGTCCGTTGCTGTCAAAGAAGTCCGGATCAGCACCGCCTTCCAGATGCGGGCCGTTATCGGAAGTGAAGACAATCATCGTATTGCCGGAGAGACCCAGACTGTCAATGAGGCTGCATATCTCGCCGACCTGCCTGTCCAGCAGGGTCACCATGGATGCAAAGGCCGCATGGGCATTCTGCTGCGAGCCATAGCCGCCGACCTTGTATTCAGGACCGTCGTCGCAGCCCTTGTACGACTTCTCCGGCTGCATGGAAGGACTGCCCTCCAGGGCCGCCATCTCCGCCTCCGGCAGCTTCAGTTCGGCATGAGGGATGGTGGTCGTATACCAAAGGAAGAACGGCTTGTCCCGGTGCCCCCTTATGAACTCCAGGGCCTTCTCATGTATGAGGTAAGGGGCATAGTCGCCCTCACCGTGCCCGCTGTTCCCTTCAAGGACTATTTTCGTGGAATTGTGCCACAGGTGTCCCGGATAATAGTTATGGGCCAGTCTCTGGCAGTTGTACCCGAAAAACTCGTCGACACCCTGGGCTTCCGGAGCGCCTTCCGTACCAGGGGCGCCGAGCCCCCATTTCCCGAACACGCCGGTACTGTAGCCGCGGCTGGCGAACATCCTGAATATATTATATGTATCCCCCGGAATCGGATACTGGCCCTCGACAGGATACTCCTTGTTTCCCCTTATAGGTGTATGTCCCGTATGCTGGCCGGTCACGAGGCAGGACCGGGACGGGGCACTCACGGCCGTCCCGGCATAATGCTGGGTGAAAATCATCCCCCTGGCAGCCAGGCTGTCTATATTCGGGGTATGGAACCTGGTCTGGCCCAGGCAGCTCAAATCACCGTACCCGAGGTCATCCGCCAATATGAAGACCACGTTAGGAGGGACGCTTGTGCCGGCGTCGCCGCCGCACGAAGACATTACAAAGGCAGCGGCGCATAGGGACGGCAGGGACAAGGATGTCCGGACAGTTATCTTCATTTCAGTTCCTCCTCCTTTACCTTGGGATTGTAATAGTCACCCACAATGTCCAGGAAGCAGGCCTTGAGGGAGTCCGTCAGGGCCTTGTTCTCCGAAGCGATGCTGCGCACCTCTCCCCTGTCCCTTGTCAGGTCGAACAGGCTCCACTCCTTGAGGTTCCCGAGCTCGTTCCCGGTAATATTCCTTGCAGGTCCGCCATAAGGAGGTATGAGCGAATAATTCCCGCTCCTGTATGCCAGCTTGCCCTGGGCCTCATGGACAATGCCGTCCCTGGAGTCTCCCGGCTTCCCGAGGAACGCATCGAGATGCTCCTCGCTGTCAAGCCCCTCCGGGACAGTGCCGCCGACAAGCTTCCCTATGCTGGCAAAGAAGTCCAGCTGCGTGACAATGTCGTCGGAAACACCAGGTTTCACCTTACCTTTCCATGCAACGGCCATAGGGATATGGGTACCGCCGTCAAACAGGCTGTACTTTCCTCCCCTTGTACCGCAGCGCGGATCGTGGCTGCCGAGCAGTTCCACCGCATTGTCGCAGTAGCCGTCATTTATCACAGGTCCGTTGTCGCTCGTGAATATCACGATGGTGTTGTCGAGATAGCCCTTGCTATCAAGATACGCGAGCACCTCTCCGACACACCAGTCCGCCTCGACAATAGCGTCACCCCTCGGCCCGAGTCCGGTAGCCCCGACGAAACGCTGGTGCGGAGCCCTCGGGACATGAGGTTCATGCAGTCCGTAATACAGGAAAAACGGCTTCCCGGGCTCGAGGTTGTCCACATAGTTCTTCACCTCCGACACGAAATAGTCAGCCATATCTTCGTCGACCCACCTGGCCTTTTCTCCACCCTTCATGAACCCGATTCTCGGAATACCGTTCACAATGGAGTTGTTATGCCCGTGGTCCCAGCGCATCTTCAGCATTTCCGGGTTCGTCAGGGCTGTCGGCTCGCCTTCGAAGTTCTTGTTGTAGTCCACATATATCGGGTCCTCGGGATCGAGGCCCACCACGAGTCCGTTCCTGACATATACGGTAGGCACACGGTCATTGGTAGCCGCTATCAGGCAGGTATAATCGAAGCCTACGGTATTGGCACTCGGGGAAATCTCCTTGTTCCAGTCCACGTTGCCGTTCCCCATCCCGAGATGCCATTTGCCTATGGCGGCAGTCTGGTAACCTGCATCCTGGAGCATCTTAGGCATAGTCGGCTGGTCCACATCTATAATGAGAGGGGCGTCGCCGGGCAATATCTTCGCCTCCGAATTCCTCCACGGGTACATTCCCGTGAACATCGCATACCGGCTCGGCGTGGACGTGGCCGAGGTGGCATAGGCATTGTCGAACCGTATTCCGGACGAAAAAAGTGAATCAATATGCGGCGTGCTCAAGGCCGTAGCCCCGTATGCACCGAGATCTCCCATCCCGAGATCATCCGCCACGATAAGCAGGATGTTCGGCCTTTCCGTACCGCCCTGTACACCGCAGGACGTGGCAGCGGCCAGTGCCGGCAAGACATAAAATACTTTTCTTTTCATCATTATTGTGGTTTAGTGTTACAAATATACTTTATTTTTCATTCTGCCTACGGACAAATATATTTCAAAAAAGACTATTTTTTCTGACTATACCCTGAAAGTCCCCCGCCCAGGCACCATTCCGGCGGGCATATCTCCCGGCGCCGCCCCGGTCCAGCCCGGTATCACGGCGGGCAGCCATGCCGCCGTCACCCCGCTATGCAGGAAAAATATCGGTCCGATGCCCGTCCGTTCTGAATATTATCCTTAATTTTACCGACTCAACCGCTTTTGTAAAACTGTACGTCATGGTGGCAGAACTGCTGAACAAATACATCTGGCTAATTCAGAAATTCATAACGGCCGGAGACAAGGGGATGGACCTCAACGAGATAAGTGAAGCATGGGAACGGAAGTTCGGCACCTGCTACGCGAGACGGTCGTTCAACAACCACAGGGAAGCGATAAATGCAGTGTTCGGGATCGAGATAGAATGCGACAGGAGCAGCAACAGGTACTTCATCAGGGACAGCGGCGACATCTCCGACAGGGAAACCGGCATTTCATGGCTCATAGACACATTTACAGTCAACAACATGCTCTCGCTCGGCAAAGGACGCCTGTCCGGAAGGGTATCAGTGGAAGATGTCCCGTCCGGGAGGAAGCACCTCACTCCGCTGATGAATGCCATGCAGGAGAACAACATAGTCGAGATAACCTACAAGAAATACGGCGATACAGAGCCTGAAGTCCGGAGGGTACATCCCTACGGCATCAAGGAGGCCTCGCTCAGGTGGTACCTTGTAGGATGGACGGAGGAGCGCGGCAGCTGCAGGGTCTACGCCCTCGACAGGATAGAGAAGATGTCCATCCTGCCAGGGACATTCACCATGCCAGGAGGATTCGACATCGACGCCCTCTTCTCCACATCGTTCGGCAGCTACCTTTCGGAAGCTCCCGGGCAGACAATCGTGTTCAAGGCTTTCGGCAAGGAGGCCTCCTACATCAGGGACCTGCCGCTCCATCGTACGCAGACTGTGATAAAAGAAGATGAAAAGTCGACAACTTTTTCCATATTTGTATCTCCGAACACCAGTCTCTTCCTGGAATTTCTCGGGCACGGGCCCGGAATAGAAGTCCTCGCACCGGAAAATGTCCGGTCGGAAATGGGAAAACTGGTCTCGGAAATGTACAGGCTGTATGAATAAACCCAAAATATTGTTATGCAACAGAAAAAATCCATGACGGGCAACAGGCACATCAGGACAGCACTGCAGGTCCTGAGCTGGATGGCAGGGATAGCCTGCATAGTGTACGCCGTTTCGTTTCTGGTAAAAAGAAGCTACGATATCATGAAGAAAAACACGGAAACCGGCTATATAGCCAAACCGGAACCGGTCGTCACCGACGGGAAAATGACACCGGAGATAATGCTCTCGCTCGGGAAGGTGTCCGATCCGCAGGTCTCGCCTGACGGCACCCTTATATTATATAATGTATCCTACACCTGCATCGAAGAGAACAGGTCCTGCAGCAACATATACCTGTGCAGGACAGACGGCTCGCAGAAGCAGCAGCTCTCCGCCAGGGCGGAAAGCATCAGCAACGCCCGCTGGTGCGACGGGGGCAGGAAGATAATGTACCTGCAGAAAGGCCAGATATGGCTTGCGGAACTGAAGCTCACGAAAAAGGGCTGGAGCATGAGGAACGAGGAGCAGATCTCCGACATCCCTGCCGGAGTGTCGGAATTCAGCCTGTCCCCTGACGAGACCAGGATAATGTACACCAGCAGGGTAAAGAGCAATGTCCAGAAGCCGGCCGACATATACAGCGACCTCGGGAAAGCCGATGCCATAGCCACTGACGACCTGATGTACAGGCACTGGGACCACTGGGTCCTGGAAATCCCGCACACCTTCGTCGCCGGCATCAACCTGAAGTCGGCCAAGCCGAAGAACATAAGGCCGGACAACTCCACCGACATCCTCGCCGGGGAGAAAGAGCCGTATGAGCTCCCTGCAGAGCCTTTCGGCGGCATCGAGCAGCTCTCCTGGAGCCCGGACAGCCGTACCATAGCCTATTCCTGCAAGAAACTTGCAGGGAAGGCATACGCCTTCTCCACCGATTCAGACATCTACCTGTACGACGTAGAGTCCGGAAGCACCGTCAGGATAGTCTCCGGAGGAGGATACGACACCAATCCGGTGTGGTCGCCGGACGGGAGCAGGCTCTGCTGGATAAGCATGGAGCGCGACGGCTATGAAGCCGACAAGCAGAGGCTCATGGTAGCGGAAATAGGATGGAAGACTTCCGGCGGATCGTCCGGGGCAAGGATGCCTGCAATGGAAAATGTCAGGGACCTGACGGAGGGGTTCAGGTACAACGCCTCCTCCCCTGTCTGGAGCCCGGCTTCGGACGGGATATATTTCAATGCGCTCGCCGAGGGTCTCCAGGGACTGTTCATGGCAGGGGTAACGGGAGAAGGTGGAATCACCCGGCTTACCGGGGAGGACCTCTGGTATGACTTCAGCTCCCCGTTCCATATTGAGGCTTCCGGGAAGGACACCACCCTGCTCGCAAGCTACTGCAGCATGGACTTCCCTACCGAGCTCGTAGCCATATCCGTTTCCGGGGACAGGACAACCCTCACCCCTGTGACACACGAGAACGACGCCATCCTCGGCCAGCTCAAGAAGACCGTCACGGAGGCCAGGCACATACGGACAGTCGACGGCAAGGACATGCTCACCTGGGTGATATACCCGCCGGAGTTCGACGAGAACAAGGTATATCCTTCCATCCTCATCTGCCTCGGAGGGCCCCAGAGCACCTTGAGCCAGGGCTGGTCCTACCGGTGGAACTACAGGCTTATGGCCTCCCAGGGCTATGTAGTGGTGCTTCCTAACAGGAGAGGGACCACAGCCTTCGGACAGGAATGGACGGAACAGATTTCCGGGGACTACTGCGGGCTCAACATCCAGGACTACATCAGTGCAGCGAAAGAGCTCAAGGCTGAAAAATACATAGGCAAGATGGCGGCCTGCGGAGCAAGCTACGGGGGATATTCCGTCTACTACCTCTGCGGGGTGCACGGTGACCTGTTCGACGCGTTCGTCGCCCATGCGGGCATCTTCAACGAAGAGCACATGTACCTGACCACCGAGGAAATGTGGTTCCCCAACTGGGACAACGGCGGCCTCCATGAATACGAAGCCGACCTTGACGGAAGGCATACCGGGCCCGCCGGTGACGGGGAAACTTTCGGAGGCATAAGGCAGGGAGGCTCTCCATGGAGCACGGCGGAAGCCGCGAAGAGGCATTACGCCAACTCGCCCCACAAGCTCGTGACCAACTGGCACACGCCTCTTCTCGTCACCCACGGGGGAATGGACTTCCGGGTGCCTGTAGACCAGGGAATGGCGGCATTCAACGCCGCGCAGATGCTGTCTCTTATACACATCTCCGAGCCTACGAGACCGGAAT
>JADIMQ010000053.1 GCA_017694655.1 Candidatus Cryptobacteroides merdigallinarum
AAGTATGGCTGACCCAGCCGAGTCCCATATATGAACCATACTGCATATCATCATCCTGATAGTATCCATCATTGTTCATACTGAACTCCTTGACGACAACCTCTGCCGCACTGGTAATCTCAACCGTCGCGTTGGTACTCATACCCATCTCGTCGGCCTGGTATCCGCCTTCAGCATCAAAGGTGAAGTCCGGCACCGAATTCACGTAGAAAATGCCTGTGATGTCCGGTGACGTGACATTGAAAGTCCTGGAGTAGACATTGTCCGTCTCGTCCCCGAAGTTTATAGTGACAGTGCTCGTTGCACCGGCCGTGACAATATCGGAAGGAGCGACGTAAATACGGTAGTAGGTCTCCGTCTCATAGTTGTCGGATGTCTCCTCCACTACGGTCCCGTCCCCTACGCTCACCCAGCCGACACCGGCAACGGTAAGGTTGAAGTTAGCCTTGACAAGGATGTAGGCATCGACCTCAGTTATCGTGGCCGAAGGCCTCCAGAGCAGGTCCACATTTCCGGCCCCTGTACCATCTGCACTTTCAGAAAGCGTCAGAGGCGTCTCGCTATAGAGCCAGTTGTAAGGGCTGTCATCCCCTGAAGGGGTCTGGAAGTTGCGGTTCTCATCATCAGGCACGGTCGCCCTTACCTCGAGGACAGGGACAAACTGAGGCGCGTTTACGGATACGGCCACTTCCTCAAAACCTTCGACTTCGGAGGTAATGTCGAAACTGTAGGAAACCGGGGGCTCACCAAGATTGACCTGGCTGCAGAAGATTTCGTACTCCGAATACCTGCCGCTCGCGGACGGGGATTCGAGTTCGGTAAGCCTGAGACCGGCAGTCTCTATGTTGGTTCCGTAGCTGAAGTTGGATTCCACCCTTATGTATGAGACATAGCCGTTTCTCGTGGCGTTCCAGAGCATAGGGACGGCAGCGCCTGCGGCCAGCGGATCACCGTATTCGTAGAGGAATCCGGTGGATTCGGCCGGAGTCTGGAAATACTCATGGCCGTCGCTGTCCTCCGCGATTTTTGCCGGTACTATATTGAGCAGGGCCTCTCCTCTGGAAAGTGTGAGGGTAGCAATGACACGCGTCTCCCCTCCCATTCTCATGGAGACTTCCACTTCGTGGTCTGCAAGGTCGTTCATTTCGGCAAGGCATACTATCTCTACCGTAACATCGCCGGCAGGGCCTCCTATGGAGTAGGATATCTGCTCGCCGTTGCGTATGCCCCAGAAATCTGACGCTGTAGAAGGAATGCTCACCATCCACTCCTGGTTAGGGCTGAGATGGAGAGTGTAGGTCGAGTTCGGCTCCACAAAATCCTCGACAGGATCAGGGAAGTTCGGCGCAGGTGTACCCTCGTCAGTGGTACACGCGGTGACAAGTGCAGCAAGGAGCAGTGTCACCGGCAAAAGTCTTTGAGCAAGTTTTTTCATGACTTTCCTTTTTTTGTGATATAACTATAATTAAGTGAGATAAGGTCCTACATTCCTTCTTCTCTCTGAAGCCTGTCGGCTTCCTCGTCGGAAACCCACTCCAGTATATTGTAAAAATCTCCCACATACCCGACAAGGGTGCTCAGGTCATAGACGTAGGCCCTGAGCCAGAGTGCCACGAAAGACTGGCAGGTGTTGAAGTACGAGATATAGGCCGGGCTCGAGGTACCCAGGATCCTGTTGTCCCCGTTCACCTGCCCGAAGACGGACAGCTCGTCGCTCAGGAGCTGGTCCTCCGGCATTGTCACGCGCGGATTGGCCGGGTCGCTGTTGTCGAACTTTAGTTTCACGTCGTACCCGTCGAAGAGCCAGTCGTGCAGGATGATTGTATTCTCCTCCATGTCGACCTCGGTCTTTATGAGCCTCTGGTAGGACTGGTCCGTATTCGTAAGTCCCGGATATTCATAGAGGAACATAGAGGTCACCACGCACCATCCGGAGAAAGTCTCTATATTGAAAGGACATACCTTGTACATCGAGACCTTTGTCTGGTCCCCGTACAGGTCCAGTCTCAACTGGTCCGGCATCACGAGCCTGAGGTTGAAGGAGAGGGTGTCGGTCTCGCCGAACCTGTCGTACTGCGGATGTACGACCACGTTGGCGGCATACTGCCCTGCCGGTATGGTGATGGTGTTGGATTCCAGCACATAGTCCCTGCCTTCGATGGCATTGCTGCCTTCGTCGATGATTTCCACCGCTATTGTCCTGTCATAGTCGCAGGCAACCGTGGAGGATACCGGGACAGTGAATGTATAGCCCTCGTCTGCAAGGACCGGATTCACTGAAAGAGTGTCCTGGAACAGGATGTATTCCCTGTCCGCCACTTTTACATTGTCTTCCTGGCAGGCCGTAAAGAACGCTCCAAGAAGTATGAAGACTAATATTGGTATTCTTCTCATAATGTCTTTACTGTTTACCTGTTATTACTTGCATTTTCTTCTATCTCGGAGCCCGGGGACTCTATCTCGTGCTGCGGGATAGGCCATACGAAGAGCGGGTCGTCCGCACTTATCTCCAGGTCGTTGCCCTCGATCTGCGAGTAGCTGTTCGGAGTACGCTCGAAACCCTGGTGCCAACGCTTGAGGTCGTTGAGACGGAAACCCTCCATATAGAGTTCCTTCACCCTCTCGTTGGATATTGTCTCCAGCCAGTCGGCCCCTACGGAAACCGCACCTGCTCCCCTGCTCTGGCTGAGTGTGGTCAGGTCGCTTGCGGCAAGTCCGTCACCGAGCCTGCAGTGTGCCTCGGCCCTGATGAGATACTGCTCCGCGAGCCTGAGAGGTTTCGGCATACATACATGGTAAAGCTGGTAGCTGTTGGTAAAATTACGGTTGCCCCAGTATTTCGCCAGGAGCGGCACGGCTATCTCGAAAGAATATCCTATAGTCGGGAAGCCTTCCACGCTCGAGTCGGCGAAATATGCCAGGTAGCGGATGTCTTTTGTCGAATAGAGGTTGACCACCCACTCCGCAGGGACAAAGTCCGGATAGAGGTAGGTATAGTCCCTCAGATAGTTGAGGAAATCTGTCCCGAGAGCCCCGCCGGCGGAGGTAGGGGTGAACCCAATGCGCCAGATTATCTCGTTTCCTGTATCGAAATACCAGAGGCTGTCGAAGCCCGTGTAACCGGTCGTCGGATTGGTCTCCGTCCCGCTGAGCGAGAACGCCGGATTCTCTATCACGTATGTGGAATAAGTGACTGCACTTCTCCAATCCCGCATATAAAGGGCGACGCGGGCACGTATGGCGTAGACTGCCGCAAGGGATATGTAGTAGTTGTCGTAGACATCCCCCTCGTTTACGGTAGGGTCGTCGTCACCGTCGTCGAGAAGCTCCTCCGCCCTCGCGAGGTCGCTGAGTACCTGCTGGTAGGAATCGTAGAGCGAGGCCCTTCTCACCGGCTCCGGCTCGAAATATTTAGTGCGTAGCACCACGCCGAGCATATTCTTGGCTGCCTCGTCGTCCGGTGTATTGCCGGTGTCGTCCATGGCCGGATATGCTTCGCAGAAACATTTTATCAGTTCCGAATAGCAAAGGGCACGGATGGCGTACACCTCTCCGGTATAGGAGTCGAGTGTCTCGAGGTTGTCCTCGTCCGTCTCGGCGGCCATCACTTCCCCTATCTTGTCAAGATAGAAGTTGCAGTTGCCTATTACAGAGTAAAGACCGCCGTAGACCCCCTCTATCTCCTCGTTGGTAGGACGGATATTCCATTCCCAGATGTCCGGATGAGGGTTGCTGTTGGTCAGCACAGCCATCGCCAGGTCAGCCTGTATGTCCGGAAGCAGGGTAAGGCTGCCGCTGTAGAGGTTGCTGCTTTTAAGGCTCGAATAAATTCCGATCAGGTGCTGCTCCGCGTCTGCGAACGTCTGCATGGACTCCTCCACTGGAATTGCCGAGCCCGGATATTTTTCGAGACAGGATACGGCGGTCACGCATACAACTGCGGAAACGGCCGCGTATTTCATGATATTCAATATCTTCTTCATCTTGTTTTCTCCTCTTAGAATGTTAGGTCAAGACCGAATGTGAACTGGCGGGACATAGGATACCTGGCTATGTAGATATTCGACGTCCCTTCCGGATCGAGACCGGAGAAATTGGTGAACGTGAACAGGTTCTGCGCCTGGAAATAAACACGCAGCCCGTCAATGAAACCGGTCTTGCGGATAAGCGGTGCAGGGAACTGGTATGCAAGCATCAGGTTCTTGAGCCTCAGGAAGGAGGCGTCCTCGAGAAGCCTGTCATCGAATTCCATGTACACGCCGTGGCGCGGAGTCTCGGATATGTCCCCCGGCTGTTTCCACCTGTCGAGGAGCTTCACGGACTGGTTGTAGGTCTGGTAACGCCCGTTGGACTCCTGGTAGAACCGGTCATTGTTGATCATCCACCTGTCGGCTACCCAGCTGAACTGAGCCGAAAGGGAGAGGCCCTTCCAGGCGAAGGTGGTACCGAAACCGCCTGCCCAAGGTGCATTGTAGCTCTTGCCAAGCATGACCCTGTCCTCATCCCTGAGCTCGTTGGTGATTTCCCCGTCCTTGGTATACCAGAGGGCGTCTCCGTTGGCAGGGTTCACACCGGCGAAACGGTTCAGGAAGAATTCCCCGGAGTCGTGGCCGACCACGAGCTTGAGGTTGGTGTTGGCGAGCTCGTATTCCTGTACTCCGCTGTACAGCTCGGAAATACAGTTGTTGTTATAGGAGACGTTGGCATTCAGGAGCCAGGAGAAGTCCCCTATCTGGAGAGCCGTACCGGAAACGTTGAGCTCGGCTCCGCGGTTGGTCATGGCGCCGATATTGTCCCAGTTGCTGCCGAATCCGTTGTCGGAGTAGGACTGCGGCACGAGCATCAGGAGGTTGTATGTGTATTTGTTGTAGAGCTCGAGGTCCACGTTCAGCCTGTTCCAGAATGCGAAGTGGAAGGCGAGGTTGGTGGTCCAGGTGGACTCCCAGCTCAGGTTCTCGTTACCCTGGGATATCGGTGCGAGCCCCGGTGTCCCGACATAGTCTCCCGCGCTGCCCACGAGGGCGAGGTGGTTGTAGTTCGGGATCTCGGAGTTTCCGGATGTTCCGCTGCTCAAGGCTATCTGTGCGTATGTCAGCCAGCTGCGGGAAGGAGCCATGAAGTCTTCGTTGAGAAGGTTCCACATGAGGCCCACAGAGCCGAACCCTGCCCAACGGCCGTCCCTTCCGAACCTTGACGAGGCGTCTGCACGTCCGGAGAGCTCGAGGTAGTATTTGTTCGCGTAGTTGTACTCGGCCCTGGCGAAGAAGGACAGGAAGCCGTAGTCGTCATCCGTGGTGTCGCTCCATGAGGTGGCGCGGGAACCTGTCGTGACATTCGTCATGTAGTGGTTGTTCTGGCCTGCGGTCAGGATACTGAAGTCCTCGTAATGGTAGTCGATTCCTTCCTGCCCCACCATGAAGTTGAACGAATGGGTGTGGTCGATGTCGAACTGGTAACCTATGGTATTCGTCACCGAGAGGGTGATGCCGTCCGTAGAAAGCCTCTGGGCGGTTCCCTGTTCCTGGTTAGGGATGAAGTCAGGGAAGGACTGGCCGTAGCCTGTGGTGTGGGTGTAGTCTACAGTGAACTGCGAGCGGATGGAAAGCCCCTCGATAGGCCTCGCCTCGGCGAAAATAGAGGAGAAGACCTTGTACCTCTTGTATGTACGTGGATTTTTCTCCAGCCAGTCTATAGGGTTCACGCCGTCACCGTTCCATCTCTTGTCCGGATCGGTGCTTCCGGAAATGGCTACCGAGCCGTCCGCATTGTACGGATCCCAGTAAGGAAGCATGAACTGGGCTGCCGATATAGGTGTCACTACGGAAGGGGCTCCCTCGTCAGCCTGCTCTATGCCCTGGTAGTTGAGCATGGTGTTGGTACCGACAGTAAGCCACTTGGCGGCACGCTGCTCTACGTTTGCCCTTATGGAGTAGCGGTTGAAATTCGAGCCGATGGCGACACCTTCCTGGTCATAGTAGGCACCTGAAATATAGTAGTTGGTCTTTTCCGTTGCTCCGGATACCGACAGTTCGTAGTTCTGGAGCATCGCGGCATCGTTGTAGACCACGTCTTCCCAGTTTACGTCAATCTGGGACAGGGCGTCATAGTCCTTGCCGGCATCTATACCTATTTCCTTTTCGTACTGGATGCGTTCGGCAGTGTTCATGAGGTTCCACTGTCCGTGGGCGACGTTAGAGAAGCCGAGCTGGGTGCGGAATGTGATGGTCGGCTTGTCGGCAATGCGTCCGCGCTTGGTGGTGATGACTATCACACCGTTTGATGCACGTGCCCCGTAGATGGATGTCGAGGAGGCGTCCTTGAGGACGGATATGCTCTCGATGTCCGACGGGTTGATGGCGTTGAACTCGGAAGCCGAGATTGCGGCTCCATCGAGAATGTAGAGCGGTGCGGTCCCCGAGTTGATGGAGTTCGAACCACGTATGAGCATCGTGGCTGAAGCACTCGGTTCTCCTGTGGAGGACAGCACGGTCAGTCCGGGAACCTGTCCCTGGAGGGCCTGGTCGAATGCCGCAGTAGGTGTGCTTTCAATCTTTTCAGACTTTACGCTGGACACCGATCCGGTAATGGTTCCTTTCTTCCTGACGCCGTATGCAACGACGACCGTTTCTTCCAGAAGCTGGGAGTCGGATTCCAGAGCCACGTCGTAGGTGACGGACCGGACTCCTGACGGTACGATGTATTCAACTGTCTGGTAACTGATGGCATGAAAGGAAAGGACGGTTCCAGCCGGTACGGTGCAGGAGTAGCTTCCGTCATCGGATGTGCTGACTCCGCCTCCTGCAGAAGACATGACCACGACTCCGACAAGCGGAAGGCCGTCTTCCGAGGAGGTAACAACCCCACTGACTGTGACATCGGACTTTTCCTCTGTCTGCGCCGAAACAGCTACCGGCATGGCGCAGAGCAATAGTTCAAGAAGTATCAACAATGTCGTTTTCATAGATGTTACTTTATTTCGGGGCGCAAAGGTAAGAAATAAATCCATTCGATATCAGTTGATAACGGATTTTTTGCAATATAAATCAATGAGTTAGATTTTTTAATGCAAAGATTTTTGCACCATTGTATTCCAACTTAAAAGCAAATATTGAATATTTGTTAATATTTTTCAGCATATCAGAAAAATAGGTTTAAATATGAAAGAGGAAAATTTTTGCCTTTTTACCGGTATATGTCAATTTATTATCGCTTTATATCAGGAAAAATGTCGCATTCGACACAGAATGCATCAGAATGGCTGTAAATCTGTTATCTCTGGCACGGGGTCTAATTGCCGGAATCCTCAAGATGCGGGATTGGAGAAACGCAGTCACTTATTCTACATACGTGATAGACAACCCGGCGTTCGCATTGAGCGGGACGGCGACAAACCCTACCACCCAGGTCAATGCCTTTGACAGCCTCTGGTACTACGACACGGGCAGCGAAATAATCTGGCGCATAGGGTTCACCCCTACCTCCGCCGGCGGGGCGCTCGGGACAGATTTCCTCAACTTCACGAGGGACTACACCTATTTCTATCCAGACTTCGTACCGGCCGAATGGGTGCTGGACCTTTACACTTCAAGCAACGACGTGCGTGTCAACTCCTATTTCGCGGACGAGAGCATGACACAGGTGCCTACAGGGTACGACTTCGCCATATCCGTACCGCTCATCGTGAAATATTACGGGAACCTGCAGTTCATCCAGAGCTACCAGCTTTACCACGTGTGCATGCCGAAGCCGCTCAGGCTCGCGGAGCAGTACCTGATCCGTGCGGAGGCTCACTGCAGGCTCGATGACGGACTTGCGGCGAACGACCTCACCACGTTAAGCCAGAGCAGGGGTGCAGGGGCCGTCTCCGTGGGTACAGACTGGCTGGAGACCATCTCCAACGAGAGGGTGAAGGAACTCTACATGGAGGGCTTCCGCCTCAACGACCTCAAGCGCTGGGGAAAAGGCTTCGAGCGCACCCCGAACTCCTACTCGCAGATAGAGGGCAACGACCTGAAGGTAAGCGCGGACAACCCGCTCTTCGTATGGCCTATCCCGCAGCACGAAATCGAGTCCCCGGGCTCCGAGATAGAAGGGAATGCAAGCAACAACAGGTAAAACAGCAAGGACTATGACAAGAATATTAATGAAGATATCCCTGGCGGCAGCATTTCTCGGCGCTGTCCTGACATCCTGCCTGGAAGAAGGGGCAAGGACCATAGGAAAAGAGTACATACTGTTCCAGGACACGCTTTCCATACATCCTGTCCTGGAGGACGAAAACTATTCGTTCTCAATACCTGTCACTTCCACGACGGCCTGCGGCTATGACAGGACAATAGCGGTGGAAGTCATCGACGAAGGCAGCAATGCCGTCGAGGGGCGTGACTACCGGCTCGCCTCGAACACCGTCACCATCCCGGCCGGGCAGTACACCGCGGATGTGGTCGTCTACCCGCAGTACGACAGGTTCGGCGACACGGACACACTCTCGTTCAACCTCAGGCTCGTGATGCCTGACCAGTTGAGATGGGACCTGTACGGGGACCAGACAAAGGTCTCGATGGTGAAGTCCTGTACGTTCCACCTCGAGGATTTCACAGGCTACTGCGTGGTTACTTCGCTGTTCCTGATGGACTATCCCGGAATCGAGAATGCCTCCTATTCGAGGCTGTGCGAGTCAGAGATATATCAGGGAAAGGAAAACACCATCCTCATAAAAGACTGGCTTTTCGACGGATATGACGTGACCGTCACATTCGACCCGTCAGATCCCGCGAACCCCCTGGTATCCATGGACGCGGACCAGCAGATCAGCGACGAGGAGTCCGTCTTCGGCACGGTGAACGGGGACAACAGGATACTGGCCGAAGGCAGCAGGAACCACGTCTCCTATTTCAACGCCTGCCAGAACTTCGTCTCTCTCTGGACAAGGATGTATGTCAACAATCTTGACGGGAATGTCGGTACGGTCGGCTTCTACTACAATGTCATGGAATGGATATCCGAAGAGGAGACCGACAGCCTCATGAATGAAGGGCTTTAACCCCGGACTTCCCGGACACATCACAATTACAGTTCAAACAAAAGACACGGACTAAGATGAAAAAGTTTTTCAGAGCAATGATATGCGCCGCCCTTGCTGCGGCACTTGCACCGGCCTGCACCGGCAATCTCGGTGAGGGAGAGGAGACCGAACCGGTATTCCCGGAAAAGACAAAGGTGACAATATTGCCGGACGGGACCGTCAATATACCTTTCCACGCCAATATGGACTGGACCGCAAGCATTCCGGACGACGACCCGGAAGTCACGTCCTACTTCATACTGGAAGACGGCGCCATGACATCCTACTCTGTACGGGGGAAGGCAGGAGATGCCGGCATCAAAGTCAGGTGCCTCGCTGAAGAGGCCGACTTCGGAAGACACAGCGTGGAAGTTTCCCTGACCATGGGAGACAGGACGGAGGTAATCGCGGAAGTGACCCTCGAATCCGTGGTCCCGTCCTATTCCATGAAGGTAGCCGACATGAATGCAGGGAAGGACGGGTTCGTATCCGCCGCCCCTGAAGGCGAGGAATTCGTCCCGTCTTTCACCGGGGCCGACCTCGAGGACAATGCGGAAATCCCGATGATATGGCTGAAGGACGAGAGGATGTATGTCTCCTATATAATGATAGACGCCAATTTCGACCTGAAATTCCTGGGGGAGGCCACTTCCCGTGTGGAATTCGCAAACACCCAGGAAGGCACGCAGAGGATATGCACCATAACCTCCACGACCCCGGACTTCGGGGAGGGTGAGACCCTCGGCCTGGAGATTGTCTCGGACGACGAAAGCATAAGGCACGCATACAGGCTTGTGATACCGGCCTTCGTGCCTGACTTCAAGGTATATCCTGTAGCCCTCGACACTTACGGGGCCTTCGAATGGGCCAACGAGGAGTTCGCGAACGAAGGCTTCATCTACACCTATTCCAGTGAAGCCCTGACCGGGGAGACGGGGACTTCTCTCATCTGGCCGGACGGGAACGACGGATATGCCTTCCACCTCCTGGTGGACTCCAATTTCGAGTACGAGATAACATCGGCACCGGAGTGGCTCACCTGGACACAGAAGGAGAGTTCCGGCTCAAGGACCGAGTATGACCTCGACGTGGACATCAGCGACTATTCCCTGGACACCCGGGAAGGAGAGCTGGTCATAGACATGAAGGGATATGAAGGGCACACCTATAAATACAAGTTCGTGCTCCCGGGGTGCAAGGACCTCTTCAGGTCGACGATGGCCGAGAAACTCATATTCAACGCGGAGGGCCAGTTCCAGAACACCTACGGGGACTACCAGGACGGCGCAGCCTTCGGCAATGTGACTTCCACGGCAGGGCTCGTGTTCTATTTCTTCAACAAGGGAGAAGACAGGGCCTATACCTCTGAAAAGGCCGAGGAAACGACTGGAGGGTCCGGCAGCACCACCTACAGCACCTCCTGGATAAACCTGCAGTACACCTGGGACATCTACGGCTCCATTGTACAGAGCATAAGGACCGAGATTTCAGTGGAGACCGAAAATTTCACAGTTCCGCGCGAAGGCCTTGTGGTGGCCCTGCCGGCGTCGGTGGCAGAGCAGGTGCAGGACCCGGCGGACATACTTTCTGCCGACAGGCTGGGAGTGGCTTCCGCATATTCGGACTACATCCTCACCTACATACAGCAGGGTGAGATAGAGCAGACCGGGGTGATTTTCACGGTCGAGGGAGATGCGAAGTGGGCAGTGGACCCGCTGAAGTACGTCTCGTTCACGGAACTGTCCCGGACGGAGGATTTCGAGGCCCTGGATGAGAAATATCAGGAATACTACCAGATTTTCGCGAACGGGGGCCATGTCTACAAGCTGACCTACCACAACTGGTCCATGTCGGAAGGCTCGACTTTCTGGCTCACGGTCAACGGGGACTTCAGCATGGTGATGGACGACGCACAGCCTAACAACATACAGTGGAGCGAGGATTCCGGCAACCAGCAGGTGGATGACTACTGGCTCACAATCTCATACAATCCGCTGTCCGAGAACCGGCTGTATGTGATGATGGGGACCAACATAGGGAAGAAGGGAGACACCGGTGTCCTGAAATTCTACGATTCGTCAGACACGGCCGTTACCGCCATCATCTGCGAACGTGACTATTCCTACAACGGCAACTGATGCCGGCTTCCTACCAGATGAAAAAAAGTAAAGCAATGCAACAGATACTTATGAGATTATTTAGAACTTCCGTACTGACCGCGGTTGCATGCACGTGCGCGGCATTCTTCCAGGGATGTTCCGTGGACGAGCTCGAGGACAACCGCGACATGGACTACGGGTATGTGCAGTTCAAGCTGTACAAGGCTGCTTCGTACAATCCTGCGACCAAGGCGGTGACAGACGAGCTCGAGAACCTGTACGATGCCGGTAAAATAGAGGTGAGGATGGAAAGTGCCGAAGGCCAGGAGATAACACAGACGCTCACCCTTTCCGCCGGCGACCGTGACCTGGCCGAATACGGGATGAGGAGCAGCAAGCTGAGGCTTCTCGCAGGCAGCTACCGCATAATCAACTTCGTCCTCTACGACGGGGTGGACAAGGAGCTTTACAGGGGCGGCACCCCGGCAAATGCCGGGTTCAGCATCACCCCTGGCGGACTTACCGTACACGACCTCACCGCCGACGCCAAGGCCAAGGGCTTCGTGCGTTTCCGCATAACCAAGGACCTCTCCGCCTTCGATGTGCCCCTGACAAAGGCGCCTGAAAGGACATATACATTCACGGAAATAAGTTCCGTGACAATACAGGCCAGGGCCACGGACGGGTCATTCGACGCCGTGACATTCGAGGACCTGCCGGTGGAGCATTCCGAGCATTTTGCATCGGAGGACGTGGACGGGAATCCTGTGGAAAGCAACAAGGATTTCGGCTACGTTACGTCTTCGGCAATCTGTGATACCCTGCTGCGTGCGGAAGGAGGTCCATACGAGGTAATGTACCTCGAGGCCTACGACAGCAATGACAAGCTGCTCGAAAGATGTACCTACGACGCGGACAGCAGGCCGGTCTTCACTGTCTCCGACAACGAGGAGACCACGGCCGAGGTCCCGGTGTCCCTTTACGAGGAAGATGAGTATATCCAGGACTACTACGCCCTCTACGCCATCTGGAAAGCCCTCGACGGAGAGAACTGGTCCTACACAGGACAGAGCTATGCCGCCGGATGCAACTGGAACTTCAACAAGGACCCGGACCTCTGGGGCGACCAGCCGGGCGTGGTGCTGCATGCCAACGGCCGTGTGGCCAATATCGACCTCGCGGGATTCGGCATAAAGGGTATCCTCCCGAAAGAGATAGGGAACCTGACCGAACTTGTGCAGCTGCACCTCGGCTCCCACAACGAGCAGAAGCAGTACTGGGAGACTGACCCGGTGCAGGGGACCCCTGTAGGGGCAAGCAAGGAGGAGAAGGACAGGCTCCGGATGGAGAGGCACAGGGCATACATGAAAGCCCTCCACCCTGCCGTGCAGACGTCCGCACCGGTTGCGCTCGCGCTCAGGGAGCACAACATCGCCATAGATGCAATATCCTCCTACCAGGACTATACGAATGACGAGATTTCCGCCTTCGCGGCCAGCGGCACAGCACCGAGAAAGGCTTCGGACATCACGACCTTCGACATGAACGCCGGCAAGATGACAAACGGGCTCGAGGGCATAGACCCGGCCATCGGGAATCTGAAGAAGCTCGAGATCCTGTTCATAGCGAACAGCCCTATCAAGGCCTCCGGCATCCCGGAGACCATAGGGGACCTCTCGGCCTGCACCGACCTCGAGATATACAACTGCACCAACCTCGGGGAGCTCCCGAAAGGAATAGAGAGGATGCCTTCCCTGATACAGGTCAACCTTTCCAACAACAATCTCGGGAAAGGGGACGACTCCGACCAGAATGCCGCCTACAAGGCCCTGCAGACCCTTGCCACAGGGGCGTCCAGGAACCAGATACAGATGATATATTTCCTGAACAACAACCTCAGGACCATTCCTGACGGGATTGCCTCGATGCAGAAGATAGGCTTGCTCGACTTCTCGAACAACAATCTCCACGGCACCATAAAGGCCTTTGGTCCGGACTTCTCCCCTATCGAGATATATTTCGACAACAACAATATCGAGGCTTTCGAGAATACCCCCGGCTTCTGGAGGGTGGACGACATGGACGTGTTCTCGGCGAACTACAACAAGCTCACCGAGTTCCCGAACGTGTTCACTGCCGATACGGACTATTCCCTGTCAAGCATTTCCCTGGCATACAACCAGATATCAAGTTTCCCGGCAGACTTCAGGGGGCTCAGGACAGAGACTCTCACGCTCTCCGCGAACAAGATGAAGTCGTTCCCGAAAGAGCTCTTCGGGACCGACGGGGTGAACACGCTGGCAAGCTACGTGCTCATGACGGCCAACGGCATGAGGGAATTCCCGAAAGACTGCTTCAAGAGCAAGTACTCCACTTCGCTGATGTCCCTGGACCTTTCGTACAACAACCTTTCGGAACTTCCGGAGGACTTCAATGCCGAGACCTTCCCGTACCTGTACGGGGTGGAGCTGTCCTACAACAACTTCACCTACATCCCTGTGGGGCCGCTCAACAGCTCGAGCCTCACCGTCCTGGGGATGAGGGGCCAGAGGGACGACAACGGGGAACGCTGCCTCAAGGACTGGTACCAGGGCATAGGGGACCATACGGGACTGCGTGGCCTCTACCTCGGCTCCAACGACCTGCGGGTTATCAATGACAACATCTCCTACCTCATATTCTACCTGGACATCAGCGACAACCCGAATATCACCTTCGATGCCTCGGACATCTGCTACTACTGGCAGGCCGGAGCTTACAACCTTTACTATGACAAGACGCAGAACATCCTGAACTGCGACGCAATGCTTGAATGACGGAGGACAGAATCATGAGAAACAGAACTATCATAATATCAGCCCTGCTGCTGGCGGCCGCAGCCTCGTCGTGCAAGGTCGAGCAAGAAGTGGAGTTCGCCATAGAGGGCGACAGCATAGAGATAGACGCCCAGGGCGGGACCCGCAATGTGAAGATATCCTCCCCGGGGGAATGGATAGCCACCACAAATGTGCCGTGGATAACGGTCTCCCCTGCCAACGGACGCGGCTCTGAACTGTGCCAGATAATCATAGACTCGTCCGTGGTGTTCACGTCCGAGGACCCTGTCCGCAAGGGTGTGGTCCGGATCGAGACCGGAGCCGACCTTGAGAGGAGGGAGATTTCCGTAACGCAGAAGAACTTCCCTTACCAGATAACCCTCGATGACAAGGATGTGTCCATCCCGAACTTCGAGGACAAGGACGACAGGTGGTTCGAGGTGACGGTCAAGGCCAACTCTGAATTCAGGGTGGAGCCGGAATACACCGTAGACGCCGAATCCGGGATCATCGGGGACTGGCTCGAGGTCGAGAAAGAGGACCTTGTGCTCGACAGGGGCGCCCGTCCGAGGAACGTGAAGGTGAAGTTCAAATGGGACATCAACTCCGTGCCCGAGGACCGCTCGGCAAAAGTCAACTTCGTCCCTGTGGACAGCCAGGGCAACGACATGGATGCCTCCGGATTCTCGCAGATAGACCTGCTGAACGTGGTGCAGACCGCGGCGGAACGGATAAAGGAGAACTCCCGCGAAGGGGATTCCACGGCCCTGGTGGGCATTTCCAGGGCTCTCGGGGTGTGGTCCGCATGGGACCCTTCAATCCCGATGGACCGCTGGGAGAACGTGGAGCTCTGGGATTCCGAGGACGACGCCCTGCACGGAAGGGTGAAATCGGTGACCTTCTTCATGTACAGTACGGATGACTATATCCCTTTCCAGGTGCAGTATCTCACCGCTGCGGAGGAGATAGTGTTCTATTCCAACGAGAACAGCTTCAACCGCGACAACATTGAGATAGGCCCGTACCTGCCGATGCTCGGTGGAGAGAACAGCCGCCTGAAGAGGCTCACTATCTCCGCACACGGGCTTGAGGACCTTCCGGCAGATCTGGCCAGCCTGAAAAACCTCGAATATCTCGACGTGTCGAGCAACAATTTCAGGAAAATCCCGGACGTCCTCACGAAGGAGAATTTCCCGAAGCTCCACGCCCTGCTCCTGAATACCAACCAGAGACGGCTCGTGTACGACCTCAGCAACGTCTCGGTGGACGAGAGCGGCTTCTCGGACTATTACGGCGGGCTTTACGACGAGAACAACAGGGAAGAGAACCAGATGAACGGCTCCACAGGCCGGGGATTCCCGTTGAGGTTCCTCCAGTGGGAGGAGCTGGACACCCTCTACCTCTCGGTCAACTACCTTTCGGGGACCCTGCCTTCCGACGAGGAGCTCCTGGCGGCCGGCTTCGAGCCGTACTCCCAGGCGGACTATGATGCCCAGGACAAGGACACCCTTGCCACATATCTCCTCGAGAACGGGGAACCGAAAGTGATACCGAACATGAAGAAGCTGGCCATCAACCTCAACAGGTTCACAGGGGCCCTCCCGGACTGGGTGCTCTACCATCCAAACCTCGACTTCTGGGACCCTCTCGTGCTGGTGTTCAACCAGGAGGGAAAGAACCGCAATGGCGAGTCGGCCGGGTTCACAAATGCTCCGGACAACCTTGAATATTACTACATCGCATACCCTAACAAGTATTATTCTCCTACCCGTACGGACAACGAGTAATCCAATCAGATGATGAAAATGAAGAGAACAGCATATATTATTCTTGCAGCGGCACTGCTTGCCGCAGTCTCCTGTGCCAAGGAGGAGCCGGCTGGCACGGCCGGGACACAGGCACCCTCGCACATTACCGGGCCGGATACGGTAGCCGGGGAGGTGGTCATAAAGTTCGACGAGTCCCTCAGCGACATTCTCGACCAGCTGGCAGCATCGGGGAGAGTGAAGACCCGTTCCGGGGTCACTTCAGTGGACGAGGTCCTCGAGCTTATAGAGGGCTGTGAACTGGAGAGGGTGTTTCCCGTGGACCAGGGCAACGAGGAGCGGACCCGCAAGGCCGGGCTGCACCTGTGGTACCTGGTGAAGTTCAGCGAAGACCGCAGTGTGGACGAGGTCATTGAAAAGCTCTCCGCACTCGGGCAGGTACAGGACGCCTCCCCGGTAAGGACCATAAAAAGGGCCTACAACGCCGGCAGGAAAGCGATTCCCCTCACCCGGGAGATGATAGCGAAGGCTTCCGCAGCCTCCACCAGGGCAGGGTCTGAAGACCCGCTCCTGAAATACCAGTGGCATCTGGTCAACAACGGCTGGACCACGGATTTCGTGATAGAGCAGGAACATGACGGCATCACGTTCGACCAGACGGAGGCAAAGGCCAAATTCACCGCAGGTGCGGACGTGAATGTGAAGCCGGTATGGGACAAGGACATACACGGGGACCCTTCCATCATTGTGGCAGTCCTCGACGAAGGTGTATGCATCGAGCATGAGGACCTCCGGGAAAGCATCTGGGTAAACGAGAAAGAGACCTGGGGCTCCAGCAAGGACGGGGACGGCAACGGCTATGCCGGGGACATCTACGGCTATGACTTCGTGAATGACCGCGGCCTCATTTCCTGGGACAACTACGGGGACACCGGGCACGGCACCCATGTGGCCGGGGTGATATCCGCGGTAAACGGCAACGGGACAGGCATTGGCTCCATCGCAGGAGGTACTCCCGGCAATCCGGGGGTGAAGATAATGACCTGCCAGATATTCGTGGGAAAGTCCTCGACCAATACGGTAAACCTTGCCAAGGCAATCAAGTACGCGGCGGACAACGGGGCGGTGATACTCCAGTGCAGCTGGGGATACCTTTCCGGGCTCGCCAATTCCTTCGAGTGGGGCACCGGAGGATTCTCCGACGAGGATACCTGGGCCAGGAACTGCCCTCTCGAGAAATCCGTGCTCGACTATTTCATCCACAACGCCGGTTCGGCTGACGGGCCCATACAGGGCGGGCTCCCTATCTTCGCCTCCGGCAACGAGTCGGCCGCGATGGCGGCATTCCCGGGGGCTTACTCCGGAGGATGCATCTCGGTAGCTTCCATAGCCGGTGACTTCACCCCTTCCGTATTCACCAACTACGGGGACTTCACGACCATATCGGCTCCGGGCGGGGACCAGGACTACTATTTCGAATATATGGAGGAGAACAGGGTCCGCGGCGAGGTGGGCTGCGTGCTTTCCACCGTGCCGAAGCATGTCAGCGAGACAGGGTACGGCTACATGGAAGGGACGTCGATGGCCTGCCCGCATGTCTCCGGAGCTGCAGCCCTCGCACTTTCTGTAGCCTACCGCCAGCACAGGCACTATACGGCCGAGGAATTCCGGGACCTGCTCTACAGCACCTGCAGGACAGAGCCGCTGGCCTATCCTGCAAGAGGCAAGAAGCACTACTTCAAATACATTACTGATGTGGACCTGACCCAGCCCCAGATAATGAACCTCGGCTCGTACAACAGCAAGATGGGGGCCGGCCTGGTAGATGTGGCCGCCCTGGTGACAGCCGCAGGAGAAGGCGGGGTGGAAATGAAGTTCCCGAACCTCTATATGGAACCGGGCGGATCGGTGACCGTGATGCCGTCGGCATATTCGGACGGGGCCCCATATTCTGTAAGCGTACCTGACGACGGCACTGTCAAGGTGGCCCTGTGGTCGGCAAGCGTCACGGAAAAAGATGCCTCGACTTCCGTAAGCGGCATCCAGGCCGGCGAGAAAGTGGTCTTCTTCGGACTTGGACAGGGAACCGCCACCGGCACTGTGACTTCTTCGGAAGGGTCGCAGACCTTCACGGTGACGGTAAGGAAGAACGCCGGGGGTATAGGATGGCTCTAACCCTGAAGACAGCAGTCCCGGCCCTGCTCCTGTACTGTGCTGCCGCTTCGGCCCAGACAGGGACAGACCGCAGGCAGATGCTGCTGGACAGCCTCCTGAACCCTGAAGTCTCGGAAACCGGGGCCATGATGCGCTTCGAGACGAGGACTGTCGACACCGGGACTGTGGCCGAAGAATCCGCCCCTGCGGAATATGAGTTCCGGTGGACCAATGCCGGAGAAAGCCCTGTGACAGTGCTGAATGTCACCACAACCTGCGGCTGTGCGGTCCCGGACTTCGCAAGGACCCCGGTTCAGCCGGGTGAAGCCGGTTTCCTGAAAGTGACGTACCACCCGAAGGGCCATCCCGGGAACTTTGACAGGAAGATATTCGTCTACACCGACCTGTCCGGGGAAAAGCCGGCGGCCGTCCTCACCCTGAAAGGGTATGTGGAGCCGGCAGTCCTCCCTACATGGCAGTATCCCGTGGCCATGGGCCCCCTGCTGCTGCGCCGGGCGGATGTGAAGATTGACGGCGGCAGGCTGCAGACGGAAAGGATAGCGTGCCTGAATGCCGGGAAGGACACCCTGCGGATATCCGCCCTGCAGGACATCCTCCCGAAATTCATAAAGGTCTGGTGCGAACCTTCGGAGATAGGGCCCGGGGAGCAGGCGGACATCGTGGTCCGCTTCTTTCCCGACCTCCTGGAAGGCAGGCTGCCGGAAAGGATACCGGTGATATTGACCGGAATCCCGCTGCCTCCGTCCAGGCGCACCGTAGAGGTTGTCACAGGGAAGTGAAAAGGCTGTCCCGGACATTTGGATATGAGATATTGGATTTAAACAAAAATAAGATAGATGAAACTGTTTCTAAAAATCGCATTGGCGGCTGTGGCGGCCGCCTTCCTGTCCTGCTCCAAGGATGAAGCCGTGGAACAGGCCGGACTGAACGTGACCCCGAGCAACCTCGAGGGTTGCTGGCAGCTGTCGGAATGGATGGGCGAAGCCCTGCCTGAAGGCAATTTCGTGTATATGGAACTTACCCGGCAGGACAAGAAGTTCACCATATACGAGAACATGAGGGGGACAAGCACCGTGACATGCAGATATTCCGGAACATACGGGATCAGCGACGGGAACGTGATAAAGGGTATCTACGACAATTCCATCTACACCTACTGGGCCCACGACTACGAGGTGTCGGACCTGACCGGCGACCGTATGGTGTGGACGGCTACCGACAACCCGGAAGACGTGTCGGTGTACGTAAGGGTGGACTCCATACCAGGGAATATCTCGGGGGAGGCCCTTCCCGGAAATGATGAAAAGACTGAAAACCGATAACTTTTGTTTCACACATCAAAACCAAAAGCCATGAAAAAAATCTTTAGTTGTTTCATGCCTGCCGCCGTCCTGGCGGCGATGGCTGCGGTTTCTTCCTGCGACCCGAAGACCGTAGACGAAGAACCTCTGACAGCTCCGACAATTTCCATCGGAGAAGTGACCTTTGTCGGGAGCGGCTCCTCTGCTTCCGTTACCATTACCACGTCCGGAAATGCCGAAAATGTATTCTGGGCATACGCTGAAGCTTCGGCTGCGGAACCGGAGACCTATACCCCGGAACCTGTAGGGGAAGACGGCACTGTGGACATATCCACACCGGAACTCCCTGCCGGAAGCTATGTAATCTATGCATACGCCGAAAATGAAGCCGGGAAGTCAGAGACGGTAAAGACCGAAGCCTTTGAAATAGCTTCCATTACAGTGTCTTTCGGCCCTGTCACCATAGATGCGGAGAAGCAGACCGCCACGACGGTCATTACGCCGTCCGCCAATGCCGAGAGCGTAAGCTGGGCATTCGCCGACAGATATGCCGAGACTGCACCTGAAGCATCAGAGTTTACAAAGGCCGAGATAGCGGAAGACGGCACCGTGACCATCTCCGTAAAGATGAAGCCGGGCAACTGGAGATTCTATGCATTCGCCGAAAACTCTGCTGACAAGTCCGCGACGGTAATGTCAGACCCGTTCATCATCGAGGTCATTGAAAGCGACAAGGAGCTGATAAAGAATTTCTATGGGATTGAGCCTATCCTCAACCTCACGGCCTACTCGATGGATATCAATGTCGAGATGACGGAAGACTGCGTCAGGTATTGCGTGTCCGCATTCTCCGGGACAAAGGGCGCCGACGGGAAAGATATCCTCTCCTACGATGAGGAGCGCTTCATCGAAAGTGCAAGGAATTCCATAAACCCGAACCAGGACTATCCTTATATGCCGTTCAACGTGTTCACGAAAAGCAAGGTGGTACCAGAGAGGCTCCTCTCGAAAGGGACACTGCAAAGCGATCCTACGAGCACTGGCTTTGTACTGAACCGCAATTCTGCAGAGAGCGGGACTTCCGGGGCTTCGCTTATCCCTTATATCGTGGCGGTATATGCCGAGGATGCAGACCAGAACTACAAGGTCTACACAACAGATGTCTTCACTCTCCCTACCCCGACGTTCGGAGACACTCCTGAAGTCAAGATAACGGCAAATGAAAAGACAATGACGTCCATCAATGCATCCTACGAAGCCGTGGGAGACTGCGCAAAAATCATCCGCGGCTACTGCCTTCCTTCCGAGGCCAAGGCCGATTCCGGATTTGACTCCTGGGACGATCCTGCGGCAGTGGAAGAGTTCCTGTCCTCGCTCGCTGTGACATACACTCCGTTCGAATGGAAGGGTGTGCCTTTGTATGAGGATGTACCTAAGGCACTCGAGCCGAATACCGACGTATACGTGTACGCCATAGGTGTCAATCCAGACGGGAAGCTCGGAAAGCTCTGCTATGAGAAACTGACTTCCGCATCTCCGGAACTTGACGGCAAAGGAGGAGTGAATGTCAAGTTCGTGAACGAGGAACCTCTCGGGACCCTGAACTTCAAGGTAACCCTCACTGACGGGGCAACTTCCGCACGTGTGATGGTGGTCGACGAGAACAATTATTACATGGTTTCCGGAGACCTTGAGTGGGTATTCACGGACGAGGCCCAGGACTACCGCTGGACGGAAGTCACTGTAGCCGACCTGGAAGCGTCCAAAGGTATTGTATCCTTCCCGGCTCTTTATCCTTCAACGACCTATTATGTACATGCCGTAGCCATAACCGATGACGGTGCCGTGAGCCCGGTCAAGGATTTCGCTACAGTGAAAAGCGAGGCGGAGCCTGAACCGGAGAAGATAGACTACTCGCTCGGAAAGGGTACAGCCACGATAGAGAATGCCAAGGAGCAGACTTACTATGTTCCAAGCGACGGATGGGCACCGGAGTCCTGGGAAGTGGACCTCACGTACAATATCTCGAAAGGGGAGAATACGGACAAGGTCTACAAGGTCCTTATCCGCGAGATGACTCTGGACATCAACGATGAAGAGCAGGGCATGGCCGATGTGAAGGCTTATATCGAGGAAAAATATCCGACCGAGGAGGATTATGAGTATCTCTCCCCTGTTGAGGATTTCACCCAGGTGTTCACTCAGCAATATTGCCCAAGTTATGACAGCTACTATGGAGGCACAGTCATAGCCCTCGTGACGGTGGATGCTGACGGCAATTATTCTGTCGCAGACTACCATGCAGTCATAGGGGATACTGATTCTACAACCGAAAGGCCTGTAGAATAATCTTGAATACGGAAATCACGGATAACTGAATCCGTGTGTCAAAAGCAAAGAGAGGGTGACCCAAAAGGAAATTTGAGTCACCCTCTCTCGTCTTTCTTCGAAAGACTGGACCCATCCTAACCCCCTGCACCCCCTATTAAGCAATTTTATTGCTTTTCCTCGTTCCGCCTCGGACATATCGGAATACATTCCGATATGCCACTCGGCTTACCACTCGGTTAGGGGATCTCGCACCTACCCGGTGCGGTCCCTACGGGACTATTTTGGGGCTTTTGGGTCGCCCTCCTTTTATTCGTACGTCACATCGTCATGCAGTCCTGGATGTCACTCGTAGGAGCTGAGGAAGAGTACCGGCCAGTGGTCGGAAATGTACTTCACACCATAGTCATCGGTTACCACGTCATACTGCAGGGGAGAGATGTTGCCCCCGTAGAATACATGGTCGACAATCGAGACTCCCGTCTCCGTGAAATTGTTGAACGTGTTCTGCGACGGTTCCGTGACCGGAGACTGTGTGCGGGCGTCGTCCAGCGCAAGACGGATTACGGAAAGTTCCGACGAATTGAGGTCCGAATTGAAGTCTCCCGTCAGAATCAGAGTCACACCGGCTTCCTTCAGGTCTCCCTCAATGCCTGCCAGGCTGCGTATCCTCTCCAGTATCAGGCTGCTCGACCTTGTCCTCGCGTAGCTGCTGACATTGTCGTAATGAGTAGCGAAAAACCAGACTGTCTGTCCCGGATGCCATGTATCCTCCGCCTCTATCCATACGCAGGTCCTCGGGAAACGGCTGTTCCATGAAGAATAGGACCAGCCGTCCTCGTTCAGTTCCGGACATTTGTCGTATGGGTCCGCAAGCCAGAAGAAGCCCTTGTCCTTCAATGTAAAGCGGTCCTTGCGGTAAAGCACGAGCACGCTTTCCGCCCCTTCATCGAGAATATCCTCCCCGAACTTGCCGACACCGTAATAGCCGAAACATTCGTCCAGATTCTCAAGTATGTACTCGCTCTGGTTCTGGCAGACCTCCTGCATGGCAAGGAAGTCCGGCTTCTCCGTATTGATGAACTCCATCACAGCCCCTCGGCGCATCGCCCAGGTATAGGTGTCGGAAGTATTGTAATAGCGGATATTGAATGTCCCTGCAAGGACGGTGTTTTCATCCCTCTCGACAGGGACGGTTTCTTCTCCTTCATCCGGGGCAGGAACGCTGTTGATAACAGGCTCCGCCTGGCAGGAAAGCACGGCAACGCACATGGCCGACAAACATAACAATCTGGTTTTCATCATTTTATTATACCTGAATTAATATCATTATCTTACGCAGGACTTCTGAGGGTTGCCTCCGAACTGGGACCATGAAGTACCGTGCCCGGTCGCGCTGCCCTTGACTGCGAACAGGGTCGGATGACCGTCCTTCATGCCGGTGCAGTAGATGGTGCCGTCGCAGCTGATGGTAGGGGATGACCGCATCCCGTCCGGAGCAAGCACAATCTCGGAAACCCTGCTGCCATCTTCCGGAGAAAGTTTCACCAGTTTGCCGATATTGCAATCGTTATAATAGACATATCCCTCATTATCGACCGCTGCACAGCCGGATATGTCACCGTCAGCCACTGCTTCCCATTTCACGCTTCCGTCAGGATTCACCGCTGTCACACGGCCTCCGTCTCCGGTCCAGTTTATATCTCCGGTAGTAACATAGAGAGTACCGTCATTACCTATTACGACTCCC
>JADIMQ010000054.1 GCA_017694655.1 Candidatus Cryptobacteroides merdigallinarum
ACAAGTCCCGAAGGGACCGCACCGGGTAGGTGCGAGATCCCCCTAATAGGGGGTGCAGGGGGTTAGGATGGGGCCAGTCTTTCGAAGAAAGACGTTTGAGGGTGACACAAAATCTCTTTTGGGTCACCCTCTTTGGTTCGCCCTTTCGGGTGGTGGGAGCTGAGGGAGTCGAACCCCCGACCCTCTGCTTGTAAGGCAGACGCTCTGAACCAACTGAGCTAAGCTCCCTTTTTTGATTGGGATTGCAAAGATACACAAGATTCGGGACTGTGCAAATTTTTTTGAAGAAAAGTATCCTGTTTTTTATCACTCCGGGCTTTGTCCTCCCTTTGAAACGGTACGGAGCCGGCAGACCTGGGCGCTTACCCCTGCCTGCTCTCAATCACAAGCCCGTCATAGGCGGGACGGATATCCTCCGGGAGCTCCCTGCAGAAATCCTCGTATCTCGGCAGCTGGTGAGACAGGTGGGTAAGCCATGAATGCTTTGCCCCTACACGCCGGGCCACGGCCACGGCTTCTTCCAGCGAAAAATGCGAAAGATGCTTGCCGCGCCGGACACAGTTGATGATGAAATGGTCGAGATTCCGGAGCTTGCCGAATTCTTCTTCAGGGATGATATTCATGTCGGTGAGGTATGCAATGCCTCCGAAACGGTATCCCAGCACCGGAAGATTGAAATGCCTGCCCCTGACCGGTATGACCTCCGCAGACCTGACAGTGTCCGGTTTGTCGCACGGAACCTTTTCATAACCCTTGCCGTCCACCCATACCAGCCTTATGTCCGGAATATTCTCCTCCACGGTGAAAGGCCTCTCGTCTATTCCGGTAATCCTCCATTCCGGCACCCCGGGATACCTGTGCTCGGCGAAGGCATAGCTGTACTCCCGCCTCAGCGAATCCTCTACATATTTTTCGCAGAAAATCCTTATAGGGGCACGCTCGATATAGTTGAACGCACGCACGTCATCCAATCCTCCCGTATGGTCCTTGTGGTTGTGCGTCAGGAGTATGGCATCAATATGCCTTATGCCGGCCCGGAGCATCTGCGACCTGAAGTCCGGCCCTGCATCCACGAGGATTTTCAGCCCGCCGTATTCAACATACACCGACGACCTGTATCTCTTGTCTCGTTCGTCCTTCGACCTGCAGACATCACAGTCGCACCCTATCATCGGGACGCCCTGGGAGGTCCCGGTCCCCAGAAAAGTCAGTCTTGTCTCCATATTGTCCCTGTCCTAAAGCTCAACTTCTGCGATTTTACCGGTGAGGTCCCTGTCAAACGGCCTTTCCACCCTTATGTAGTTCTCCGTATATCCGGACATCATGCCGTTCTTCTCGGTACTTTCGAAGAGAACCTTGCATTTCAGTCCCCGGTTGCTCACGATGAACTCCCTGTGAAGCCTTTCCGAGAGTTGCTCCAGCTCCTGCACTCGGGCTGTCTTGACGGAATCCTGCACTTGGTCCGGACGCTCTGCAGCCCTTGTCCCTGCCCTCCTGGAATAGGGGAATACATGGATGAAGGCCGGCTTTATCCTGTCCGCCAGGAAATCGTACGTCTCCCGGAACAGTTCGTCCGTCTCTCCCGGGAACCCTGCGATGACATCTATCCCGAAAAATACTTTAAGTGAGCCGGGCTTTTCCATCCTTTCCCTGATATACTGTATCTTCGACTCGAAAAAGGCCGTGTCGTACCTCCGGCCCATCGCCTTCAGCACGGTGTCGCTCCCGGATTGCAGGGGAATGTGGAAATGCGGAAGGAACTTCGTCCCGGAGGCAATCCAGTCCACTATCCCGTCCGTAAGAAGATTGGGCTCTATCGAGGATATCCGGTACCTTTCTATCCCTTCGACCCTGTCCAGGGCCTTCAGCAGGTCTATGAACTTCTCCCCTGTACTCTTCCCGAAATCCCCGGTGTTCACCCCGGTCAGGACAATCTCCCTGATGCCCCTGGCTGCAATCTCCTCCGCCTGGGCCACGAGTTCCGCCACGGGGATGTTCCGGCTCGCCCCCCGTGCAAACGGCACTGTGCAGTATGCGCAGAAATAGTCGCATCCGTCCTGCACCTTCAGGAAGGATCTGGTCCTTTCCCCCGAGGAATATGCCGGGAAAAAGCGGGCTCCTCCGTCCTCGCAGGAACTCTGGGCCTCCGGTCCGGCAAGATGCTCCAGCACAGCAGGCACCACCCCGGATTTTTCCTCTGCCCCGAACACGAACCTCACCCCTTCTATTTTCCTTATTTCCTCTTTCTTCAGCTGGGCGTAGCATCCCGTCACCACAATGCCCGCCTCCGGACGCAGCCTGTGCACCTTCCGGATAATATTCCTGCACTTCTTGTCCGAATGTTCCGTAACCGTGCAGGTGTTTATGAGGAAGATGTCGGCATCCCCGTCCCAGGGCACGGTCTGCATGCCGTGCCTGAGGAATTCCCTTTCGTAAGTCGATGTCTCGGCGTAATTCAGCTTGCAGCCGAGGGTTATGTATGCTATCTTCTTCATTCTCTTCAGTCCTTTCCGCCTCTTCCTCCTGACAGTGTCACCCGCGACCATGCGCATTTCCCGTCTACGGGAGGGTTCCGTTTGGATACCCTCACCGAGAATTCCGAAAATCCGGGCATTTCCTTCTCTATCGCCGCCACTATCCTTCCCGCAACGTTCTCTATCAGGGCCGAGGCCTGTTTCATTTCCTTTTCCACTATCCTGTATATGGTTCCATAGTCCAGTGTGTCTTCAAGCCTGTCGCTCCCTGCCGCAGCTGACAGGTCGGCCGTCCCCCTGAAGTCTACCACGAAAGTGTTGCCTTTCGTCCTCTCTTCCTCGAGACATCCGTGGAACGCATGGAATTCCATCCCTTCTAATTCTATTATACCTTTCCTGTCCATAAGACCTTTTTTTCATTGCCGCTGCAGACCTCAAGCCCGGCCTCCCAATATGAAGACACAGGGCCTTTTGCCGATGGCTGTCTTTTCTTTCCTCCACCCGGCCACGGTCATGGTGCGTATCGAGGCGTCCGGCAGCGTTATGTCCGCAGCTATGCACAGCTTCGTCCCCGGCATGCACACCTCCAGGATGTCCTTCAGCATGGAGTCGTTCCTGTACGGGGTCTCTATGAAAATCTGGCTCTGTCCTGTGGATATTGCCGTCTTCTCTATCGCCTTCAGCCTTGCCCGCCTTTCGTCCCCTTTTGCAGGGAGGTATCCGCAGAAGGCGAAGGACTGTCCGTTGAGTCCGGAGGCCATCAGGGCCAGCATCAGGGAGGACGGCCCAACGCAGGGCACTACTTCCACCCCGTGGCCGTGGGCAAGCTCCACGAGCCTGGCCCCCGGATCGGCCACCGCAGGGAGCCCTGCCTCCGAAATCAGGGCCACATCGTTCCCGTCTTCAAAAAGGCGTATGTAGTCCTCAACCTGCTCCGGGGCAGTGTGCTCGTTTAGCTCGAAGAACTCCAGCTCATTTATCCTGCCTTTCAGCCCGGCCTTCGAGAGGTATCTCCTCGCCGTCCTGGTCTCTTCCACGACAAAGGTCCGGAACCGCTGCAGCAGCCCGAGCACCGGGCCTGGAATCACTTCAGCAGGGTCGTTGTCCCCAAGCGGGGAAGGTATGAGATATAATTTTCCTTTATTCATCGTCTGGTCTGATGATTATTGTCTTCTTTTCCTGTACAGCCTCCGCAGGTACGGCACCGGCAGCCTGCCCCTTCCTCTTTTTCTTCCCGGTGAAAAGGTTGGACAGGAATTCCTTGAAGGTGTTGAACTCCTGCTGGTAAGCCAGGCCGACACCGTTCCTCTGCGAGTCGTCGAGATAGTTGGTGTACTGGTCGGCTGAATGCGAGAAGATGTTCAGCCTGAACAGGCCGGGGCGGTCCAGCTTTATTTCTATGTCGAGGTCCCCGACCACGTCGCTGTTGGAGTTGCCCGAGGTATATTGCTGGTTTCCGAGGTTCCCGTTCACCACGACCCTGTTGTTGAAGAGCTGTGTCGATATGGCCACGTCAAAGATATCCTGCCCCCTCTCGTTCGGCTGGTAGTTCAGGCTCATGTCCAGCGGGATGTCCAGTTTCTGGAATATGTTGTTCAGCTGGTTGTACATGAGCCCTGTCACTGTGGAGTAGAGCACGGAGTTGTTCACTATGCCTGACTGGTCGTCCGGCAGGAAACTGTTGAACACTATGAGGGAGAGGAACTGCTTCTGCACCTTGTCTTCCGTGCTGAGCGCACTTTCCACCATGGACTTTATGGTCGGGTCTATGTCCGGGATGTCGATGGAGAAGGCCAGCCTCGGGTTCCTTATCTTGTCCGAGATATGGATGCCGCAGTCCACCGTCCTTCTCGTCGACACGGATGAGGTGTCGGCAATGAGGGTGGCAAGGGACGCCTTGGTCCTGTAGCTGGCGTTTATGTCGAGGTCGCTGTCCATTATGTCCCCGTTGAACTTGATGGAGCTCCCGTCGCTGATGGTGAAGTCCCTGAAGGCGAGGCCCTGGGCCACGAACCTGTAGTTCCCGCTCGTGAGGGTGTAGTCTCCGAGTATGCCGAACTCCCCGTCCCGCAGCTCGAGCTCTATGTTGCCGGCCCCGCGCCCCCGGAGGACATTCCCTGTGGCCTTGTCTATCTCGATGAACGCTTCTACCTCTGGGGTGACCTCCACGTCCAGGTTGAGCCCGAAGTCCCCCGAAGACTGCTTCCCGGTCTTTATCTTCTTTATCATCTGCTCATAGGGGTCGATGTACTCCTCCTTTTTCTCCTCCTTGAAGGTGAGCAGGTTGCCGGAGACGGCCGTGGCCGAGGACGGGATAGGTATGTGGAGCTGCCCGCTGCCCGCAGTCCTGGCCTCTATGTCCATTTCCAGGGCGTCCAGCGGGCCTTTTATGGTGAGGTTCCCTGAAGCGGAAAGGCGGCCGTAGAAGGTGCTGCCCTCATCCTCCTCTATGTCCAGGCATTCCATTCCGGTGATGCTTATCTTTGTATCCATCCGGATGTCCTTCAGCCTGTCGTAGATTATGCCCCCGGTGACCCTTCCCGCATTGCCGGCCCTGTCGCTCAGGGCAATGTTGTCGAAATGCACCCCTGTGCTGTCGACATGGAAGTCTCCCGAGGCGTTGTAAGGTACATTGGTGAAGGCTATCCTTATCTCTGAATCCTCGAGCCTGGTCCCCTCGCTCCAGATGTCCATGTCCCCAGGCGTGCCTTCCAGGCGGATCTTCCCGGACATGTGGCCGGAAATGTCGCTGAATACAGACTTCAGGAAAGGCTCGGCATAGGATATGTCAATGTGCCTGAGGTCGGCCGAGGCGTTTACCCTTTTCTGCGACGGGGTGTAGCTGCCGGCTATGCCGAAGGTCCTCTGTCCACCAAGCTCGTTGGTCACCATGGCGTCGAACCTCTTTTCTGGGTCGTTCCATATGCTGGACAGCCGCAGGGTGCCTACGTCGGCTCCGGCTATCCTGGTGGAGTCGACAAGGAAGCCGAATATCAGGCCCTGGTCCTGTTTGGGCGACATCACCCCGACTTCTCCCGTCGCAGCCCCCTCAATGCCGAACCTGTTCTTCAGCAAGGGGTTGATTACAGAGATGTCGAATCTCTCGAGCCGGAGCCGTAGCGTGTCCTGCTGTGTACGGGAATAGCCCCCGGAGAGCCTTATGGCCTGGTCCCCGCTCGTGAACTCTATCTTGTGTATGTCCAGGTCCCTGTCCCTTATGTCGAATGCCGAATGGTTTATGTTCCATTCCCTCGAGTTCAGGAGCACCCTCGACGGGAGCATCTCCACATGGTAGTTCACCCCGTCCCCTTCTTCGCGGCTTATGTCCGCGGTTATGAAGATCTCCCCGCGGTTTATCAGGTCCCCTGGGTTCTCGTATGTATAGCCGAACCCGATGAAGTTGTCCTTGGCGAATATCCTGAAGCTGTTGTTCTCCAGGGATATGGAGGCTGCGTTTATCGTCGTGCCCGTGACTGCTCCCGACAGGCTCCCGTTTATATTGTCCATCCGGAATTCCATGTTGCGGATATAGTTCTCGTTGAACGCCACCCTCGGGGAACGCAGGTCAGCCTTGAAGATACCGAGGGTGTCCACGGATATGTCGAGCGACGTACTGTCGGAAATGTACAGGCCGGGGGCCACGAAAGCCAGGAGGTCCATCGAGTCCTTGCACCTGAAGGCTATCCTGTACCGGCCCTTGTGGTCCACCTGCAGGGTGTCCCTGAACAGGGCCGGGAGCTCTCTTTTCAGGGTTATGTCCCGGAGGTCCTGGAAGAACCGGTTGATCTGGCCCGACCCTGCGTAGGACGCGTCCGCGAACGAGGATGTCAGCTTCATCCTGTAGAGCTCGTCCCCGAAATAGGAATTCACCCCTATGTCCCCTATCTCGTATTTCCCTGTCCCGTTCTCGAGGACAATGCCGGAAATCTCCATGCTCCCTAGTATGTCCCCTTCCTGCCTCCTGTTGAAGTTGGCGCTGGCCTGGAGACTTATCCTGGAAGTCCCCCTCCTGTCTATGTTCAGGGCGTACAGGTCGGCATACCCGAGGCTTGCGAAGAACTTGTAGACAGAATTCCGTGTCCTCGGCGAGAGGGAGAAGACTCCCTGGAACATGAAGTTCAGGTTAGGGTCGTTGCACACGATCCTGCCGTCGAAGGCGTTTTTCTTCATGGTGCCGGCCGCTGCTATGTTGCTGTAGTCGTATCCGTTGGCGTTCAGCCTGCTCACGAAGAGCGAGTCTATTGCAAGCTCCGGCCCTTCCCCCCTGTTCCCGAGGTCCGCCCTGAAGTCTGTCCGGAGCGAGCACTGCCTCATGAGCTGTGTCCCGAGGATCCTGCCGAGGTCGAAGTCCCTGGCGGAGATGCCTCCGGCGATGCTTATGGATTTTTTTGCGGACATCAGGTTTTTCACGGCGACGTCTGCCCTTACCGAACCGGAGTCAACTGCCGCAGTAATGTCGGCATACAGGTTGTCCGGGGTCCCGGAGGCCTTGCCGGACAATGTTACCTCCACCCCTTCGGCGAATTTCCCTATACCGGCCCCCGCTTCAGGGGAAAAGGCCCTGAGTGTGGATTCAAGCTCTGCGGATGTGGTCTTCAGCCTCTCGATGTCCAGTGAGATGCGGCTCCTGCGTATGTCCGGGAGTCCGGCTATGCTGCCGTCGAACCTTATTTCCGGCCCCCCGGCTGCGGCTATGTCCATATCCTCCAGCCTGATGTTGTCCACGAAGCCGGAAACCTTGCCAGAGACCCTCGTCTCCAGGTCTATGCCGTCCAGTCCCGGGACGAAGTAAGAGAGGGTCTTCATGTCTAGCCTGGAGTCTCCCACAGTCGCGTCGAGCCTTATCTTGCCGATGAAGTCGGAGAAGTCGTGCGGGTCCGCGTAGCTCATGGAGTACACCGGGATATACACTTCCGACCAGGGGTCCGAAAGATGTATCTCCTCAATAAGGCTTCTCCCGTTCCCGACCGTGGCCCTGCCGCTCAGGGAGTTGCATACATAGCCGCTCTTCTCTTTGAACGACATGAAGTCCAGGGTTCCCTTCATGACCTGCCCGGTCAGGTTTATCCTCCTTGCCTCGATGACTATGTCCGTGACCTCCATGTCTTCCCAGTCTATCCCTCCGGCTCCCTGCCTCCTGTTCCCGGTATTTGCGTTCAGTAGCCTGAAATTCATGTTGTAGATTGAGGCCCTCCTTATGTCGAATACCGGGTCCTGCTTCCTTGGCCTTGTCCTGTCCGGGAGCGGTATCCTGAAGATCCTCGTCAGGTTCACACGGTCCTCTTCCACCACGAGCCTCATTTCCGCGTCGGACACATACGCCCTGCCTATATGCAGCCCCTCCTTCCTGAAGAGCCCGTTAATGGAGAACCTCGCAATCACGTACCCTGCCTTGAAAAGGGTGTCGGCCCCCTCGATGGACGGATTTTTGTCTATTATGGCTATATTCTTAATTACAAGGGCATTGAATGGCTTGATGTGTATCTTCTCGAACTGGACTTCCCCGTCCAGCCTCTTCTCGATACTGTCTATGACCTTGCCGGACAGGCAGGTCTGTACCTGCGGCAGCTGTATTGCAAGGACTGCGGCAAGCAACAAGGCTGTCACGGCTACGAACGAGAGCCATATTATTTTGAGTATCCTTTTTATATCCCTTACCCTTTATCAACTGTTCAGAAAATCCGGCAGGCGCTCTGCGGGCTGCCGCGGCGGCTTGTCCTGCGTGCCGTTATGCAGTTGTCCCGATTTGCAGAGCCCGGACGCAAAATTAATTATTTTATCGGATAAATATCGTACTTTTGCAATCTTGGACCACGGACTGCGTCCCTTTCTTCCACGGTATGCGGGAAGACGGACTGTCCGGTAAACGATTCGTATATGGCTGATATAATTTTGGGAATAGAATCATCGTGCGACGACACTTCTGCCGCCGTAATAAAGGACGGTTACCTGCTGTCCAATGTACTGGCGAGCCAGGAGGTGCACAAGGCTTACGGCGGGGTTATCCCGGAGCTGGCGTCCCGTGCGCACCAGCTCAATATAGTGCCGGTAGTCAGCCAGGCTGTGGACAGGGCCGGGATAAGCCTTGGGGACATCACCGCCATAGCGTTCACCCGCGGGCCGGGACTCCTGGGCTCCCTGCTCGTGGGGACATCTTTCGCCAAGGGACTGTCGATAGCCATAGACAGGCCGCTTGTGGAAGTGAACCATCTCCAGGGACATGTGCTCGCTAACTTCATCAAGGAGTACGGCAAGGAGAACATACATCCCGAGTTCCCGTATCTCTGTCTTCTCGTCTCCGGCGGGAATTCGCAGATTGTCAAGGTGAACAGCCCTCTCGACTTCGAGATACTCGGGCAGACAATAGACGATGCCGTAGGGGAGGCCTTCGACAAATGCTCGAAGATGATGGGTCTCGGCTATCCCGGAGGCCCGGTGGTGGACCGGCTTGCAAAGGAGGGGGACCCGTGGCGGTTCCGTTTCGCGAAGCCCCATGTCCCGGGCTACGACTACAGCTTCAGCGGTATCAAGACCTCCCTCCTTTATTTCGTGAGGGACCGTATGGCTTCCGACCCGGACTTCATGGAGAAGAACAAGGAGGATATATGTGCAAGTTTCCAGCGGACCCTTATAGAGATACTGATGGACAAGCTGGTAAAGGCCGCGAAGGATACGGGGATACGTCAGGTGACAATAGGGGGCGGTGTCTCCGCCAACAGCGGCCTGCGCGCTGCAGTGACGGAGGAAGGCCGGAAGAGGGGATGGACCACCTACCTGCCGGAGTTCAAGTTCACCACGGACAATGCCGCGATGATAGCCATCGCCGGCTATTTCCATTACCTTAACGGAGAGAGGGCGGCAATAGACATCGCGCCGGTCTCGAGGATAAATGATTTTGAAAGGAAATGAAAGAGTTTGAGATAGCGGTCCCGGTGGGGAAGGAGCCGGGAAGGGAGCAGATTATGGCCGCCGCGGCGAAGTCGCTCGGCGTGCCGGTGAAGTCGGTTTCATCCTACAGGATACTCCGGCGCTCGGTCGACGCCAGGGGAGAAATATTGTACAGGTACAGGATTGCGGCCTATGCCGCAGGGGAGACCTGTGATGAGTTCCGTCCAGGGGAGTACAGGGATGTCTCCGCCGCCGAGCCGGTGGTGATAGTCGGGACTGGCCCGGCAGGGATGTTCGCTGCCTTGAGCCTGCTTGTCTCCGGCCTGAAGCCTGTGCTCCTTGAGAGGGGGAAGGATGTGCATTCCAGGAAGTTCGACATCGCGGCCCTGTCCCGGAAGGGGGTCGTGGACACGGACTCGAACTACTGCTTCGGCGAAGGCGGGGCCGGAACCTTCTCTGACGGGAAGCTCTATACCCGATCCTCGAAGAGGGGGAACATCCGGGAGGTGCTCCACAGGCTCGTGGAGTTCGGGGCGGACCCGGACATACTTGTCGACGCCCATCCGCATATAGGGAGCGACCGTCTGCCGGCTGTCGTGGAGAACATACGTAAATGCATCGTGGAGCATGGGGGCGAATACCATTTCGGGACACGCGTCACTGACATAGAGAGGAAGGGGGACGGTGCGCTCTCGGTGAAGGCTTCCGACGGGAGGACCTGGACATCCAGGAAGGTGATTCTTGCCACAGGGCATTCTGCCCGCGACATCTACAGGATGTTCGACAGGAAGGGCTGGGCGCTGGAGGCCAAGGGTTTCGCCCTCGGTGTCAGGGTGGAGCATCCGCAGTCCCTGATAAACAGGATACAGTACCACGGCAGGTACCAGCCTTATATGCCTGTGGCCGAATACTCGTTCGTGACCCAGGTCGGAGGCCATGGCGTATTCTCCTTCTGCATGTGTCCCGGAGGAATCCTCGTGCCCTCGGCGACCGCCCCTGGGGAAGTGGTCCTGAACGGGATGTCGAATTCTGCCCGTAATTCAAGATGGGCTAATGCCGGGGTGGTGGTCTCTGTAGGACCGGAGGATTTCCCGTCGTATTCTTCCTTTGGCGCCCTCGCCCTGCTGGAGTTCCAGAAGGATGTGGAGCAGAAGATGTTCGGGGTCACCGGCTCTGTCAAGGCCCCTGCCCAGAGAATGATGGATTTCTGCCGGGGGATATCCTCTGCGGACCTCCCGAAGACTTCCTATCATCCCGGTGCAGAGAGCGTCCCTCTTTGCGAGCTTCTGCCGGAGAGCATCTCCGCCTGCCTGAAGCAGGCCTTCCCGGAAGTGGGGCGGAAGATGAAGGGCTATTATACGAATGAAGCCCTGCTGCTCGGTGTGGAGTCCAGGACTTCTTCGCCCGTGAGGATCCCGAGGGACCCAGACAGTCTTGAGAGTATTTCGGTACCGGGCCTTTATCCCTGCGGCGAGGGTGCCGGGTATGCCGGGGGAATCGTATCCTCGGCATTGGACGGCATCAACGCGGCCAGGGCCGCCGCCCGGCTGCTATAGCTTGGGTATCCTTATCTTCATCCCGGGCTTTATATTGCTGCCTATCCCGTTGAAGTCCATTATGTTCTGGGCACTCACACCGGGATAGTCCTTGGCTATCAGGTACAGAGAGTCCCCGGATTTTACGGTGTAGACAGTGTAGTCGGCGTCCATAGGTACGGTGGATTTCCCGGCAGGGTTCGGGCGGGCTTCCTGCTTTGCAGAGGCAGTGAAGGCCGTGCTTGCCGGTGCTGTCCCACCCCTGTAGATGACGAGACGCTGGCCTATCCTTATGTTGTCGCTCCGGAGGTTGTTCCATCTCTTGATCTGGCTTACGCTCACCCTGTAGCGGATGGCTATCTTCCCGAGCACTTCACCGCTCCTTACCCTGTGCACTATCCTCTCTCCGTCACCCCCGTCCTTGATTTTCTTTATTACCACCGGGTTGAAATATTCCTCGGCCTTGTAGGTGTAGAGGGAGTCCTCGCTGTCTATGAAGGCATTGGTGTAGTTGTACGGGATGCGCAGGATGTACTCCTTGTCGTTGCCGGGGACTATGTCGTGCTTGTACTGCGGGTTGAGGTTCCTGAGATCCCCTGCAGGGACCCCTGTAAGCTCGCTTACCTGCTTGAAATGCAGCATCTTGTTTATCCTGAACGTGTCTACGTGGACAGGCATCGCCACCGGCTGGGGCTCTATGCCGTGCTCCTTGTAGTATGTCATCGTGTACAGTGCACCCACGAAAGCCGGTACATAGCCCCTTGTCTCGCGCGGGAGGTACGGGTAGATGTCCCAGAACGCCCGTTTCCCTCCGCTTCTCCGGATGGCGCGGTTCACGTTCCCCGCCCCGCAGTTGTATGAGGCTATGGCAAGGTTCCAGTCCCCGAAAATATTGTAGGAGTCCTTCAGGTATTCCGCAGCTGCATGGGCAGCCTTCACCGGGTCAAGCCTCTCGTCCACGAAAGAGTTTATGTCCAGGCCGTATATCTTGGCCGTACTGTACATGAACTGCCACATGCCTTTTGCCCCGGCCCTCGATACCGCAGTCGGGTTCAGGGAGGATTCTATCACGGCCATTGCCTTGAGTTCCAGCGGTATGTCATGCTCGTCGAAGATTTCCTCTATTATAGGCATATAATAGGAGCACAGCCCGAGTATCTGCCCCATCTTCGCGTCCATCTTCTCGGAATAGAGGACAATGTAGTTCCTCACTACATCGTTGTAGGGGAGGTCTATGAACGAGTTCATGGCCTTGATCCTTTCAATGTAGACGGAGTCCGGGACATTGGACTCGAACCTTACGGAGTCCATGTCGTATTCGTCCTGGGAGGACTCGCTTATCTTCTGCTGCATGTACCAGATGCTCAGGAGGCTGTCGGAGACGTCGGCATTGTAGTCTTCCGGGTTGAGCCCGGCGGCGCTCTTGTCCTCGTTCTCGTCGTACACATCCATGAGCTCATAGCTGAGGCTGTCTATCACCCTTATCTCCTCCCTCGACTTCTCGAGTTCAGCTTTAAGGGAATCCAGGGCCGACCTCAGCCTGATGTTTTCCTTGACAAGTTCGGATTTCTTCTTCGATACCTTCTGTATGTTCCTTACCTCGTCCCTTGATTTCCATTCTTCTCCTGCCGCCGGTACCGATAATGCCGGCGCAATGGCCGGCACGATGGCCGCCAGCGCAAATGACAATGCACAGTGTTTCAATATGTCCATCCCAAATATCTTTTTTAGAAACGTACCCCGAGCTTCAGTCCGATACTGCTGCCTCCTGCCGCCGTGGACTGCAGGGCATACGCGTTGTCCGGAGCGATTACCGCCGGTTCCAGCCTCATCGAGATGCTGTCCGAGACTTCGAAGTCGTGCATGTATGCAAATACGTTCGCGTCTATTATCTGCAGGAGGTAGAACGCCGCGGTGGCGACTATGGAGTAGTCCCTGTAGCGCCTGTACACATCCCTGTACCAGACAGCTGTCTCCGCGGATATCGGTCCGGTGTATTCTATGTCCGGATTTGTGGCCTCGTTGTGTATTCTCTTGAATCTCTGATAGTTCGTATTGTTGGTGTAAAGGAAGTGTATGGAGCCTGCCAGACATCCCCAGTAGATGGGGATCTTCCAGTATTCCCCGTTGTAGGCCTGCCCGAGTCCCGGAAGCAGTATTGAATATATGGTGGCCCTGCCGGGATGCGGGTGCTCGTCTTTCTTGTAGCAGACAGCCCCGTCCATCAGGCTTCCCCAGTATATGAGCCCGGCCCCGACCAGGAGCCAGGTGCCCTTCTGCCTCGCCCCGTAGTCAATCCTGAGCGTTGTGGAGGGGTCGGCGGCGTATGCGGCCTCGTATGCCTTTTTCGAGCGGTTGTACTGGTGCAGGTAGTATCCTCCCAGTCCTGCGCAGGTCCCTATCCCCCCGTATACTACCGGGAGCTTCCACCAGTCCCTGTTGTATATCTGCGAGAGTCCAGGTATGAATATGGAGCCGGTGAACATGGTCCCGATGCGCAGGTCGGTCTTGTGGGCAAGCCCACCGAACAGCTCCTTGAAGGAGAACATCTTGTCGGCCGTGTCCGTAGTGGCAGTCGAGTCGGACTGCTCGTTATAGGTCTGCTTGAACGCCTCTTCCCTGAACTGGGCACTGGTGTCCAGGGCGAATGCAGCCAGGCAGACGGTGATTGCGATTATGTATCTTGCCGCGTTTTTCACAGTGACAATGATTGTATTGTAGCTATGGAAAGCCTTGTTTTCAGATTTTGGAGTCTTCCAGGGCCTTCAGGAACCTGGTGACTTCCTCGTCCGACGAAAAATGGATTGTCATGGTCCCTTTCCCCCGGGAGGTCCTCTTCAGGCTTATGTTGTTCTCGAAATATTTCCCGACGATCTCGAGGACGCGGATATAGTTGTCCGGCAGCTCCTGGGCCGGGGCATCCTCCTGCTTCGGCTTGTCCAGGTTCTTTATCTTGTCCTCCAGCTGCCTTACAGACAGTCCGCCTTTTATCACGAGGTCACACAGCTGTTCCTGCAGCCTTTCGTCTTCTATGCCCAGGAGCACCTTCGCGTGCCCTACCGAGAGCAGCCCTACCTTCAGGTCGTGCTGTATCTTTGCCGGGAGCTTGAGCAGCCGCAGGTAGTTGGTGACAGAGGCCCTCTTCTTGCCTACGCGCAGGGCCATCTGCTCCTGCGTCAGGTGGCATTCCTCTATGAGCCTTTCATAGCTCATGGCCACTTCTATCGGGTCCAGGTCCTCCCTCTGGATGTTCTCTACGATGGCCATCTCGAGCATGCCCTGGTCGTTCGTGTCCCTGATATATGCCGGGATTTCCTCCATTCCGGCCATCCTGCAGGCCCTGAAACGGCGTTCCCCGCTTATGATCTGGTACCTGTCTGCTGATTTCCTCCTTACAGTGACCGGCTGTATGAGCCCGAGGGACCTGATGGATTCGGCCAGCTCCTCGAGAGCCTCGCTGTCGAAGGACATCCTCGGCTGGAACGGGTTCGGCTCAATCATTTCCACCGGTATGAGCATGATGTCCGCGCCGTTGCTCTCCCGGTCCGGTGTCACCACGCTTTTATGGACATATTCCACCGGCTTCCTTATCTGGCTTAGGTCCGCGTCCCCGAGCAGGGCCCCGAGACCTTTGCCTAATCCTCTCTGCTGTTTGCTCATATGTTCTGACTGTTTTTCTCGAGAACTTCCTTCGCAAGGTTGAGGTAGTTCGTCGTTCCGTTGCATATAACATCGTACAGGATGATCGGCTTCCCGTGCGACGGCGCTTCGCTCAGCCTGATGTTCCTCTGTATTATGGTCTTGAATACCATATCCTTGAAGTGCTCCTTCAGCTCATTTACCACCTGGGTGTGCACCTTTGTGCGCCCGTCGAACATGGTCACCACGAAGCCTTCGATGCTGAGGGACGGGTTAACCCCGTTCTGGACCAGCCTGATGGTCTGCAGGAGTTTCCCCAGTCCTTCCAGGGCGAAGAATTCCGGCTGCACCGGTATCATGACTGAATCCGCGGCGGTCAGGGAATTCACTGTGATGAGCCCCAGGGACGGGGAACAGTCTATTATTATGAAGTCGTATCCGTCCTTTATCGGGGCTATGGCGTTTTTCATGACCGACTCCCTGTTCTCGTTGTCCAGCATCTCAATCTCGGCTCCGACAAGGTTGATATGGGAGGGAATCATCTGCAGATTCGCTATCTCGGTCTGTATGAGGGCGTCCCTGATGTCGAGCTTTCCTATCATGACCTCATAGAGGGTGCGTTTCTGGTCGTCCTCCGGGGAGAAGTTCAGTCCTGAAGTGGTATTGGCCTGCGGGTCAGCGTCTATTATGAGCACTTTCTTTTCCAGAACAGCCAATGAAGCAGCCAGATTAATGGCGGTTGTGGTTTTCCCTACTCCTCCTTTCTGGTTTGCTATCGCTATGACTTTTCCCATATATTATCCTCTTTTTTGTGATGAAATAATCCTTGCAAAATTATAAAAAATTTTCTTTAGTTCCCGTTAATTGCTATTTTTGTTCACTATTATTTCGGAGAGTCTTTTCCTGCCGTCCGGGGGATGCGCTACAGTGCTGCAGCCTGCTTTTCCCGGACCTGTGGGAGTTGTTGTACAGGTCTGGCATAAGGCAGTTTATGGAAGAATATCGTATGGAATCTGACCAGGTGTGGCTTGCGGCCGTGAATCTTCATGCAGGCAGCGGCAAGACGGTGTCCCTTTGGAGGGAGGCGGAGCGGTTGCTCGACAGGATGCAGGTCAGATACGACTGCCGCTATGCCGGCATACAGTTCTGTATAGCCGAGATTGCCTACGGCGCAGCTGCCGAAGGTTTCAGGAGGTTCATAGCGGTCGGGGGAGACGGGACCATACACGATGTCCTGGAAGGTATAATGAAGTATGTGGAGGAGTCTTCCGCCTCCTCTGCCCCTGTCAGGATTTCGGATTTTACCATAGCCGTGGTCCCAATAGGCTCCGGCAACGACTGGATAAGGATACACCGTATCGGGTATGACCTGGAGGAGACGGTCTCGCTGATAAAGGCCGGCTCCTTCGTGCGCCAGGATGTCGTGAAGGTCAGCATCCTGCCAGGGCCAGACGGCCAGGCGGAACGTGGACCCGGTATGCAGCTCCCTGGCAAGTGGTCCTACATGGTGAATATCGGCGGGGTCGGGTTCGATGCGCGGGTGTGCGAGAGGGTGAATGGCCAGAAAGCGAGGGGCAAGCGAGGCAAACTCCTTTATATAAAGGCGCTCCTATACCTTTTCTTCCATTACCGTCCCTTTCCTGCGACGGTGCTGTGTGACGGAGAGAAGGTCTTCGAGGGGGATTGCTTCTCGGTTGCCGTCGGGAACGGGAAGTATTGCGGTGGAGGGCTCAGGCAGACTCCTGATGCGGTGTTCGATGACGGACTCCTGGACCTGACCGTAATCCCGGCGTCTTCCGTCAGGAGGGTCCTGCTCGAGCTTCCGAAGCTGTTCAACGGGCGTTTCTCTTCGGTCAAGGGGCTGGAAATATGCCGGGGCCGTACCATATCCGTGCTCCCTCTTGCAGGCCGGTGCGAGCTTGTGGAGGTGGACGGGGAGATTATCGGCAGCGTCCCTGTGCAGTTCGAGGTGCTCCCGGAGCAGATAAATGTGCTGCACAAGCCCTGATGCCCTTATTCGGGGTCGACGTCCAGGGTGATGTGCCCGGTGTATCTTCCTTGTTTCTCGAATGCCGAGACCGCGGCGGCGAGCCTTTTCTTTTCATCATGCAGCCTCCGGTCTTTTTTCAGCGTGAGCCTGATGTTTCGTATGTGTAGCCCCGCTACCTTGTCTACGGGAGGGCGGTAGGGCCCTGATACCGTTTCTATGCTGGCGTCTCCTTCCGCATTGTCCCTGAAGGTGTCTTTCAGGATTGCGGCGAGTCTTTCCGACATGGTTTCGGCCTTCTGTACGGAGGCATCCCGGATTATCACGTTTATTATCCGGGTGAACGGGGGGTAGCCGAATTCCTTCCTTTCGAGGAGCAGTGCGTCGTACAGGGCAGCGCTGCTGCCTTCCGCGAGCTGGCGGTACACAGGATGCCCCGGCTTGTAGGTCTGTATGATGAAATGTCCCTGCTTCTCCCTTCTTCCGCATCTGCCCCTGAGCTGCTCGAGGGCCTGCATGGCCTTTTCGTCCGCCCTGAAGTCCTGGATCCCTAGCATGGAGTCGGCGGATATCACTGCAGTGAGTGTGAGGCGCGGAAAGTCGAATCCTTTGGTGATTATCTGTGTGCCTATGAGTATGTCTATGTCCCCTTCACTGAATCCCTTTATGATCTGCGCGGCGGCTGTCTTCGGGGTGTCGCTGTCCAGCCTGGCTGTCCTTGCTCCCGGGAAAAGGGCCAGGGCCTCTTCCTCTATTTTCTGTGTGCCGCTTCCTATGCCCTGCAGGGGGGTGCCGCATTTCGGGCAGGCAGGCCTGAAGGGGGCGGCATATCCGCAGTGGTGGCATATCATCCTGTCCGGGTTCTTGTGGAGGCTGAGGCTGACGTTGCAGTGAGGGCACTTCGGGATTTCCCCGCAGGAGGGGCACTGCATCACCGGAGAGAAGGCCCTCCGGCCCCGGAGTATCAGGACCTGTTCCCCGCAGCCGATGGTCTCCCTTATCCTTTCTGCAAGTTTCAGGGAGAAGGACCCGGCCATGCCTCTCTTGCGCCGTTCCGATGCGGTGTCTATGATTTCCACTTCTGCGTCTTCCGCACTGTAGTATCTTGTGTCCAGGGTCAGCATCCTGTATTTCCCGCAGAGTCCGTTGAATACCGACTCGAGGGAGGGTGTCGCGGAGCCGAGCAGGATGCCGGAGCCGTGTATCGTGGACAGCATCACGGCCGCGTCCCGGCCGTTGTATCTCGGTGCAGGGGAGTCCTGTTTGTAGGAGGAGTCATGTTCCTCGTCCACTATGATGAGCCCCAGGTCCCTATGCGGCAGGAAGATGGCAGACCTTGTGCCCAGGACGAGGTACTGTCTTCCTTCCTCCCGGCTCTTCCTTATCTTTTCCGCGGTGTCCCGTCTGGCTGCCGCGCTTTCGTCGGAGTGGAAGGTCAGCATGATGTCCCCGACCACTGACGCTATCCTGTCTTTCAGCTGCCGGCTTATGGCTATTTCCGGTATAAGGTAGAGCACATTCTTTCCTCTGGACAGCGTTTCCAGGGCCGCCTTCAGGTATATTTCCGTCTTCCCCGAGCCTGTAATTCCCTTGATCAATACTGGCTTGCGGTCCCTGAAGCCTTCCATGGCTCCATTGTATACTTTCTGCTGCGGGGCTGTGAGGCTGATTTCTCCGGGATGGAAGTCATGTCTTCCGGTCCGGCTTCCACTCATTGCCTGTCCGAGCTTTGCGCGGAGCAACCGGCATTCTTCTTCAAGGCTTGCGATTCCGGCCTCCAGGCTCATGTATGCCTTGCTCTTCCCTGAACGGGGATTTCCCGCCCCGGAAAGTTTCTGCTTCTTTTTGTCCAGCCTTTCTTCCGCCCTTTGTATCTTGAGGCGCAGGTTGTCTTCTGCCTTCTGTTTCCGCAGGAGTTCCCTTTCCTGCATTTTCGCGAGTGCTTCTGCCTTGGATACCTGCATGGCAGGGTAGGCAGCCTTGAAGACTTCCCCTATGGTGCACATATAATATTCGGCCACCATTCCCCACAGCCGTCTTTCTTCCGCGGATACCGGCCCGAGCCTTCTTTCCGCTGCGGATATGTCCTTGATTTTATCCGGGTCCGTCTCCGGGGCTATTCCTGTCTCCCGGACGGTCCCGAGATATTCCTTCCCGGCAAAGTTCACCCGCACCCAGTCGCCCTGTGATATGGTTTCCCCTTCCGGGACTCCGTAGCAGGGAGTCCACTCCAGTTTCAGGGGCAGTATGACCGAAATATATGTCTTGTGTTGTTCCTGCATATCTGCGCGAAGATAGAAAATAACTCCTTTTTTGCCGAAAATCCTCAAAAAAATTTGCAGGGAAAGAAATGTTGCCTATCTTTGCAATCCCAATCCGAGATAAACGCCGGAATTTGGCAATGCTGGTGTCATAGCTCAGTTAGTAGAGCAAAGGACTGAAAATCCTTGTGTCCCTGGTTCGATTCCCGGTGACACCACTTCAAAATCAGAGAGTTACAGAAATGTGACTCTCTTTTTTTTATCCTCAAAAACGGCTGAAATGGAATTTCCCATAAAACACTGTTTTCTACAGCATCCATCATAAGATGTGTTGGCTCTCGGTTAAAA
>JADIMQ010000055.1 GCA_017694655.1 Candidatus Cryptobacteroides merdigallinarum
TCACCGTCCTGAAGCCGCCTGAGCCCCCTGGCCCATTCGTCGGCCGGGCACTCGAACTCCTCGTCAAAGGCTTCCCCCGAATATCCTACCTCCAGGGCGTCAAGAAGCCTGTGGAACTCGTATGTCTTGTATTTGAACATTTCCGTCGATGCGAACTCCACCTTGTGCAGTGTCGCGAAATGAAGTCTGCTGCCCATGATCCTGCCTCCAGTCATGAACGGAGGGAATCCAGGGCATCCTGCATTTCAGTCACCTGCAGGGTGTCGGCCAGTATTTCACAGACGAGCACCTCCGCCCCGTCCGACCTGGTGTATTTGGAATAATGCAGCCTTCCTGTAATATGCACGGCGGAGCCTCTGGATATCTTTCCAAGATCCGCCATCCCCGGCTTCTGCCAGGCGACCACATTATGCCATGTGGTCTCCATGACCTGCTTCCCGGCGCTGTCGCCGTACACGATTGTAGTAGCTACAGACATGCGGGCTACCGTTTGCCCTCCCGCCTGCGTCAGCCGGCAGGCGCCCACCGTGCCTGCCAGTTCAACCCTGTTGATGCACTCCATAGAAAATTGATTTTAAGTAGTTAAAGACATCTTCCGTCCCCTTCCTCCTGTGAAACCAAGTACGGCAGGTCCTGGAAGTGGACTTGTATTACGGAACAGGGAAGAACGCAGAAAAGGGCGACAAATGCACCCCCTGCGGGTTGCAGTGTCGCCCATGCGTATCTTCGTGCAGTAAATACATAGTCCTCTGGCGGAAAATGCCAGCAGCCCCTGAATGACATCATTCAGGCCAGAATAACCAGAGAAATTAAATGTTCAAAATGAACTGTCGTAGACAGGCCGCGAAGCGGTATGGAGTTATGGTCCGGCCCGGACACTTGCCCCATGATACTTGATCAGAAGATTTATTCTATTCGGCTTTTTCCTTTGCCCTGAAATAAATGTCTACCGTCCAGTCCATGGCTTCCGCGATAAGGTATATGTACCTGAAAGAGATATCGTCCTTCATCAGCCAGTTCTGAACACTGGACCTTGAAAGCCCCAGCTTGTCCGCCAAGGCAGTGTATGTGGTATTGGTCTTCCACAGCGCCAGACGCAGGAAAGCCAGCCGGCTGTCCATGAAGCCCTGGATCGTCTTATTGAACAAGGCCTTGTCTATGGCCATATTCGTGCGCTCTTGCGAAACTTCCGGAACTTCATACGAGATCAGGAAATCGCATCCGATCGCCTCCGAGAATTTGATGACATAGCTCAGCTTCGTGTCATCTACCACAAGCCACCTGGTAACGGCCTGACGCTGCAGACCGACCGCCCTGGCTATGTCTCCGGTGGAGTAACCGCATTTCTCCATGAACTCCGACAAGAAGTTCAGGTTCTTCACATGCCAGTTCCCGTTTATAAACTTTCCACCCGTTTCCGGTAAAACCTTTTTCTCCATAAGAACACATAAAAAATAACAGGACTCTTGGTAATATGTATAGAAATCCTTTACTTTGTATCAAAATCATAATCTTTTGTATCAAAATTATAATCTTGATAAGCATTATTATAATAATTACAGCCAAAGGTAACAAAAACGATGCAAAAATTAGTGTTTTTAGACGAAAGAATATGATTATTAGACAGAATTGCAAATAAATTGTCGTACCCGGCAGAAAGCGGATAGCACATGGAACAAAACGGAAGGAATAGGGTCTTCCGATCAGAGGACAGGTCGACAGTTATTGATGTCCTCGCATATTTCGGGAAGGACTCGCACCTCACCAGGGGAAGATTTGTCAGGTCTCCATTCAGGGACGAGAGGACACCGTCCTTCCACATCACGCCCAACGGACGCGGGTGGAAGGACTTCGGGGACGGGAGCGGGGGCGGTGTAATCGACCTTGTCATGAGGCTTGCAGGATGCGACAGGCTCCGCGCCATACGGATACTGTCGGAAATGGAAGGCACGGACTGGACTCCCGCTCCGGCGGCACCCTGCCGTAATTTCCAAAGGAAGCAGGGTGGCAGCCGACCGTCCACCATCGTTTCGGCCGGCCCGTTCACATCGGGAGTCCTTCTGGAATACTCACGCTCAAGGGGGATTTCACAAGCCGTCCTTGAGAAATACTGCACCGAAGTGACTGCCGAGTTTGCCGGAGGCAAAGGGAAAAGGGCAAGGTTCATCGGCTTCCGGAACAATGACGGAGGATTCGTGCTGCGCAGCGCACTGCCGGGAAGCACGGGAAAGAGGTGCACGAGCTCCGCACCGACATTCCTGGACTGTGACGGGAACGTCTCGACGCTCCGGTCCTCCAGCAGGGTCGCTGTATTCGAAGGGATGTTCGATTTCCTTTCCTTCAAGGAGATACTGTCGTCATGCACGCTGAAGGCCGGCACCTGCGATTCATGCATTCTGAACAGCGTGGTCAATGTCCCGAAGGCCCTGGACTACATAATGCAGCACCGCTCGGCCTACCTGTTCCTTGACAACGACAGGGCGGGCAGGGAGGCTGCCGCCAAAATCATGACCGATTCGGACTCCTGCGGCTGCCGGGTGACCGACATGTCCCACGCATACAAAGACTACAATGACCTTAACGACTTCCTCTGCGGAGAGAACGTCCAGGCCTGCACGAAAATAATAAACCTTATTAAATCAAATCAAGATGGAACAGACACAAGAGAACACCGGGGACAAGAACCCTGTTTACCCGAAATTCATTGAGGACAGGCTCAACATGATACCATGGGAGGAGCTGGAAGCCGGCTACGGAATAAAGAAGGAGTACATCATGAGCCATGAGCAGATTGCCAGACAGCTGGCGAACGGACAGGTCACGGATTATGTGAAGTGCTATGCCAGGAACGGCAACCTGGTCGTGGTGGGGCCGATGGCGCTCCAGGCGACCTTCAGGGGAGACAAGGCCGAGGTCAGGCATTTCACGGTGAATCCGAACCCGGACATGAACATATATGGGGAGGCGCTCAAGAACAACCGCATAGCAGAACGGCTGATGGACACATACGAGTCAACCGTGAAGGATGACGAAGGGAATGTCGTATGCAAATACAGTAGCCATTCGTATGCAAACGGAGGCAGCCCGATCACGCTGACCAGGAAGGACGCTGACGGCAATGAGGTGAAGACGAAGTACCTCGTCTCCTTCGACGGTTATGTGCACAACAAGAACGGGGAAATATTCCGCGGCACCCAGAGGCTTTTCATCACCTCATGCGATGAAGTGCGCAGCTATCTTGACAAGGTGGTCCCCTCCATGTACGGTCACGAGTTCACGCCTGAACAGAAGGGCGCACTCGCCGAAGGCAAGGACCTCTACATCGAGGACTTCAAGACCAAGGACGGGAAAACCTTCGATGCCGTAATACAATACAGCGCCGTGAGCAGACAGATCGTGAAAGTGAACACCCCGTACTGGAGAGAAACAGTAAGGAAGCGCCTTGAGGCGAACAAGACATCCGCCCCGGCTCCTCAGAAAGAGGAGAAAAAGGAAGAGAAGAAAGAAGACAAACAGGAAGGCAGGAAGAAGGAAAGCACCAGGAAAGTGCACAGGGCCTGACACACGCGACACATGAGGCGGCTCGCTCCGGGCCGCCCATACAACACAGGACACGACCATGACAGCAATCGAGGCACTGGCCAGAATGTATGCGGACAAGTTCATAGAACGATTCGAGCTGATAGACGGCAAATGGGATGAGCCGCTCATCACCCCGTCACGGTTCCCGCAGCAGAACATTGCGGGGAACGCGTACAGGGGATGCAACAGGAGCTTCCTTCCCGTTGTGGCGTCGTTCCACAAGTTCCGACTTCCCCTGTGGATGACGGCAGGCCAGATACAGGACCTCGGCATACGGATACGGAAGGGTGAATCAGGGTCTCCGGTCTCATTCACGGAGCTGTATGTCAAGGACATGTACACCGGGAAAAGATCTTCCGTAACCATAGACGAATACGACGCAATGGAAAAGGCCGAGAGGAAGGAGAGGAATCTCGCCAAGATATTCAGGACCCACTGGTACAAGGTGTTCAACATAGAGCAGACGACCTTTTCCGAATCATACCCGGCCACAATGCAGGAGCTGCACAAGGCATTCGGGGCGTCCGACGGGCGTGAATTGCACTCCGGGGAACTCGACCGGATGGTCTCCGGCGGCTCATGGCTCTGTCCAATCAGGACCACAGATGCTTCAGAAAAGCCGAGGTACGACCGGAACGATGACATAATCCTGATCCCGGGAAAGCACGCCTTCTCCGACGACCGGTCCTATTATGGCACGCTCCTTCGCCTCATGGCAAGGTCGACTGGCAGCGAACTGCGGCTGGACAGGGGCATCTGGTCGGACCTCAAGGGAGACACCGCCAAAGAGTCCCTGGTCAGCGAGCTCTGCGCAGCGTCCATGGGGGCGCTGCTCGGGCTTGGAGTGACAATGGACAGGAATTCGGAATCATACCTGAAGTCATGGATCATGACAATCGATGCTGAGCCCTCATTCATATATGAAGCCGTAAAGGAGGCGTCCCGTGCGTCGGAATGTCTGACCGACATACTCGGGATCAAGCTGCCGAAAGGGGTCGACATCACGAAGGTGCTCTCCGAACAATATGCAGGAAAGGCGGCAGAGGCCGACCGGAAAAGGGAACTCAGGCTGTCCCGGAACAGGGGCACGGTCAGGGTAGGAAAGAAAAAACAGACGCGATATCCGATATGATAGGGATTATAGCGGGGGAAATCATAGGCTCCCCATACAGTAAGGAGAACATATCCGACATGAACGACATCTTCTTCCCCCTCTTCGAGACGAGGACGGTGATGGACCCGAAGACATACAGGGAGAGGACATACAGGCCGGACATCGGGCATATCAGCAATGCAGCCCTGATGATAGACGACATTGCCGACCTGTCCTACATCAACGCAGGTGACCTATGCGAAGGCCTGGCAGGGGCCGTGGTCCTGGGGGACATCTGCGCTGTAGGCCGAATGGGATCTGACGGCAAGACAGACGTCATTGAGCAGTATGCACGCCATTTCCCGGATGAATACAGAAGACAACTATTCATTGCCGGCGATGCCGCATACAGGATCAGGACAGGGCACGGAAGCAACATAGACTCGCTCCTGGGCATTCCCCTCGAAGGGCCGAGACGGCCGGAGATCATCTCCGCCCTAATCAGGGGACAGCTGAAGGAAGGTCAGAATGGGACCTACATCCCCGGTGACGGCAGGCACGATGACAGATATGTGCTGGAAGCGGCCTTCTGTGCGGTGCGCAACTCAAAGTCCTACGAGGAAACAGTGCGCCGTGCCACGGCGATAGGGGGCGACAGCGCAGCCGTGGCGGCCATTGCAGGCGGCCTTGCCGAGCTTGCATACGGCATCCCGGACGGGATTGCGGACAGGGCGAAGGAGATGCTCGACTGGAGGCAGACGGAGATGCTGAAAAGGTACGAGGCACTGGTAAGGAAATTCTCTGTCTTCGATGACCTTGACAGAAAGATTCTGGCGGACTATGTAGAATATATGGAGATACCCGTGATATCCATACCCGGGAAATCCAGGATATATGCGGTACCATACGGAAGAAATGATATCGAGAAGGAGATCAAAAGAATCAACAAAAGCAGTATCATTATCCGTCCCGACGGGCTCCAGAAAGTTGTCGAAAGACTGTCCGTGCGGAGAGACCTGAACGGCAATATCCTGAGCGGCACCTACATAGACTCAGTCCGTCCGGAAATAAGGCCTCTGTACTATTTTAACAAGGACGGCAGGCTGTATTCCCCTACGACAGTACCCTCCAAAGACAAGAATAAGGGCTTTCCACCAGTCAACGACAGGGTCAAGGCTCTGTCCGCATTTCAGGACTTTGCAAGGAAGGCCGATGAGATGCGGAGGGAGCAGGAGCGCCGGGTCGGGCACGACCCGGATTCCGGACATCTGTGTTTCGCCACGGCATGGTATCTCCAGATAGAGCCACACAAGGTAATACTGATGAAAGGTGACACAGCGTATGGAGAATACGGAATTGACAGCAAGGGCCGTCTTGGAGTGAACACCAATGTGATGGGAGGTTCCCACGCAGGAGAATACCTGGAGGGGGCGATGGCCAACAGCCGGATATTCTACGGGAAAGAGGATGCACGGGAAGTGCTTGCCAAGTTGTCCGAGAAATGCCTTGACGACGGATTCGTCCCGGATCCTGAACATCCGGAGCCGTCCAACCTCGAACTGATGCTCCGCGACCTTGCGAACGAGCCGGAACTGAAGCGGGCCGCCGATGTGACGAACGAGATGCTCAAGGACAGCGCCGCCCCGACGAGGCTGAGGATGGACTACGCCTCCTCGTCAGAAGTCAGGACAATTGACGAGGCTATCGACTCGAGGGCGCACAAGGGAAACGTATTCACGATAGGACACTCAAACATGAGCATAGAGGCCTTCATACGGAACTGCAGGAGACACGGCATCACGCTTGTAAGGGACATCCGCAGCTGGCCGCATTCAAAGTCATTCCCGCATTTTGACCAGAAGGCGCTGAAGGAGGAACTGGAAAGGAACGGAATCAGATATGTGTTCAACGGGGACACGATGGGAGGCCATGTGAGGAGAGAAGCATTCCCGTCCGAGGGCGACGGCGTGACATTCACCATGTCCTCAGGAGGATATGCGCAGCGCACACGGGAGAACGCCTCCGCCGCCGACCTCACAATCGCATTCGCCTCGGACTTCAGCACCGCCGGAGAGCGCGTGACTGCGGAGGCGGCAAAGGGGAAGATCATACAGATCCCGGTTTCCGCCCGCTACTGCCCTCCTGCGGAAGAAATAGCCAGGGACATCATCTGCTGCATGACAGAAAGAGAGAAAAGCCGGCCTCTCGTCGTCAATGTGGCGGGTAACGGGATATCTGTCCTGTTGTCCCACGGGCTTGACCAGGAGAGAATCAACGGAATCGTGAGGGATGTTCTCAAGGGGCTGCTTGACAAGGACGTGTCAATAAGGAAAATAATCAGCGGAGGCCAGACAGGGGCTGACGAGGCCGGCATTGCCGCGGCAAAAGCCCTCGGCATTCCGGCCGAGGTGCACGCCCCGAAAGGATGGATGATGAGAAGAGGCGACAACAGGGACATCTTCTCGGAATACGAGTTCAAGAGCAGGTTCGCAGCCATGCCGGGAAAGGACCTCTCATACGGTGAGATGATGCTCACTGAAGGCTTCCGCAGGACTTACGACGAGATTGTGGATGCGGCCAGGAAAGGTGAACGGCAGGCGCTGATGTGTGCCGAGACAAATCCGGCCGACTGTCACAGATTCGCTTGTGTAGGCTATGCCCTGGAACATCCTTCCGATGCAGGAAGACGCTATTCCCCGACGACCGTGCAGCACATAAGGAGGGACGGACTGCTCATTTCTCAGGCCGATCTCGAACGCAAGACATGCCGGGACTGCAGGATGGAGTTCAATGAAAACAACCTGGCCGCCGCAATGAAAAAAGCCGGAGACAGGATACAGCATCCCAATCCGGACGAGCGTGGCATAAGCCTGGCCAGGAACAGGAACAAGGGACTAAACAGATAGACGGCAATGGAAACCATCGGCATCGTATATGCTCTGCAGTCCGCAATGGCTGCCGCAGCAGCCGCTTCGGGCATCGCGGGGGCAATCCTCGGCAGCAAGAGGAAGATCGGCGGAGCAAAAGGGCTTCTTGCCGGACTCCTCCTGCCGGGGATCGGTGTGCTGATCACTGCGGCAAGTCCCAAAAAGGCAAGGCACGAAGCCCGCAATGACTCCGCCATACATGAGGCAGCGCGGGACAGGGCCAGGGAACAGTTCCGGCATGACCACAACGAAAAGCCGCGTTCCGTTCACCTGTCCAACGCAATGAGACGACCGACGGAGAAGCGAAACAGAGGCCCGAAATTATAAAGGACTATCCGGCCGACTGCCGCATGAACCGCCGGAACGCCCTGTCATCATCGAACGTATCGTAATGGTTCCTCTTCAGGAACTTGTCGATGTCATCCTTTGAATACAGATAGATGTTGCCTTTCTGGGAATATCCGAGAGTACCGGTGTCCCTCCATTTCTTGAGTGTGGCGGATGCTATCCCGAACATCTCCATCACCTCCCTGTTCGTGTATGCAGGCTTCACTCCTGCCGCCATACTCCGGCGTATCAGCTGCACCTCCTTCCTGATGCAGTCCATGCACTTTACCAGCACCGCCATCTCATAGTCATCATGGGCGGCCGGCTGAATTATATTTTTCCTTGCCATAAACATTTTGTTTTTCAAGGAGACAGGAGAGAATCCCTGCCTCCCTCATCTCAACATCGTTTCATTCCTCCGGAAGATCCTCGAAGTCATCCTGGGCAAGGTCTTCCCCTCCGGAGCGGAGCCTTGCATTGATGCGGTCGACGAGCGTCTGTATCCAGTTCATCTGCGCCGTGTCATCCGGTACCTCGTTGCCCCCTACAGTTACATACTGGATTGCAGGCATCTGCTCATCAACCCAGTGCAGCCTCTGCCCGTTCGCGCTGACGGAGGCGTTGGTGTACCCGGACTTCGAGGTATATACATCGATGGTTATGTCATCGAGACCTGCGAGCCCCTGCTCCGTGACGAGGCTCCTGACGATGGACTTGAACACGCCGGCGCTTTTGCCGACCGACAGGTCATAGGCCTCGCCCGATTCGGCATCCGAAATCATTATGTGCCAGTTCCTGAACTTCTTGTTCTCGAACTCGTGCTCCCGGAGCTCGATTCCTGTCAATGCCCCTGAAATTGCCGAAAAGGATGTCTCGACGCCGTCTTTCCTGCTGATGATTGAACCCTTGGAAATGCGGAGATACACTTTCTTGCCCCCGTTCCTCTGACTGTCTTGAATCAACATGATCTGATGAAATTAAATTGTTGAACATATCACCTACTCCCTATAAGACGGGAGGCCTTCCCTTTTTCTGAAGGTGACGCATCTGAAGGTGACACGGAAAGGCAACAAAGGCAAGAGGAAACGCACTCTCGGAGCTGCGGATTGCTATTGCCGTTTGCCTTGTCACCATATTCGCGGAGACTGAAAGAAAAGGGAAGCCGACATCTACTCCTTCCCAGACAAGACGATAACGGCAGAAATGTTTTAATCATGTCTGGCCCCATACATGAAATACGACCTCCATTTCTTTGTCCCGCCATAATATTTCGATATTGGCGGTCGGGAAAAACGCTTTTATTTCGACTTGAAATGG
>JADIMQ010000056.1 GCA_017694655.1 Candidatus Cryptobacteroides merdigallinarum
GTCTGCCACGACGGCGGGGCAGAGCGGGCGGGATGCAAGGCGCGCGGGGCAAGGAAACCGCAGCATACTGAAGTATGTGAGGATTTCCGAGCCCCGCGCAACGCCGCAGATCGCCTGCTATGCCCCGCCGGATCAGCAGTTCATGGCACCGCAACAATGAATAACCTGCCCACTGACATAAGAAGAAAGGTCCGAAGCCAGGAACAGGGCGACATTGGCCACATCTTCAGGTGTACCGCCACGCCTGAGAGGAATCTGCTTCTCCCATTCCTGACGAACCTTTTCAGGAAGAGCGTTGGTCATGTCGGTGATGATGAAGCCTGGAGCAATGCAGTTGGCACGGATGCCGCGAGGCCCCATTTCCTTGGCTATGGACTTTGCAAGCCCGATGAGCCCCGCCTTGGAAGCGGAATAGTTGCATTGTCCGGCATTTCCGGATACACCTACTACTGAAGACATGTTTATGATGCTTCCGCCTTTCTGCTTGGCCATTATCGGAGTTATGGCATGTATGAAGTTGAAGGCGGATTTAAGGTTTACCGCGATGACGGCATCCCACTGTTTCTCCTCCATCCTGAGCATAAGCCCGTCCTTGGTGATACCGGCGTTGTTCACAAGTATATCTATATGTCCGAATTCATTCAGGATTTCAGCCACTACTTTGTGAGTCTCCTCGAAGTCGGCGGCATTGGATGCGTAAGCCTTGACTTTCACACCGTATGCCTCTATTTCCTTCACGGTAGCCTCGGCAGCTTCGTTGATTGCGAGGTCGGTAAATGCTATGTCAGCACCTTCCGACGCATATTTCAAGGCTATTGCCTTGCCTATTCCTCTTGCCGCTCCTGTGATGAGGGCGACTTTTCCGTTTAGAAGTCCCATTTTGTCTCTTTTTTAATTGGTATTCAAATTATCCTGCAAAAATACCTTTCTTGTTCTGTTTTACCAAATTATTTTTGCAAGCCTTCACGTAAAGCCCTCACTCACCGAGCATTTTCCGGAGAGTCCGGACCATCAGATCCCTGTCGCGCACGAAGTCTTCCCGGAGGGAATAGTTCCCGTCCCTGTCCACAAGGACATATGCCGGAATCTGGTTTATGCCGAATTTCCCGGCCACCCGGCTCCATTGTCCGGCATCCAGATAATAATGCAGCCCCTTGATGGACGGGATCATGGCCCGGTATTCCTCCTCCGGCGAAGATTCGTTGGCCACGTATATCCACACGAGGCTGTCGCTCGCCAGGTCCGTCTCCTTCAGTGGTTCGGACGCCCTTATCGCTGCACGGCACGGGGCACACCAGGTATTCCAGAAATCCACAAGCACCACCTTCCCCCTGTGAGGAGCTATAATGGCATCGAAAAGTCCGTCCCCGTCCACGTCCGGAACCTCCTGTACTACCGCTTCACGTGCCATTGCCTCCAAAGTCTTCTCCTGCATGGTCTTCAACGCCTCAAGATAGAAAGGATTGTCCATTTCCCCGAGCCTGCTGAAATCCTCTTCGGTAAGTCCGGCAGTCCTGGCCCTGCCCTCCATTCCGCTTATTGCATTCAGGTCCGGTATGAGGCCGTCTTCAAGGCCCGCAATTGCAGCGACGGACGGGTAAAGGTAGTCTATGCAGCTGAGGTAACGGTCAAGCTTCATCCCCAGAAGCATCCCGGGACTGTTTATTCCGTGGATATCACGTATTACAGAGTAGTTCACGGCCGTCATGGTATCCACTTCCGGAAGGGTTATCTTTTTCCTGTACAGGTCAATGAAGGTAAGCCCGTTGATATCCATATAATTCGTCTTTCGAAGCATATCCGAATCGATTATCGCATACAGAGCCTCCTGCGCCAGGGTCGTCTGGAGTATGCCTTCCGTCATGCGTCCGGCCCCGCACCCCGCTATGCTGTCCGACAGGGCCCGGTATTTCGACATTATGTAGTCCGTGTATTCGTCGGCAGACATTTCATACAGGGGCACATCGGTGTAGTCCACATCCAGGCTGAACCGGTCCAAGTCCCTCCATGACTCGACTGCGAAGGCATTTGTCAGGTCCCCGTATGTCCCTGAAGCATAGACAGGACGCACAGTCAGGGGCCTAAAGGCTTTACGTAGGCTGTCGGTCTGGGGGAATCCCCCGAATTTCGGGACACGGGTCTTCGTCCAGCTCCCGCTCTGCCTCATGTCCAGGTAGAGTTCAGCATCTTCCCCCGGAGCGGTCCAGGCAACGGCATTCCCACCTGAAGACAAAATCTGGATGAAAGCCGGACCGTACTGCATGAAACTGCAGACGGCAATGCCGGAGGCTGGGTCTATGTCCAGGACGAACTCATCGTCCCCGAAGACAGTCTTCGTAAGGACAGTCAGGTTCTGGACCATTTCCTTCCGGTAGTGCAGGCAATGTATCTTCAGGCTGGTCTCCCCGCAGGCGAACACAGGCTCCGGCACCGGACGGTTTCCCCGGACTTTCCCGAGACCGCGCGGCAGGCCTTCCGGGAGGCCGTACTCCTTCTTTCCTGAAAGGTCCACCCCGGCCAGGGTCACCTTGCCCCCGCTGTACCTGAAATCCAGGTCAAGGGATTCCGCATCCTCCGGGACAGGTCCGAACTCAAGGCGGAAAGAGGCTGTCCCGCTGTCCGGCACCCTGCAGACATTCCCCGCATCCAGACCTTCAGTGCCGGTCATCGGATATTTCTTCCCCTGGCAGGTTATGCTTATGTCCGGGGCAAGCTCAAGGACTGACCTGCGCAGCGGGGAGACGGTCACTGTCAACACGGTGGAGGAATCCGTCAGCTCCGCCCTCGTGATATCTACAGACGGATTCGTCGATGCCTCTATGAGAGGATTCTCGACAATCTTCATAGGCCTCGAACAGCCAGGAGCCAACATAAGGAGCAGTAAAGCTGCAGCCGAAAGAAATAAATGCTTCATAGTGCCGAATTTTCAGAAACAGTTTAAATTTTTACGAGAGATTTCCGAGGTGTCCTGGAACTGGAATTAGACAGTTCCAGCAATTTCCGTGTCCACCCTGCCAGCGGAGACGGACAACTGAGGAGACCATCGTTGTACTGGAGGTTCTGGAACGAATATCTCATCCGGTATTCAGGGCTGAATTTTTTTGCGTATTCAGAAAGACTCCTGCCACTGATTCTGTTCTCTGCCTTTACCTCCACAGGGATTATCCGTGTGCCAATCTGGATTACGAATTCCACTTCAGCGGTATTTCCTGAATTCCAGTAATATGGGACATTACCGTCGAGTTCCGTCATAAGAGACTGCAAAACAAGATTTTCAGCCATTGCTCCCTTAAATTCCGTATAACCGTAATTGCCGTCAAGGACAACTTCAGCCGGTATTTTCGCAAGACGCCTCAAAAGGCCGCAGTCATAAGCGTATACCTTGAACGAATCAAGTTCGGAATATGCACTGAGGGGCATCCCCGGCTTGGAAACATTGGACGGCGGATATTTCCGCCATTAAGTATGGAAAAATGTAAAATTCAACATAAATCCGCACTTAATAGTGCAAATATAGCAAAACCAGTTGAACTTGCTCACAAAAAGAAATAGATTTGCCGGTTACAGACTTGCTTCGGCTCCATGCGGGCAATAAGCCGCAAATTTTGCGGTTAATTGTCCTCAAAACCTTGTCGAGGGTCCTCGGTGCAGTGAGTCTATTCTTGTCGTTCCAATAAATCCTGAAGTACCTGATTGAACGTGTTACTAACATATCAGTCGTGGTCAACGCCGGGATATATCTTGCCAACGCGTACATGAATGACAAGATGGCTGCACTGGACCTGCTTGTCATCGATGACTTAGGAATTAAGATACTTGACGGACAAAAATATCTCATATACACATACTGCGTCTGTAAAATCTTCTCAAAAAATAGAACAATCTTCTCTTTTACAGGGAATCTGACGTATTGCGTTTTATTCATGAGCATTTATTGGGGCAACATTGATTGCGCATCGTTGAACCGTCGAAATTGCGGGTGCACACGGTGTGTGAGGGGGGATATGAGAATTGGGGTGCAATGGATACAATCGCTTGTATCCATGAGGACATGCACTTCAGGGCGATCGGAAGGTTTGGGGTAGCGACACGGTTACGGTCTGTTTCGTTTTTTGCGGCTCTCCCGGCACGAAATAGTCCGGTCGGACGGTTGTAGCTGGCGGTCGGTCTGGACACCGGATAGGCGGAAGAAATGGCGGTCGGTCGGGGCATAGGAGGGAGGCGGCAAGCGTGGGCTCGGCCTGGGCACCGGAAGGGGGCGGAAGAAATGGCGGTTGGTTGGGGCGCGGTGGTTGTGGGCCGAGAAGCTGACGAGGGGCCAAAAGAAAACGGCGGCAGAGCACGCTCTGCCACCGTTCGTCATGCGGGGATATGTCCTGCTGCGGCTGCCGGATCAGAATACGATTACAGCACGAGAAACGAGATACTTATTATTGCGAGTCGCTCCAGATCTATCTCTATTCTCGAAGTTCACAACCATTGCGTTGGCACTGTAATAACCATCTTTTGTCGACGACCAATAACTTTGAGAGAAGAATTCTTTTACATATTCCTGCAACTCGGCGGCGGAGACTTCTTTGGCAGCCATAAACCGGCTGTTCAGATAGTCCTGGTACGGCATCATGTACCAAAGCTGGCCGCACGAGGGCAGGAACCAGCCGCTGGTACCGGCAGGGGCCCTCAGCGGCGCCTGCCATTCGTAGGCGGAGGTCGGGGTGCCGTCGTAGTCCAGGGAGCGGTTGCCGTAGGTCTCGCATGCCCAGGCTGCATGGAAATGGCGCATCTCCCACCCCTCGCCGGCATGGGCCGTCACATAGTCGTGTATCGCCCGGCAGTTGGCATAGCCGTTCCAGTCATCCTCATCGGTAGAGATATCCACAGAGAAGCCAGATTCATCATTCGGACCCTTTACCCAATTCGCAAGATCGGAATAATCGTTATTCGCATGGGTGAGGGCCACGGCATAGCCGCGCACCTCGCCCGCGAGGGTGGGGCCACCGGCGGTGAGGGGACTGGTGTAGTCCGAGGCATCGGTGGCGTGCCGCCCGGCATGGAACACGATACCGATAACCGTCTTGCCCGCCTCGGGAGCTACCGCCTCGGGCGCGGTCTCGACCGTGCCGTCGGGATAGAGCTTGCGCAGGCCGCCGTCGCTCGTCGTGCCGTCGCTGTAGAGGTAGTCGCCCA
>JADIMQ010000004.1 GCA_017694655.1 Candidatus Cryptobacteroides merdigallinarum
CGCCGAGACGAGCCTCATAATCTCGGCCATCCCTTTCCTTCTGTCAGCCATCTTTCTGCGCAGTCTTTTCCAGACGGAGAACACCGAGTGGACAATTCTTTGGATCGTGTCGAGGTTCCGTGCCGATCTGCTTGAGCGCCGCCTGATCCTGTCCTGTTGGAGATTGACGTCCAGGCCCCAGTGCATGCTTTCTATGGACCAGTGCGTGCGCACGATAGCGCCCAGCAGGGGCGTGTCCGCCGCCAGGCTCGTCACATACAGCCGTCTCTCGGTGGAGTGCGCTCCCGTTGACTTGGAGACCGTGTAGGATTCATATTCCACGACAGTCATGCAGCCACCCCATTTCTCCCTGTCCGCTATCATACCCAGGCCGTCATGTATGCGGTATGTGCGGGTCTCGATCCGTCCATGACCCAGCTCCGGGCCTTCCGTGTATGAATGCTGCGGGATGCGCGTCCTGATCTTGTCCTCTATCCCGTAGCGCAGTGACCGCTGGTTGGCCTTGAGCTCTATAAGGAAATCCCCTCCTTTCTTCCTGATCCTGTCGATGATGTCCTTCTGCATGGCCATGGCGTCGGCTGTGACTATCTTTCCCGCCACGTCTATCCTGTCTATGAGCCGGGGCACTGCCTTTATCTCGTTGCTCTTTTCATGGCACGCCTCCGTGGCCAGCGTGATGCCTGTGGACGGGGAATACGCCGAGACGATGTCCGGGCTGATTCCGCCTGACAGCACGGTCCCGCGCATGGCCTTGCCGTCAACGCAGATTATCTCCATGCCGGCTTTGTCCTTGAGCAGCCTGGCGTGACAGGCCTCAGCGAACGCCCGCATCCTTCCGGCCATGGACAGCTCGTCTATCCCCTGCTCGACACGGCACATCGTCGCTTCCGACGGTACCCCGTTCCGCAGCATGCCCATCTTGCGGAACCTGTGCAGATTGTGCCTGCCGAATTCTATTATTTCGGAACGCGCGACATGGCCCGAGGCGCGGCCGAGTATCATCAGCATTATGATGTCAGCCAGACGGTGGCGGATGTTCCCCTTGTCCGGCCTGCGGAAATCGGGGACGGACAAGGCGAATTTCATCAGTTCTTCCAGAATGCTGCCACGGATTTTGGATTTATTTTGTAACTTTGAAGTCCGGTTGAGAGAATGTGCTCCGGCTGAACATATATGGTCAAGTGACTCTGTTTTTCGCATAACTGTTTGATTATTACTTTATAAAGTTACGAAAAACCTGTCACTTGACCAAATTTTTATCTCTCTTATTTTATTGAAAATCAGAAAATTGCATAATCGCAAAAGATGTCTCGCAAACAATCTGTGCCGCATCGAAGACGCGTTGGATGTGCTGAAAAATAGTCCGTGTCCCCGCTATAAAATAACATCTTTCTTGAAAGGCAACACCTGTTTTAAATGAAAGAGCCGTGCTAAAATACCGATATCAATTCCAGTTCCAGGATAACGTGGCAGATAAATTGATATATTTGCAAAGCCGGGAGGTACGGCAGCTTACACGGACACACTGATTGAAACACTGCCAGGAAATGAGATACCCGAAAGTCCATATTGCAGTCATGGCCCTTATTCCTCTACTGGGGTCCGGATTGCATGCAGCAGAATACGATACATTGGCCATACGGGAGGATTCTCTTCAAATACAGGAAGATACCATTGTACAGTCCAGGATCGTCGAATCCCGTGTCACGAGACGGGCGGACAGGGATGTCTACACCATCCTGCCGTCAGACCGGCTGAAATCCTATGACATAAACTCGCTCCTCGACCAGATTCCCGGCGTCAGCTATGACCGCATCTCCGGGAAACTGACAGTCAACGGACAGGAGTCAGTAGTCTTCGAAATGGACGGGATGGAAGTCTCGGAAGATGAGCTCAGGTCCCTTTCACCGGAACAGATAAGGAGCGTCAGCATAATCCATACGCCAAAAGGCAGGTACATATCCAGAGGCGTCAGGTATGTCATAGAAATCGGCAGGAAACGTAATAACGGGGTCCTGGTGACAGCCGTGAACTCGATGTTCATCGCCCCGGAGAACGGGCGGACCATAGCGAACGAACAGCCTGGAGCCATGGTCCGGTATTCGGGAGACAAGTTCGACATGAATACCGGGTACGTCTATGGGGACATTGCCTGGAGCTACGAAAATACTCCGGAGAGAAGGCTGCCGGACGGGACGGAATATGCCAGGAGCCAGGATTATCTCGGCAGGCCGACTGAATTCTACAAATACAGGGGACATAACGCATACTTGCGTACTTCGTACAGCTTCAGCGGCAGGCACCGCCTGTCTGTATTTGCCAACTATTCGGGAGAAAAGACCAATACGGTCAATTCCATCCATATGGACAGGAACAGTTCAGGGACAGCGTACCATGAATTTTCGCAGCAGCGGTCTTCCGGAGACAGCTGGATGGTCAGTGCCGCATACGACGGCACGCTTTCCGACAGGCTTTCCTTGAACTTCTCCGCCAACTGGAACGGCATCCGGACTCCCGGGACATACATTTACTCGCTCGATGACGCCGTGCTCGAGACATCTGTCCAGGACAAGAGGAAGGATTACTCGTTCCAGAACCTTGACTTTACATACAGCTTTTCCGACAGGCTTTCGCTGAATTTCGGCATGAACGGGACTTATAACCGTTACCGGATTTCGGACGCAGGCAGCGGCACCGTATTCGACAGGATATCAGGGAGGGCGGACCTGTACACCTACGCTACATGGTATGCCAGGGATGATCTCTCAATGTCGGGCGGCGTTTCTGCAGGGTATGTGAGGGACGGGGGCTCCGGCAGGTTCTACGCGGCACCGATGCTTTCCCTGAACTATTTCCCGAAGTCCGTCTTCGGCCTTACCGTGATGTATAGTGCCGAACCGTCATATCCAGTCCAGGAGCAGCTCGACCCGACACTGCACCGGACAGGAGAAGGCATCTGCTCCCAAGGGAACCCGGACCTTCCGCCGATGTCCCTGTCGCATTCCCTTATGATACAGATGAGCTTCTGGAACAATCTCCAGTTCATAAACTATTTCTATGGTGGCCCTGACCGCATCTCGGACTATTATTTCCTGTCCGGAAGCGATGTGGTATCCACATACAGGACTGCCGGATATTTCCAGTATACTGCCGGACTCGAATATAAATGGGAAATAAGCAGGAACTGGTCATGGACCAATTCCGTCCAGATGAACATCCTGAAAATATCCGGCGGCGGGCTCCGCAACACTGACATCGGCTTTATGGGGGAATCCTCAATCGGGTATTTATCCCCGAAGCTTAAACTCTTTACAAGTCTCGGCTACAGCAGGGGCATGTCGCGTATCCCGGAGCTGCAAGGCTTCTCGGAATACGGCTACGACATGTGGAATCTGGCCGTCAACAAATACCTGCTGAAGGACAGGCTGGTCCTCTCGCTGAACTACACCATCCCGCTCAACCTTGGGGTCAGGCAGAGCCAGAAGACCTCGGTCAGCACACCGTTCTATCTGCAGAGAAATGCCCTGGACCTTGGCATATATGACAATATGCTCATCTTCCGGCTGACCTTCAGGTTCGGGAAAGGCAGGGAGACGAAGGAAATCATAGACAACACCAGGTACGACGATGAATCCGTCGACAAGCGCGGGCTTCTGTAGGCTCGCCGGATGCCCCGGAGCAAGGTACCTTGCAGCAAAATGTGCAAGCAATGACATTGATGTGCCCGGCTTACGGAAATTCCAGTCACCACCCGGCCAGATGTATCTTGTGCGTGGGGGCAGGGAAAGCCTCGTCGATGTCGCGCAGGTCTTCCTCCAGGTATTTTCTATATGCACAAAGATAAGGTAAAAGAAGGGAGAACTGCGCCGCCAAAAGCAGGCACAGCCGGCCAGTCAGTCCATAAAACACTCCCCGTCAATGGCCCTTATGCAGCAGATCGGTATATCCGGGCCGCCCACGAGCTGCAGCACCCCCTTCTCCGGGTCCACCCTTTTTACCGGCCCGGTCACCGTGTGGCAGCTTCCCCCGGCCTTCCTGCCGTCAGGGACAAAATACCCGACAGTGACCACCGGGCTATCCTCCGCCATACGCAGACAAGACAGTTTCCTGTCCAGGACCTCCGCCTCGCTTTCGGACAATTCCCTGTCCTCTTCCGTCAGGCGGGCCGTCTCCATTATGGCCGAATCATGTCCTGTCAAAGCGGCGAACGGGGCGAACTGCGCGGCACGGCTGGACATCGGCATCGGAGGATGGACTCCGGAGACATGGTGCGGAAGGCCTATTATGTCTTCGTATGGACTGCTCATGCCTTGTGCCCTCCTATCTGGCAGTTACGCTCCTTTGCAGTGGCCCCTTCCTCATAATTCAGGCCCTTCAGGATGGCGTTTTTGCCGAACTGCTTCCTGATTTCAAGTATCGCGGTCTGTACCCTGCGCTCCTTGCCAAGCCTCTCGGCTTCCTCCCGTCTCTCCCGTTCCAGGGCCTCGTAGTCCGAGAACAGGTCATACTGCACCGGGACAGGGTTGGCGGCAGCCTTTTCCTCATCCACGACATGGTTCGTCGTAAGGTTGATCCTGCGCACAAGGAGAGCCGGATTGACAATCCTGTCGAACAGGGACATTACCGCGGAGGATATCAGCCTGGCGGAAGAGGTAGGCCCGTCAAGGTTGGCCGTCCCGTGTGCGTGCCTGGGGACTTTCCGGCCATAATAGTCGGTCGTTATCTCGCCTTCGTACCTTATGCCGGAATCCCCCGAAAGGCTCCCGGTGTCATAGCCGACGGTAAGCACCAGCTGATCCGTCACCATCCTCCTGTCGAGCAGGCCGAGGGCCGCGCTTTCCGCCATCTCCCGGACAACGACACGCGCCTTCTCCACTGTATAAGGCTCCGGAAGCACCTGGCCGCTGCTGAACGAGTTGGAGGACGGCCGATAGGCCTTTATTGCCTCCATCGTGCACGGCTCCCAGCCCCAGGCATGGTCTATCAGGAGCTCCGCGTTCACCCCGAAAAGCCTGTACAGCAGCTCCTCGTTCCTTACGGACAGCCTCGCTATGTCCCCCATCGTGTATATCCCGTACTGCTCCAGCCTGCCGGCAATCCCGCTCCCGACACGCCAGAAATCCTTCAGGGGACGGTGCGTCCACAATTTCCTGCGGTAGGACATCTCGTCAAGCTCCGCAATCCGCACGCCGTCCTCGTCCGCAGGTATATGTTTGGCCTCTATGTCCATGGCGACCTTGCAGAGATACAGGTTCGGCCCTATGCCAGCCGTCGCAGTTATACCGGTCTGCTGCAACACTTCGCCTATGATCTTCCTCGCAAGGGCATGCGCCGATACCCCGTAAGTGCGCAGGTAGGAGGTCACATCCATGAACACCTCGTCTATGGAGTACACATGAATGTCCTCCGGGGCTATGTACTTGAGATACAGCCTGTATATCCGCGTACTGTACTCTATGTAAAATGCCATCCTTGGAGGAGCCGCGATATAGTCCGCCGCAAGTTCAGGATGAGCCTTCAGTTCCGTGTCCGACACCGACTTGCCGGTAAGCCGGTATCCCGGAGCCCGGCCCCTGCGCCCGGCATTGACTGAACGCACCTTCTGTTCCACCTCGAACAGGCGGGCGCGTCCGGGAATCCCGTATGCCTTCAGGGACGGGCTGACGGCAAGGCAGATCGTCTTCTCCGTCCGGCTCCTGTCAGCGACCACAAGGTTAGTCGTGAGCGGATCAAGTCCACGCTCCACACATTCGACCGAGGCGTAGAACGATTTCAGGTCTATGGCTATGTATGTCCTTCCAGTGTCCTGCATATCAGGCAAATTTAATATAAAAATCCGGATACCCGACTTGCCGGCAGCGGAACTCCGGGATGGAATGTTCTTCCTGCAAGAGACACGCACGCGGGTACATGGGCCGCCATGCCATGGAGGGTATCACGGTGAACAAGGAAAGTCCCTGTCCGGGACCGACGCGTCAGAGGCGCGCGGAGTCCATGACAGGGACTGCATCGAATATGTCCTATGGCCTATTTCAGGTAAGCGTCAGCCACGACCTGCTCGCTGCGGGCTATGAAGTCGCTCAGGCTCTTGCCCTTGAGCATGCCGTTCGCCAGAAGAGCAAGGTCGGTGACCTGCTTCAGGATTCCGTTGCCCTCGGCAAACTCCCGGAGCCCGGCATTCCTGGCGTCCTCGGCCTCCTTCTTCCTGCCTTCGGCCTCTTTCTTCTGCTCCTCGGAAGCATCATTCGGGAGTTCAGCGACCGGGTCAGGGACCTCCTTCCCTGAAAAAGCCTCCGCTTTCGCCCCCATTATCTTGAGGATAAGAGGATTCTGCATGTTTACGGTAATATTATAGGACTCCGGCATCTCCCCGTAGAAATTCAGGCCGCCGCCGAGTGAGGACATATCCCTGTAACGCCTCATGAACTCGGACTGGGTAATCAGGATAGGAGAAGCATTCTCCCCGAGATTCTCGGCAGTGACATAGTAGTTGTTCTCCGAAGGAAGGACACTCTTGAAGATGACGTCGAGGTCGGACTTGTCCTGCTCCGACAGCTCCGGACGTATCCTTTCCTCCTTCGGGACCAGGTTGTCGATGCTGTCCGAGTCGACACGGGCAAAACGGCTGTTTTCAATCTTTGTCTCAAGCAGGTTGACAAAGTGGGCATCCAGCTGGCAGTCCATCAGGAGGACATCGTACCCCTTGTTCCTTGCAGCCTCCACGTACTGGTACTGGGCCACAGGGTCGGTGGCATAGAGGAAGACCACCTTCTTGTCCTTGTCTGTCTGCTCCCCTTCTATCGCCTTCCTGTAGTCATCTATGCTGAAATACTTGCCTTCGGTATTCTTGAGCAGGCAGAACTTCATCGCCCTTTCGCAGAACTTTTCGTCGGAAAGCATCCCGTACTCTATGAAGAGCTTCAGGTTGTCCCACTTGCTCTCCAGGGCCTCCCTCTCGTTCTTGAATATCTCCTCGAGCCTGTCGGCCACCTTCCTGGTGATGTATCCGGAAATCTTCTTCACGTTCGCATCGCTCTGCAGGTAGCTGCGGGAGACATTCAGCGGTATGTCAGGTGAATCTATCACTCCGTGCAGGAGCGTAAGGAAGTCAGGGACAATGTTCTCCACGGAATCCGTAACGAACATCTGGTTGCAGTAGAGCTGTATCTTGTTGCGGGTCAGCTCCATCCTGTCCTTTATCTTAGGGAAGTAGAGGATACCTGTCAGGTGGAACGGATAGTCCACGTTCAGATGGATGTAGAACAGAGGCTCCTCCTGCATAGGGTAGAGCGTCCTGTAGAACTCCATATATTCCTCCGGCTTTATCTCGGAAGGTTTCCTGGTCCAGAGAGGCTCGGTCTTGTTTATGACGTTGTCCTTGTCAGTATCCACATACTTGCCGTCCTTCCACTCCTGTTCCTTCCCGAAGATGACCGGCACCGGCATGAACTTGCAGTACTTGTCGAGGAGCCCCTGTATCCTGCCTTTCTCGGCAAATTCCTTCTCCTCCTCGTCTATGTACAGGGTAATCTCCGTACCCCTTCCGGTCTTGTCGCTTCCGGAAATCTCGTATTCCGGGCTGCCGTCGCAGGTCCACCTCACTGCCTTTGCACCCTCTTTCCATGACAAGGTGTCTATGGTCACCTTGCCGGCTACCATGAAGGCCGAATAGAAGCCCAGGCCGAAATGGCCTATAATGTTGCTTATCTGGTCCTTGTACTTCTCGAGAAACTCCCCTGCGCTGGAAAAGGCTATCTGGTTTATGTACTTGTCGACCTCCTCTTCCGTCATGCCGATACCGCGGTCCACGATTTTCAGGGTCCGTGCCTCCGGGTCCAGCTCTATCCTGACGGACAGGTCCCCGAGCTCGTCCTTGAAGTCACCCGAAAGCGCCAGGGCCTTCATCTTCTGCGTGGCATCCACGGCATTGGCGACCAGTTCCCTCAGGAAAATCTCATGGTCCGAATACAGAAATTTCTTTATCACCGGGAAAATGTTCTCGGTAGTCACTCCGATTGTACCTTTATTTGCCATAACTGAATTATTGATTTATTGTTCTTCTTCCAAACGGACCGTTTAAATCCCCCGCTCCGCGTACTCACAACCGGCAAACGGGCAATAAAAACAGACGCCGCATCCCGGTTCCCCGGGACGGGCGTCGTGAATGAGTCAAAATTTGTTCCTCATGGACTGTACTGACAAAAAGTCAGGAGGCTTTTGTCAGTATGGCCAGTCCGGCATCAGTCCTTCAGGCCGGTCTCGCAGGTTATGCCTTCCCCTGAAGTATAGGTATAGTTGCAGTAGTCAAGGTGTTCCGTGCCCCGGTAGAAGTCGGTGTTGAACTGTCCGCTTACAGGCCTTACCGACCACAGCATCCCGTTGACCTCCATGCCGAGGGAGCCGAGGACACACCTGACAGTCACAGGACCGTCCACAGTACGGCCCGAGGCACTGTAGACATCCTCTGTCCTTGTCCCGGAGGCTGTGACCTCATAGTCCCTGGACGAGTCGTCCTCCGAGGAAAGGCGGACTGTTATCTCCGAAGAAAATTCAGAGTCCGGGTCAGCATCGTCCATAAGGACCACCTTCCACACTCCTTCCCCCTCGCACTCTATCTCCCACACGGTAGAATAGTAGTCATAGCCGGAATTATAATAGGTATAACAGGACGAGCCATATCCGTCCATATCGTAGAATGCCCTGCGGACAGTCCACCTGGCACCTGGGGTCCCAAGCCTCTGCCCGTCGGAATACACGCTGGCCACACCTTTAACATTCAGTGAATTGTCATCTATATGCCTGATTCCTCCCGGAAATACCTTCTCCGTCTCGAAAGTCTCCTTCCCGGCATCCGTGAGAGCCAGATACCTGTCCACGTCAGAAGCCACGGATACGGCTACCGCAGGCTCGCAGAGGAGCGTCGGGACAATCCTGCCGCTCACATACCCCGACAGGGCGGAAACAGTCCGTCCGGACTCTACCGGGCTCCTGACAATGCAGGAGACGGCACAAACAGAAGCCGTCAGCAAGACGGCAAGGAAACATAGACAAATCCTCATCTTTACC
>JADIMQ010000057.1 GCA_017694655.1 Candidatus Cryptobacteroides merdigallinarum
TGTGTCACCCTCAAACGTCTTTCTTCGAAAGACTGGCCCCATCCTAACCCCCTGCACCCCCTATTAGGGGGATCTCGCACCTACCCGGTGCGGTCCCTTCGGGACTTGTTAAGGCTTTTGGGTCATCCCCAACGAATTTCCTGAAGTCTTGTCTGGCCCCGGTCTATTCCACAACCTTGAAGTCTTCCTTCCCTACGCCGCACAGAGGGCATACCCAGTCTGCAGGCAGGTCTTCAAAAGCTGTTCCCGGTTCTATTCCGCTGTCCGGATCTCCGACTGCCGGATCGTATTCGTATCCGCAGATAACGCAAATGTACTTTTTCATACTCGAATCTGTTGTTTATAAAGATTAATGATGCCGCTGTCCCTCCCCTCGGGGCCGGGCCTGGCGGATATGATTGCCGGTCAGAGCCTGCCGGCCACTTTCTCCCAGTCAATCAGGTTCCACACGGCTTCCAGGTAGGCGGCCCTGCGGTTCCTGTAGTCGATGTAGTAGGCATGTTCCCACACATCCACGGTAAGGAGGGGCTTGAGCCCCTGGGTCATCGGGTTGTCCGCATTCTGTGTCTGCACTATGACGAGGTTCTCATCCTTGTCTTTGCACAGCCATGCCCAGCCTGAACCGAAAAGTGTAGCTGCTGCCTTGTTGAACTCCGCCTTGAAATCGGCGACGGAGCCGAATGTCTTCGCGAGCTTCTCCCCGAGGACTGCCGGGATCTCCACCGGTGACGGAGACAGGGTCTTGAAGTAGAAGTCGTGGTTCCATGCCTGGGCTGCATTGTTGAAAATAGCGCCTCCGGCCTTCATCACGATCTCCTCTATTCCCATGTCCTCGTACGGGGAACCCTCGATCATCCTGTTGAGGTTGTCGATATAGGTCTGGAAATGTTTCCCGTAGTGGAAATCAATGGTTTCCGCACTCAGTACAGGAGCAAGTGCATCCTGGCTGTAAGGTAATGCAGGTAATGAATGAGTCATATTACAATGGATTTTAGGAGTGTTTTCAACAAACACGGAGAACAAAGATATAACAATTTTTGAAATAAATCCAGAACAGTTCCCGCTTCTTCCGGGAGATTTTCCTATCTTTGCTGCCCTGTCGAACAAGCGTTGATGACAAACTATGATTTTGCCATTCCTATATACATTCATGCTTGCCTCTTCCCCGCTCCCCGGTCCCGAGACCGTTGTGCTGGATACCTTGTCGGAGGCCGTTCTCGTATCATCCTACAAACAGGTCCTTTCCCTCGGGAAGGTCGCTTCACCGGTAACGGAAGTCCGGCTTGAAGACATGGAGGCCAGGGGCCTGGACGACTTCAAGAAGCTGTCCCTGATTGTCCCGAACCTGCATATCCCTGACTATGGCTCTACCATGACATCCTCTATCTACCTCAGGGGCCTTGGCTCGCGTATAGACAATCCTGTGGTGAGCCTGTATGTCGACGACATCCCTGTCATGAACAAGAATGCGTACGACACTGGGATGTTCGACATAAGCAGCGCGGCCCTTTTCCGCGGCCCGCAGTCCACGCTCTACGGCCGCAACTCCATGTGCGGCGTACTGACCCTGAACACCCTTTCCCCGGAGACCTGGCAAGGCACGAGACTCTCCCTGGAATACGGCAATGCCAACACTGTGGCGGCCGGTTTCTCCCATTATTCTGGGTCCGGGGTAGGCTTTTCCGTCAACTACAGGCATTCCGACGGCTTCTACCTTAATACATATACGGGGGACTATGCCGACAGGTCCGACCTCCTGAACTTCAGGGTGAGGGTATGGAAGCAGCTCCGCCAGGACCTGGTTTTCGAGAACATCCTGTCGGCGTCGTGGACAGTGCAGGGAGGCTACCCCTACAGGCAGTACAATGAGGCTGACGGGGAACTTGCCCCAATAGCCTACAACGACCCCTGCGGCTACCGGAGGCTTACAGTGTCGGAAGGGCTGAAGTTCAAGTACATGTCGGAGAACTGGACCTTGAACTCGGTCACGAGCCTGCAGTTCCTCGGGGACAGGATGGAGCTGGACCAGGATTTCACGGCACGTTCCATGTTCACTCTGGAGCAGTCCCAGCTGGAAGGGGCCCTGACACAGGAGATTATCCTGAAGCCTGAAGCCGGATGGCGGAAGTCCTGGTGGAACTGGCAGACCGGGTTCTTCGGGTTCGCCAAATATACGGACATGTCCGCACCGGTGAGGTTCAAGCAGGACGGCATCAGTGAACTCATACTGGCCAACGCCAACAAGGGCCTGGCCGCCCTCCTTCCAGGTGCGAGCCTGGCTTTTCAGGAGGATGAGTTCGACATATCGAGCGACTTCGGCATAACCGTGGCCGGGGCCGCCCTCTACCATGAGTCGTATTTCAGCATAGGCAGGTGGCTCCTGACCGCCGGGCTCAGGGTGGATTACGAGTGGACCGGGATGGACTACGACAGCCGTTCCCTTGTCCACTGGACCATCAGGGCCCCGATGATTCCGGAGCAGGGGTACCGTCCTCTGGAATGCGTGTACCAGGGACGGGAGAAAAACAGCTGGTGGGAATTCATGCCCAAGATTTCCGCCCTATACGATTTCGGGAACGTGAAGGCTTTCGCGACCTTCTCTGAAGGCTACAAGTCCGGAGGCTTCAATACCCAGATATTTTCGGACATCCTCCAGAACAGGATGATGGCCTCCCTGATGGAGAATGCCCCTGTCGAGATCCCCGTACCGGATGTCACGGCTTCGAATACGGTGTACAGGCCGGAGCGGAGCCTGAACCTGGAGGTCGGGGCTCGCTTCGCCTTCACAAGGGGCAGGCAC
>JADIMQ010000058.1 GCA_017694655.1 Candidatus Cryptobacteroides merdigallinarum
TATTTGGAATAGCAAAAGATATTCAGAAAGATTTAGATTTACTATGTATTCCAAATTGTGTGTGATTATCAGTAATTTGCAATTTTATGATATTTCTTGAATGTATAGGTTCGAGAGCCTCCCTCTCCGCATCGACTGAAGCCTGGCGTGAGCCGGGCTTTTTGATTTCAGACCGGCGGAAGCTTGCTTCTTTTATTCCCATTCCTCCTCTCCCGGAGCAAGCCCGAATTGTTGCGAAAATCGAGGAATTGAACAGAGCGATAAAATAGCTATCAGTCAGCGTCTTCCTTAAAATGGCGTTTGATATCCATTCGCTCGTGAAGTATGCGGACAACCAGAACATCTCCACCAGCCATACGTTTGAAAAAGACAAGATGATGTCCTGCTTTGATGCCAAATAAATCCTGCGCAATCTCGTTGTATGACCTTACAGGAAAGAGGTTCGTAATCAGCATCTTATTACAAGCCGAAATAAGCATCTCGTAATATTCATCAGCTTGTCTTTCAGACCATGTTTTGAAGGTGTAATTCCAGATAGAAGTTAAGTCCTCTACCGCCTTGTTGGTAAATCTCAATTTAGCCATTTTTAACAGAACTCTTAAGGGTTCTTAAATGGCTGGCTGGGTCAAAATCTTCAGCGATGCCACTATCCAATCCTTCCTCAATGGCGGATTTTAGAACGGCGATGCGACTTTCATTATCCTCCAACAGACGCAGCCCTGCGCGGATAACCTCGCTGGCGTTATTGTAACGTCCGTTCGCTATCTGTACTTTGATAAAATCCTCGAAGTGCGAACCAAGAGCAACTGATGTAGTTTTCATATCGACTCAATAATTTCCCATAAAGTTACCAATATTTGGTAACTTTGCAATAGTTAAGCACTAAAGAATAGATATTATGAGCAAGTGAATAGGCAAACCATTCAGATTGAGTGCAATTATGAGTACCCTGCCAGCTGGTCTGTAGTAAGGTTATCTGCTATTTTGTTTATGAGTGATGTCATGATGGCGGCAGCGTCCTTCCGGGAAAGGAGCCTGTCGAAGTCGGACTTGACGGTCTTACGGTGGGCAATTAGAAGGATGTGGATGTTTTTTTCAAGGACGAGAAGCCTCCGGAGGATGTCCCCAAGGTAGGCCTCGCAGCGTAATGCTTGCCCGCCCTTGCTGCGCGTCAGAAGGTCCGGCAGATTTCAAGGCCTTCGGTGATGGCGGCCTGGATCTTCCTCCCGACTTCCTCCGGGGTGCTGTAGTCCAGGTTCTCGGCCGAGACCACGTACAGCTCGCCCAGGCCCCAGAGATGGCTCAAGGCCCTTATGTAGGGGGTAGCCTGCTCGAGCGGGTCCCCGGTGTGGATGTCCATGCCCCTGGTGGTGATATAGAGCACACGGGAACATCTGCACAGGCCGTAGCACTGCCGGTCGTCGCTGTCGAAAGTGATGTGGAACAGGGACATGTTCTCGAAAAACACCTTCAGTGCGCTCGGGAAGCTCATGTCCCAGAACGGGGCGGCTATTACAATCCTGTCCGCCGCGGCAATCCTTCTGGACATGTCCGCATACTCCACGGGCACAATGCCGCAGTCCCTGTCGTGCAGGATCCTGCCGTCGACAACGGGGAAGCCCGCCCCGTCGAGCCGGATGGTCTCTATGTCGTATCTCCCGGAAAGTTCCGAGATTATAGGGAGGGCTATTCTCCTGGTTCGGGATTCTTCCCTCATCGTGGCGTCTATGAAAACAAGTCTGTCCATTGTCCTGGCTTTAAATTGTCCCGTCTAAAAGTGTACGAAACTTTTTAAGGATTTTTCCGGTGAAATTTACTGAATTTTCCAGTCAGAAGGCATGCTTTCCTTCCCGAAAATCAGGAAAAAATCCCCGGACATCTCCCATGCGGGCCCTGGACGGCACATCCTGAATATTTTCTGGATAGATGAGGTGGAGGCAGTGCTCCAGGCCTGGTACATAGGGTCCGAGTCCGGACACGTGATTGCCGACGTGCTGTCAGGAGACACCAACCCTTCCGGGAAGCTGCCTTTCACCTCTGAAGTCTTCCTTGCCGCGTCCTGTGAAGGAGCTCAAGGGGTTCCGCAAGGTCAGCCTTGAACCGGGGGAGACTGCCACGGTGTCTTTCACCATCGGCAGTGAAAGCCTGTGCTTCTTCGACCCCGCCAGCCATTCCTGGGTGGTGGAGCCCGGAAAGTTCGAGGCTGTCATCGCATCCTCGTCCGACGACATCCGCGGCAAGGCCGTGTTCGAGGTGGTGGAATGTTTCCGAATCGCCCTCACTTCCCGCTCCAGGGTGACAGGATTGTCTATGCTGTAGGATACCTGCACGGCCAGCCCGTCGTCCGGTACATCGAAATCGACCTCGATTCCTTTGTTGTAGAAAAACACTCGCTTTCCTCTTTGAGAATTGAATATTTGGAACAGGACTCCATCAGGAGTACGAATAAAGAGAGGGCGAGTCTGACTTTTGACCCGCCCTCATTAATTACCTGGAGCAAACTGGTGCACCAGATTTGACGATAATAAAATAACGATATGAAATCAATCCAGTGACCTAATCATCATTTTCGGTCAGGAGGATATTTCCGGATTCATCTATGTGGAGGTTATACTCCCTGCCGCCTTTCTCTACTTCGACCTTGTAGTACTTCGAGTCCGGGGTCTCAACCACTTCGACTTCATCGTCGGAAACAGTGTATCCGCTGGTTGTCACCGCATTGCTTACAGCCTCCGGCATATCACCCTTCTTTATCTCCCATTCGGTCCTGATCCATTCATTCTTCGCGTTGAACTTCAGTTCCTTCCAGAGGCCGCCGTCCTTGATGGTTACCTCGAGGAAACCGTCATCGTATTCGCGTCCGGCTATGGTGGCCTCCGGGTATTTGCCCTTGATAAAGGCCTCTATGTCCCCGCCGGCAGGGAGTCCGCCGCTCTCACCCATGTCGATGACAGGCTTTTCTGTCAGTTCATCGTAAGGGGAGACGCCGTTTATGTAGACCTTGATCTCGCTCCAGCGGGTCTCGAGCTCGAACATCCACCATGTCTTGCTGTCGTTTGCCTCGTTTGTCTCGACTTTCTCGATGTCGTCCACCCTTACTGTCTCGGAATAGTGGGAAGACTTTTTCAGGGTTGCCACCACCTCTACAGGGATGCCGTTGTCGGTGTTGACGTCATAGTAGTCGGTCTTCGTGTACACCCAGTTCTCGGCGTTGTCGAAGTAAAGCTCGAGCTTGCGGTTGTCGAGTATGGCCTCGACCTCTGTACCGCCGTTCTCGGCGTCAACCTCGATCACCCTTCCGCCCTTGTCCAGGATATTGGCCTGGAGGTACTGGCTTATGCTTGCTGCAGGCTCCTGCGGGAGCTGGTCCTCATAGCCGTTGTCCGGGGCTCCGGCAATCTCGTTCACGATTATGCCTTCTTCAGAGAAATAAACGTCGACTGTGCTCCCGTCAGCAACGGTTTTGAATTTGATTACGTACACTACAATGCTCTTGCCGTCTGCCGTAGGCAGCATCACGTCGCGGCGCTCGAGCTTGTCGCACTGCATAGGCTCATAGACGGTATTGTCACCGTACTTGCTTGCCAGGTAGCCTTCGCTTACCGCCTGCGGAAGGTCGACTATGGTCAGGTTGGTCTCTGTCATCTCCCATACCCCGTCCAGGTTCCCGAACCATGCGTTGTTGTCGCCGCTGGCAGCGGATGCCTTGGTCTTGGTCGAGAAGTTGGCCACTGCATAGCCGCCCCTGACAGACCAGCTCACATCCTGTGCATCAGGATATCTGGCATTGAATGCTGCTATGACTGCCTCGGATACGGTGGCATTGCCGAGGTCCGGTTCCTGGTTCTCTTTCGTGTTGCAGCTCAGGATGAGCATCGCGGCTGCCGACAGGCAGGAAATCATCTTGATTTTTTTCATGTTTCTAAAAATTTTAATGGTTTCTGCTTCCGGAGACTGTCCTGTCTCCTGTTCCGGCATACCTGTGTCTCACTTGTTCCTTCTGCCGGAATCTTTCCGGGGGCAAAGGTGGGCACCAATTCTGAAAAGAATCTGAAATTCTCCTTTCCTCATCTCTTTTGCGGGATGAGCGGAAGGCAGTTGTTGTAGGTTATTCCGTTCATCCTTGTCTGAAGGCTGAAGCCTGCTCCTCCGGTGGTTCCAAAGTTTGGCATAAATATGTTCAATGTGTAGGCTTGATTCTGGCTCCTGATGCGGTTCAGTGTCCAGAAATGCGCTCCCTGGCCTCCCAGGGAATACGTGAAGTTCGTCGACGGCCGTTCCCCGGCCATAGGGATGAATACTTCGTTGCCGCTGAACCGGAACCCGTAGTCCGTCATGTACGAGCCTGAATTGCTGAGCCTGCCAATGAATTTGGCCCAGTCTTGGACTCCTAATGCTCCCTTTGAGCCTACGATGCTTTCGTAGGTAGTGATACTTGCTACGCAGTATCCGTTAGGGGTCGGGTCGTATACTGTCTTGTAGACGGCTTTGCTGTGTGCCGGATTATCATTGATACTGCCGAAGGAATCCCCCTCGTACCATTGCCCGAGCCAGTACATTGCATCGTACGGGGAAGGGTATGAGGATGCGAACTTTTCCGGATTCTGGATGCTGGTCGAGATAAAGGCTGAAACGCTGCCGCTTGCATTGAAGGTCCTGTTGGCCGGCACCACGTTGCCGTACACCGGCAAATCCCTGCTCGTGCCGTTATCCAGGTAGCCAGGCCTCATCGGGTCCTTCCTTCCCCACTGGTAGAGCATGTACCACCCCGGATCGGACATCCGCACCTCTGTCTGGCTGATAGTGAATACTATCGGCTGCACGTCCGGATAGTCCGGCAGGCGGAAACGTATCTTGCGGTCCGGACGCGCTGCATACAGGCTTTTGTCCGATGCGACATAGCCCAGCGGCACTTTCATGCAGAAGTTGTTGGAGTTTCCGTTCAGCCCGCCTGCGAGAATCCAGATGTGCCAGCTCCACATTATTCTCCCGGAGCCGTCCCGTACACCTATTATGGCATTGCCTTCCTTGAGCCTTTCCCCGGTTGCAACCGTGAAGGTTATGTTCTTGTGGCCGTCGCTGCGGTTCTGGAGCGTTACCCCGGATACCATGCCTTCCCTGTCCTGCCACAGCAGGAGCGCGCTGGCTGCCCCGTCCAGCCATGCGGAGGCACCGTTGAGCGAGTTCCCGTTGTAGCCGTAGAAGGAAGAATAGTCCATGGCCGCGCTGACTTTGGTGCCGTTGGAGAGAGCATTCCCGTATGCGCAGGCGAAGCGGTATGTCCCTCCCTTGTTTACGACATAGCAGTTGGATGTGGTAGGGGCGCCTTCTGACCCGCCGAGCCACTCGTTGTTGGCTGTGCCGGCATTCCGGAGCTGCTTTGTCCTCGGATTGTCGGATGTGACACTGTTCATAAGTACCGTTATCGGGTACCTTGTATCCTTGCTGAACCTTATTCCTCTTGTTCCCGTCCCGGCATTGCCTCCCAGGGTGTTGTCCGGCTTGAACATGGCTAACGGTGTCGTGCTCCATTGAGGGTTGGCTCCCGGGTAGGAATATTCTATGACTACCGGCAGGGTTTCTTGCCCTTTGGTAGCATTGATGCGGAATGCTATCTCGTTTTGCGCATTTGCCGGGAATGTCTGTGAACTCTGGTTCGGGTTGGCGAAGAAAGTGACATCAAAGTCGACAGGCTCGTCTTTCGACCCCGTGAGCCTGTATGTCACAGTCGTTCCCATTTTCCAGGTCTGTCCTGCGAGGGATGCGGTAATGGTGGTTGCCGTGCTGCTCCCTTCCGGCTTGTAGATCACTTCCAGTGCCGCGTCCTGCGGCAGGGTCTGCGGTATCATGAAGAAGGTGGTCTGGTTGCCGTTCCCGCAGATTTCCACTTCCTGCCCGTTGCCCACGGTGAATTCGGTGTTTTCTCCCGGGTTGCCGTTCTGTCTGTATCCGTGGTGGATCTGGGTGGAAGGGACATTTTTGTCCGTTATCTGCCAGCTTCCTGGAGCGGAAGTGTCATTGCCCCCGACGGCCGGGGTATAGATTCCCGCTCCAGGGATGCGCAGGAGCCGGACGCGCTTTACGGTCCCTCTGCCTATGTCGCTTCCTGCGACAACCCTTACAGCGGTCATTGTGTGGTAGAAGTTGAGGTTTATGTTCCCGGTGTGGTCCCCGCTTATTTCAGTGCCCCTGGTGAAACAGAGGTCCTGCTGATTAGGGGAGTACCACGGGCACTTGTATGCGAACTCCGGGGTGCCGGCCGCATCCGCCCCCGGTATTGCCGACGTGTTCTCGCCGAGCAGGTCTGCGGAGTAGGGTGCCATGGCGAAGAGCATCACCTTTGTCCCTGCTCCCGGCAGGTAGTAGGTCGGGGTTGTCCCGTAGGACGCGGAGCCCGCGTTCCCTATCCTGCTCACTTCCACGTTGTAGAGGTAGTCCGGGGTATTGCCGGCAGGGTCGAAGTTTCCCGTGCTGGCATAGGAATAGCCGAAGAGCGAAAACCTGTTCCACCAGTTGTTCATCTCGAGCTGTGTCCCCCTGGTCTGCGGCAGTCCTGCCGGGTCATTGTCTCCGGATATGCGGCCTTCCTCTCCGGAGGCTGCCGGGGAGGTTATGCCCTGACGAACGGAAGTGTGCAGGTACAGGGTTTTCCCTGTGTAGCCATCCTGCGCCTCCATCTCTACCGGACCTTGCCCGAGGGAGCCGGAAGCAGAGGCCTTTGTCTCCGCGCCCGGTGTCCATCCTTCCTGTATTTCCTTGACGGAGAAAGTCAGCTCCTTCCCGTCGGGAGAGGGCCCATCCGTCAGCTGTTCTTCTGTACAGGATGTCCAGAGCAGCAGCCCGGCGGCCAGGAAGCCCGGCAAAACCCCGAGGGGACCGGGCCGGAGGCTCAAGTTACACCTGATAGAACGTTTCCACGTATTTCCGCTTGTCGTTTTGTCCATATCCTGAATTTTTATTTTTCTTTTATGAGTTGCAGCAGGGAAGGGAACATTCAACCCCGCCC
>JADIMQ010000059.1 GCA_017694655.1 Candidatus Cryptobacteroides merdigallinarum
GTTCCGAGAGGAGTGAGAGCTTGAAGGGAGAAATGACAGAGCCCCGGTAGGTATGGCAGAGTTTGTCGGTAGCGAAGGCTGCCCGGCCACGATGTAAAAACCTGGGAACAACGGGTTTTGCAAAATCGGCCTTGCAGGCCGCTCAGAGGCATATTTTTCGGAACAGCCTGTTCTTTAGTCGCCTCAAAAACATCGACCTACGAACCTGTGCTAATTGCAGATAATAGACAGTTAGATATCTCCAAAAGCACCCGGTTCCCAGGTTTTTACATGGTAACCATACCGGCAGAAAACCGGGAACTCCACGCTTCCGGTAGGCCCGGCAATCCGGCAGAAATGAAAATTCAGGGATTTTAGGAATTTCATGTTTTCTGGAGCAATGGTTTTATCAAGAGTATAAGTTCTCGGACATATTGGAATTGAGCCGCTGCCTCTGCTATGATTGCCAATGTAATAAAATACCGGTTCTCCATTTCTCGAGAATGGGTACAGTGAGTGCCGCAGAATGACACTCTCCATGCCTATTTTTACGATATAAAAGATATGACGCTATGACACAGGAAGAAAAGAAATCCACAAGAAAATCAAGTCTGGATACTTTGATAGAGGAGCTCGACGAGATAAATACAAGACTTGGCTTACCAAAGCCAGTGTGGGGCGAGCCAGACCCGACCCGTCACAGAATAATAGTGCGGATGCCAAGGCAGCAGAAAGCCTGGGGAGCCTGATTCAACACAACCATGTTCAGGAGATTTACTTCATTCCATAACTGAATAAGAATATGCCTGCAGCAAAGTACGAAGAATATGCTTCACGATATAATCTGAGACGCTTCGAGGCTATCCAGCGTAACGCATATAATTCCGCATTAAAGGAGATCCGGTCCGGAGAAAAACAATCACATTGGATGTGGTCCATGTTTCCGCAGTTGCGTGGACTTGGCCATAGCTGCAATTCTGATTATTACGGTATTGCCGACAGAGACGAGGCGGTGATGTTCCTGCATCATCCTGTCCTTGGCAAAAACCTTTTGGAGATCACAAGGGCAATGCTGGCGATTGACAGGAAATCGGCTGAAGAAATTTTGTGTGGCGCGGATGCCTTGAGATTCCGTTCATCGATGACTCTGTTCAATGCTGCCTGTCCGGATAGCATATTTGCGGAAGCCTTGCATAGATACTGCGGCGGTAAGGAAGATGAACGCACATTGGAGATGTTGGAAGCCGATAGCAATGAGCGATTGGCAGCAGGAGGTATCATAGGGGCTATAATCGGAGATATTGTCGGTTCTGTTTATGAATTTAATAATTGCAAGTCGACAAACATTGCCTTATTCACGAGAGACACTACATTTACGGATGATACGGTAATGACCATTGCAGTTGCAGATTGGCTTTTGAGCGGAGTCCCTTTACAAAGGACCATGCCTGTCTGGGGGCAGGAATATCCGCACAGAGGATATGGAGGGATGTTCTATGAATGGCTTTTTATAAATAGGGACAAGAGGCCTTATGGCAGCTTCGGGAATGGCGCGGGAATGCGCGTAAGTCCATGCGGGTACTATGCCGACTCTCTTGAAGAGGCTCGTGAACTGGCCCGGCAATCGGCAGAAGTTACCCACAATCACCCTGAGGGGATCAAGGGAGCACAGGCTGTCGCTTCCGCAATCTTTCTGGCACGTCGGCACAAGTCGAAAGATGAGATCCGGGCTTATATCGAAACGTCGTTCGGCTATAATCTGCATCGGACTTGTGATGAAATCCGGCCGGCATACCGGTTTGATGTAAGCTGCCGGGGCTCTTGTCCCGAAGCGATAATAGCATTCATGGACAGCCACGACTATGAATCCGCAATCCGTCTGGCCATATCACTTGGAGGAGACAGTGACACGATCGCCTGTATGACGGGAGGTATTGCGGCTGCATACTATGGCATTCCGTCATGGTTGGTCAAATATGTCGTATCGGAATATCTGCCTCGGAATATGCGGGACGTTATCGGGGATTTTGATGAATTATGTGCGGAACATAAAGAAGGGGCGTGAACCGTCACCCGGCATCATGTCGCATCGGTGAGTTTGTACATTGAATCAAATATTTTACAGAGTGTCGCATTATGGCACTGACAATATCTACTTTTGCCTTGTAAGAGAGTTTGGATATGACACAGAACGAAATTAAGATCCCTGCGTTTTTCGCGGAAAACGGCTTGACGGCGACGTCGGCAAATCATCTTTCCAATATTGCGAAAGAAAACTACATGGCGATAGAAAGGCAGATGGCCAAGCTGGAGTTCTACAGGACGGCCGTCGGCCTTATCGGCGGCAGCGAGGAGACGGTCGTTTCGTGCGGAACCGGCCCCGAGAGGTTCTCCCGGATAAGGAAATGGGTCGAGGAGGTATGCGCATGCAAGAGCCTGATAGCATACCTGCGGGAAGCTATCAAGGCCAAGGACAAGCTTACGAGGGATTTGGATGACTATGGGGCGGAGGAGATTCAGGATCTTTCCGAGATGGAGCCGGAAAAGGAAGACCGGCTGACATTCGAGCAGGTTCTTGAGACCTTGCCGATCAAGGAGAGGAACCGATACCTTGAGCTGGAGACGAGGTGTGCGGTGATAGGCAAGTTCATACATCCTGACGGGGAATACTCGGAGGCACGGAAACATTTTACGGACAGAATGCTTTCGCCCAAAGAGGTCCGCGAGAACGGAAAGGATACCCTGGTCTATTCGTATTATCCTAATATAGACGGGCCGGAAATCGATGCGCTGTTTTTCGAGCTGCAGGCTGAGCATCGCAAGGCGCAGGCCGAACTCAACGGGATGAGGAATGAAATCAACAGACTCATCGATGAGGACTGGAGACGCAAGTCTGACGCGTGGTTGGTTGAACACGAGAAATGGGCGGAGTCCATGATCAGGCTGAAGGAGAGGATCATGAGGGAGAAGGAGGATCGGTCAAAGGAAATAGAGAAACTCAGGATAGCGATTCCGGATTCGTTGAAACCCATATACGGAAAAATCAAGGCATTATGACAAATAAGGCCGGACTGAGCGCTTGCGTGAAACCGGTCTGAATGGATATGCCTGGCAGCCACGAACGGCAGAATCATGATACAGATGATTTGCTCGACACACTTTCATCCGCACGGCGGATGGACATAGACGGCTGTCCCGCTTTTAACGCAAAAAAATTCTTTGCTCTTGCTTTCGGTCTTGCTGCGGGACAGGTTTTTGATATCGGTCTTGCTTTTGCGCTGTCAGGTATATCCAGTTTGTCTTTTTGACAATCATATCAACAAAGATGAGAGAAGAAAAACACACGACTCTTTACAGAGATAAAAATCCTGATGCGGCAAGATGTATCGATGTCTCTATAGAGGACGGGCTTGTCGAATTCGGACAGCAGGACATCGGCCCGCTGTGCGAGGAAATGTTCGGGGACTCCGACTACGAACGGATAATATTCAATCTGCCTGCCCGACAGTTGAGAGCTGCCATGCATGTCAAGACTGACGGAGAACTGCTTGCGGTTCTCAAACGGGACTACGGTACGGAGGATGCGTTCGACAGGTTCTCGAAATTTGTCCATGACAATCATCTGGAATATGATGTATATTGCGGTTAACTGAATTGCCATAAAAACAAGACGATAATGACAGTAGAAGAAACATTGCAGATTGCGCTCGATGCGCACAAGGGACAGAAGGACCTGGACGGCAAGCCTGCTATCCTGCACCCTGTTGCGGTGGGGCTTATGGGTAGCACTGATGCTGAAATCAAGGCCGGTTTCCTGCACGATGTCGTCGAGGACTCTGATTTGACATTGGCTGATCTGCGCCAGAAAGGCGTGGACGAGGATGTGCTTGCCGCATTGGAACTCCTGACCCACGACAAGGAAACGGACTACTTCGAGTATGTCGGCAATATTGCCCGTTCGAGAAACCTTACGGCAATACATACGAAACTCAACGACTTGAGGCACAATCTCGAGCGCGGCAAGAAGTCGTACAGCCGGGCAAGTGCGCTTGGCGATACTGAAATGGCGGCTCGTCTTGAGAAGATCAACGAGAAACACCTGAAAGCCATGCAGCTATTCGATGATGTATGATATAATGTCCCGGGCGCGATGTAAAAACCTGGGAACAACGGGTTTTGCAAAAACGGCCATGCAGGCCACTCAGTGGCACATTTTTCGGAACCGCCTGTTCTTTGGTCGCCTCAAAAACATCGACTGCGAACCTGCGCCAATTGCAAGTAATTGACAGTTAGATACCTCCAAAAGCACCCGGTTCCCAGGTTTTTACATCATGAAACCAAGCAAAGAATTGATAAGCCATAGGAAAGAAAGTGTTGAATATTATTCAAAAGTAAAGGAGATACAGTTATGAGAACGGAAAGATTTTTGGAGTTACAGGAGGCAGGCAAGCCGATTTTCATTGAAAATGAAATAGAGGAGCTTGTGTATGACTTTACAAACTATCCTGTTATCAGGGTAAAGTCAAAGAGCGGTAAGATTGTAAAAAGGAAGTATAAGAATTCATGCAATTCGGATGTAGACGCCTTGCTGTATGGTAAGGAGATCACGGAAGAACAGTTTGACCGCTTTGCATAGGCATTATACCGTCTAATGATTACCAAAAGAGGTCGGGCAGCGATGTCCGACCTCTGATTTTATAGGGATTCCGACCCGTCCTACCTCACCTTCGAGTCGCAGTACCAGCAGCGCACGGTGCCGCCGGTGCCGAGTTTGAAGCGGGGCTGCACATGCTCGCAGTTGCAGATGCACTTGGCGTTGGAGCAGTGCAGGGTGGGGTCGGTTATGGGTGCCGTCCCCTCGGGCATGGTGTGGGTGGGGTCGTCCTTCCACTTGAGCAGGCAGCTTATGAGTGCCATTCTGACGAACTTGCCGTTCTCCACCTGGCGGAAATATGCCGCGCGGGGGTCGTCGTCGACCTCGGGAAGTATCTCGTTGACCCTCGGCAGGGGGTGGAGGACCGCCATGTCCTTCTTTGCGAGCGACATGCGGCGGGCGTCGAGTATGAAGCTGTCCTTAACCCTGTCGAACTCGTCCTCGTCGAGGAAGCGCTCTTTCTGCACCCTCGTCATGTAGAGCACGTCGAGTTCGGGAATCGCCTCGTCGAGGCTGTCGGTTTCGCGGTACTCTATGCCCATGCTGTCGCATACGTCCTGCCTTATGTAGTCGGGAAGGCGCAGGGCGTCGGGGGCGATCAGCACTACCTTCACGCCCTCGTATCTCGACAAGGCCTTGATGAGGGAGTGTACGGTGCGGCCGAAGCGCAGGTCGCCGCAGAAGCCTATCGTGATGCCGTCAATGTGTCCGAGCTCCCGCTTGATCGTCAGCAGGTCGGTCAGGGTCTGGGTGGGGTGGCTGTGGCTTCCGTCTCCGGCATTGATTATAGGTACGCGCGAGACTTCCGCCGCGGCGAGCGGAGCCCCCTCGATATAATGG
>JADIMQ010000060.1 GCA_017694655.1 Candidatus Cryptobacteroides merdigallinarum
GTCCTCTACTATTCGGAGAGTGCGGAGCTGGACGGGAGTCCGGAGAGCGGCAGCGTCAAGGATAACATCTGCTACGTCACGAGTGGAGCGTCGGTAATCTGGAAGGCGGCCAATCCAAACGAGATCGAAGGTATCGAGGAGTACGAGCAGATCCGGAAGATAGAGGAAGACCCGTTCGAGCAGTTCGACACGAAGAACGGCATCTTCGTCACATCGGAGGCATATTCTTCTTACGGGGCCGTAAGGACCTCCGGGAACAACAACTGATAAACAAGGTGATTATGAACAGACAAGGATTAATGATACTTTTGCTGGCCATTTTGTTCCCGGTCGTGGTATCCGCACAAAATGTCAGCATTACGGGAAAGGTCCTGGACGAATCGGGATCTCCTCTTATAGGCGTGACAGTATATCAGGAAAACGACACATCGAACGGTACATCCACGGATTCCGCGGGAGAATACCGGATATCGGTTCCCCCGAATTCCAGCATAGTCTTCTCCTGCATGGGTTATGAGACACTAACAGTCCCTGTGGGGAAAAAGACTGTCATTGACGTGACCCTTGAAGAAGACAGGGTCATGCTCGATGCGGTGGAGGTTGTCAGTGTCGGCTACGGTTCTGTGGCGAGGCGGGACCTTACGGGGTCCGTGAGCAAGGTGGAGATGGACGAGCTGCTGAAGACGACGAACTCCAATTTCGACCAGGCCATCGCCGGAAAGATAGCGGGAGTGGTTGTGACGAGTGCCGACGGGCAGGTGGGTGCAGAATCCAGCATAACGATACGCGGAAACAATTCCCTGACCCAGAGCAACGCCCCTCTCTATGTCATAGACGGATTCCCGACGGAGAGCTCCATGGCGCTTTCCATCAATCCGTCCGACATAGAGTCCATAGACGTGCTCAAGGATGCTTCATCGACTGCCATATACGGGGCCAGGGGTGCTAACGGGGTCATAGTCATAACCACCAGGCAAGGGACGGAAGGCAAGCCAAAGGTCAACTTCTCGTCCAACTGGACGGCAAGCACAATACTCAACAAGCCCCAGATGATGGATTCATACGAGTTCGTCACCTACATGTTCGATTTCTATGACGCCATAGGCTCTACCTCCAATCCTTATGTCCGTAATCCGGACGATCCTTCCAACCTATACACCTTGGAGGACTATGCTGATGTGGAAGGGGTCGACTGGCAGGACAATGTCTACAGGACTGCATTCATGCAGCAGTACAACGTCTCCCTGTCCGGCGGAAGCAAGACTTCGGGCACCCGCTACAATGTCGGCTTCTCGGCCCTGGACCAGGACGGTATCATCGTGAACTCCAATTTCCAGCGCTATCAGGGCAAGATAAACCTTACGCAGAAGATAGGCCGGAAGGTAGATGTCAATTTCAACGTGAACTATTCGAGGTCCATAACCGGGGGAATGAACCCGACCTCGCCGTCTTCGCAGCAGACTGCATCCAGCTGGTTCATATATTCCCTCCTCGGCTACCGCCCTATCAAGCCGCTCTACCTGCTTGCGGACGGGGGCTCGATGCTGGACGACTACATAGACGAGAATCTTGACGACAGCTCGGACTACCGTTTCAACCCGGCCAAGACAGTCCGCAACGAATACCGCAAGAACGTAGTGGACTACCTTGCGGCCAATGCTGCCCTGAACTATGAGATAGTCAGCGGGCTGAAGCTGAGGATAACCGGGGGCTATACCATCAACAACCGGAAGAGGGAGGAGTTCAACGGCTCGCAGACGGCTACCGGATTCTATGGCTCACGCTCCGGGAAAGGTATAAACGGAGGCGTGTACTATACCAATTCCACTACATGGCTGAATGAAAACACCCTCACGTGGGACAAGCACATAAGGGGTACCCATCATCTCCAGCTCCTCGGCGGGTTTACCATGCAGGGCCAGACACAGTCCTACCAGGGAGTCGTCTCCAACAACATGTCCACTGAAGCCCTCGGGCTGAATGGCCTGAACACCGGAGACTACCAGACAGTTACCCCGTACGAATACAACTGGACCCTCCTTTCCGGGCTTTTCAGGCTGAACTACAACTACAAGTACAAATACTACATTACGGCATCCTTCAGGGCCGACGGCTCTTCCAAGTTCCCGGTACATAACAGATGGGGATACTTCCCTTCCGTAGGGGCCTCATGGAACTTCAACAGGGAAAACTGGTTCAAGGATGCGGACTGGCTCAGTACAGGAAAACTCCGGGCCTCCTGGGGAATGACCGGAAACAACAGGACCACCACACCATATGACTTCTACAGCCAGATATCCACCCTCCCGGGCAGCACATCAAGCATGGACTATGTCTTCGGCGGGGAAGTGGTCCCTGGATATTATCCGTCCAACATGAGCAATGACAGGCTCAAATGGGAGACCACTGAACAGTACAATGTAGGCCTCGATTTCGGTGTCTTCGACAACAGGCTGAAGCTCACCGCGGATGTCTATCTCAAGAATACGTACGACCTTCTCCTTTCCGCAACAATACCTGCCACATCGGGCTACCAGACGGCCATGCTCAATGTCGGGTCTATGCAGAACAAGGGGCTGGAACTGACCGTGGATGCCGTCCCGGTACGCACGAAGAACTTTGTCTGGAGCATGAACTTCAACATAGCATTCAACCGGAACACCGTCACCGCACTGAACGACAACCAGTATTCGCTGTTCTCGAGGGTCTCCTGGAACATGGACTACAACAGCCAGTACCCGTATATCACGCAGGTGGGCAAGTCTACAGGCCTCATGTACGGGTACATCTATGAAGGCACATACAAGAATGCCGACTTCAACAACGGCACGATCCTCAAGACAGGGGTACCTTACCTTGAAAGCGTCGGCAGGGACAACATACGTCCCGGCGACCCGAAGTACAAGGATATAAACAACGACGGGGTCATCGACGACGGGGACAGGACCGTGATAGGCCGGGGCCAGCCGATACATACCGGTGGATTCACCAATACCTTCAACTTCTACGGCTTCGACCTCAATGTCTTTTTCCAGTGGAGCTACGGCAACGATGTGCTCAACGCGAACCGGTACGTCTTCGAGGCCGGGAGAAAGGCCGAACTGAACCAGTACAGGTCCTACATGGACCACTTCGACGCCGAGACCAATCCTGACAGCGATATCCCGAGAATAAGGGCAAGGGGAATGGAGAATTACTCCAGCAGGGTCGTGGAGGACGGCTCGTACTTGAGGCTCAAGAACATAACCCTCGGATATACCCTTCCACGCCGGGTGCTTGCGCGAATGCGTTTCGACACCATGAGGTTCTATGTATCCTTCGATAACATATATACCTGGACCTCCTATTCCGGAGTGGACCCGGAGGTTTCCACGAGGAATTCCGTACTCACGCCGGGCTTCGACTGGTCTGCCTATCCAAGGGCCTTCAGCATGACCGGAGGCATTTCTTTCACTTTCTAAAGGATAAAACAAGATGAAACATACAGCAGCAATAATATCCGCGGTGTCTCTCCTGTGCTCTTGCAGCCTGCTCGACGTGGAGCCGGAGGTAATCATGAAGGATACATACTACAACAGCGAGCAGGAAGTCATCTACGGCTTGTCAGGAGTCTACGGGGTAATGAACAACGAGGACTTCTACGGAAGCAACTATTCCATAATATGTTCCGGCAACGATGACCTGATGTACTTCAGGGGGTCGACGGCAACCTACCAGATAGACCTTCTGGAGCACAGCGCAGGTTCAATCGAGATATACAACCTGTGGTCTGCCCTCTACAAAGGCATCAAGAATGCCAACGCCTTCATGGACGCGGTAGCCGATTCTGAATTCGACCCTGATGACCTGTACTGGAACGAGGCGCGCTTCCTCAGGGCATATTACCATTTCCTCCTGGCCCAGTGCTGGGGAGACGTACCCCTGCTCGATTTCGAGAATACGAACGCGGAGCACCTGCATATAGCCAAGACTCCGCAGTATGAGGTGCTGAAATGGGTCATTTCAGAAATGGAGGCCGCCCTCCCGAAAATTCCCGAAAGTCTCGAGAACGCCCCGTCGAGGGTGACTTATACCACCGTGGAAGGCATCATAGCCAGGGTCTGCCTCTTCACTGCCGGGGCTACGGTCGACCGTAACGGGGACGATGCCTCCGTCTACTACAAGAAGGCCATGGAATACAGCAAGGACGTCATCGACAGCGATCTCCATCACCTGAACAAGAGCTATGCGGACGTTTTCATAAACATGATTTCGGACAAGTATGACACTGAATACCGTGAATCCATGTGGGAGGCCGACTTCAAGGGGAACAGGGAGGATGCGTCCCACTGGTCCAACGGCCGTATCGGGGAACTTAACGGCCTTCAGAGCTCCCCGGGAGGAAACTATGACCAGTGCAACTGCAACTACTCCTATGCCCTGTACAATGCCTCCCTCTACCTGTGGGACCTGTACTGGCAGACCGACAGGACCGATGACGAGAATGCCCTGAAGACCATCACCGACGAAAGGCAGGACTGGAACATACCTCCGTACAACTATGCCGGCTCCACCCTGGTAGGACCTTACGGGGACAACCCGGAAGGGAAGACCACCTGTACTGCCGGCATAGACAAGACCCCTTATGTCTACAACAAGGTCCCGACTTCGGACGACCCTACTGTAGGAGGCGGAATGAGGAATTGCGGCAAATTCCGGAGGGAGACCGTCTACGAGGGCGTGCGTTCCTCCCCGAGCCTCTACAACCAGATAAACTTCCCTATCCTGAGATATTCCGATGTCATGCTCATGTATGCCGAGGCATACAACGAGTACAACAAGGCCCCGACAGAGGATGTTTACGACATAATCGTGGAAATCAGGGACAGGGCAGGGGTCAAGACCAGGCCTTTCTCGGAATATTCCGACTACGGGTCATTCCGGCAGCTTGTCATGAACGAGAGGGCCAGGGAACTGTGTTTCGAGGCTGTCCGCAAGTATGACCTTATCCGGTGGGGAATCTATGTTTCCCAGCTGAGGAAATATGCTGAATGGACCCAGGATGCAAGATGGGCCGGCACAGGGAATACGGCTGCCCACGCAGTCCGCCTTGCCTCGGTACAGGAGCGCCATATCGTGCTTCCGATACCGTCCATAGAGATAGGAGTGAACCCGAACCTTGTCCAGAATCCTCTATGGTAGACTGGGGTTGTTCCGGATCAAATTAAACAGGATGTCAATATGAGAAGATATATTTTGATATTATTAGCTCTGCCGGTGCTTGCGGTTGCATCGTGCCAGAATCAGGACTATATCGAGGCGGACTATAATGTCCGGCTCTCGGGAGCCAATACCTACAGGGCCGGGAAGCCGGTCCGGTTCGAGATTTCAGGAAATGTCGACAACCTCCTCTTCTATTCCGGCGAGAACGGTCACCAGTACCGGTATTACAACCGGTATGTAGTGGCTCCGGAAGATGTGAGGTCAGCGGAATTTCAAATGAGCATAAGGCCTCTCTACGGCTATGAGGGGGCACTGGATATCTATGTCTCTGAAAGTTTCGACGGGCTCAATGGAGAGGATGCGGAGGCTGACAGGGCAGCGATAAGGGAGATGTACGAGGCCGGTATGCCGGGCTGGACGAGGATGGAAGACTATAAGGACATAGGCGCGGCTCCCGACGGACAGTGGACCCAGTACCAGGACTATGTAATCGACCTGAAGGACTATGTCGACAAATGTTCCATAGCCATGCACTGGCATCCGCTTAGGACGAATCCCGAGACCTCGGCCGCCATATCGCAGAGGAGCTACTGGATAAACGCCGACCTTGTAACGGATTTCGGTATGGGGACGAACAGCGTGAACATACGTAACATCGAATGGGTTTCCGTCATGATGAACCCGTACTACGACGATGACCCTTATGTCACGAACAAGGGCAACGGATATGTTAATTTCGACAGGAGCGGCGCAGACCTCATCTTCCAGGGGGTCAGCAATACGGAACTCGATTTCGAGATTGACGCATGGCTGTTTTCGGAGCCGATGGCCCTGACTTCCGTGACCAACGACAAGCCTATTGTAATCAAGGATATGCAGAATTATATGACCTCCTATGAATATACATGGGATGAGCCAGGTACCTATGAGGTGACTTTTGTAGGTATAAACACGAACTATGCCGGGGAATCGCAGCTCCGGAAGGATTTCAAGATAACGATACTTTGAGTGGCAGGCACTTGGCCTGCGTATGTCGTCAGTTTTAACAAAAAATAGCAAGGAAATGAAAATGAGGAATGTGGCAGCGGCCATGGTTTTCTGCATGACATTGTCATGCTCTGATATAAATGCCGTCAAGAACACGGTGAATGAACAGAACGACAGGCTGTCGTCTCTCGAGGATGCTCTCGAATCCGTAAACGGCAACACTCTCGCCATATCTGCCCTTATGGAAGGGAAGATACTCATTACCGGTTTCGAGGAAAGGACGGACGGGGCCGGGACTGTCGTCGGGTACAGGCTCGACCTGAGTGACGGCCAGACAGTGGAGGTCACTTTCGGTGACCGTCTGGATGCCCTCGTGCCTGTGGTCGGGGTGGATGAGGAAGGTACATTTATCTACTCCATGGATGGAGGGAAGACTTTTTCTCCTGTGGAAGGGGCGGACAAGGCCTTTGCTGAAGACGGCACCTCCCCGGAAGTCGGGCTTGACGGGGACGGCTACTGGACAGTCTCGGTGGACGGCGGACAGTCCTGGACGAGGATGCTGGATGCGAACGGGCTGCCGGTCAACGCCTTTTCCGTGAACAGCTCCGGAGGGAACACCTTCTTTTCGGATGTAAGGTATGACAGCGCGGAGGGCGTTATGCACTTTGTCATGAAGACAGGGGAGGAACTCGCTGTCCCTGTGGGTTCCGCAATTACCTTCTCGGTCTCCCACTATACTGCCGGGGAGGAAATATGCCTCGGGGAGGAGATGAAATACCCGGTCCGGTATTCGGGGGTCAAGGAGGCTTTCTTCTCCGTACCTGACGGCTGGAGGGCGGTCCTGGACGAGGACTGGCTCTATGTCTATGCCCCGGAGACAGGCGAGGCCGGGGAATATGACATAGTCCTTACTCTGGTATCTTCATCGGGAATGCTGGAATCCGAGACCTTTTCCTACGTGCTCGATCCTGTCATGGCCCAGCCTGAATGGAAGCTGGACTGGGAGGACGAATTCGATGAAGGGCGTCTGGACGACAGGTACTGGAGAGTGGTGGAACGGGCCAATACCACGGCCCTGCGATACATGTCTTCCGACCCGAGGTGCTACGAGTTCCGGGACGGCTGCATTGTCATGAAGGCCATAAAGAATGACGATATGGAAAAGGATCCCGTACCATATCTTACCGGAGGAATATATACCAAGAATCTGAAGGAGTTCAAGCCGGGCCGGATAGAGGTAAGGGCAAGGCTCCATTCCGTACAAGGCACCCAGCCGGCGATATGGGCCGGGTCATGGGAAGGTATCCAGTGGCCGTGGGGCGGAGAAATAGATATCATGGAATGTTACAACACCTCCAAGAACATATACCAGACCGTGCATTCCCACTATACCTATGACCTCGGCTTCGACGATGACCCCGTGAACCAGGTAAAAGTGGAGCTCGATCCTTCGGAGTTCCATGTATATGCCGTGGAGCAGCATGAGGACGAGGTCGTTTTCTATGTCGACGGGAACAAGACAATGTCTTATCCGAAGATAGATACACCGGAAGAAGGGCAGTTCCCGTTCTACAGTTCCATATATCTTTTTCTTGATATCCAGATTGTCAATGAGGAATGGGCCGGGGCTGTAGACGAGTCGGCACTGCCGGGCGAGATAGAGATAGACTGGGTGAGACATTATGTGTGGAAGTAGAAACTCTTGAAAATTACGGTATGTTGAATATGCGAAAATTCCTTTTGACGGCAGCCCTGGTGTCCTCCGGGGTGTGCCTTTGCGGTGCTGCAACCGTGGATATCGTACCCGCGCCGCTTCACTGCATCTGTACGGACGACAGGATGGAGGTCGGGGACAGGCTCCTGATATATGCCTCCTCCGCACAGGCGGATTCCGTAGCCCGGGTATGGAAAGAATCACTTGAACGGGAGTATCCTGCAGGGGTGACGGAGACAGAGGAGGGATTCATGCGGATAGTCTCACCTGCTGTCCTGCCGGAAATAGAGTTTACCCGCAACTGGAGAAAGGCGGACCTTGTCCTCGGCCTGGACCTTTCCCTGGAAATGGAAGAGTATCTTCTGGAGATAACCGGTGAGGGTGCCAGAGTGTCCGGGGGCTCCACGGCAGGCATGATGTGGGGGCTCCAGACCTTCTCCCAGCTTCTGACAGGGAGTGCGGACAGGTATTCCTGCGGGGAGGGCCTTGTACTTCCGGGGGTAAGTATCAAGGACAAGCCGCGCTTCTCCTACAGGGGCGCCATGCTGGACTGCAGCCGGCATTTCTTTTCTGTCGATGACGTGAAATCCTTTATCGACATAATGGTGATGCACAAGCTGAATACCTTCCACTGGCACCTGACCGATGACCAGGGCTGGCGTATCGAGATCCGTAAATATCCTCTGCTCACAAAGACAGGGTCCGTCAGGAAGGAGACCCTTGTCGGCCACATACAGAAAAGCAAGGAATATGACGGGACTCCTTACGGGGGATTCTATACCCAGGATGAGATAAGGGACGTCGTCGCCTATGCCTCGGCGAGGGGAGTCACCATAGTCCCGGAAATAGAGATGCCGGGGCACGCCCAGGCCCTGCTGGCTTCCTATCCTTCCCTCGGATGCCGCGGGGAAGGTTACCAGGTGCGGACCACCTGGGGAATAAGCAGTGATGCCGTATGTCTCGGGAAAGACGAGGTCTATACTTTCTTCCGGGATGTACTGGACGAGGTGGTGGAACTTTTCCCCGGTGAAGTGATACACATCGGAGGGGACGAGGTACGGTTCGACGACTGGAAGAACTGCCCCCGTTGCCAGGCGAAGATGAAGGAGCTCGGGATAGAGTCGGAGCACCAGCTCCAGGGGCATCTTGTCTCGGAAATGGAAAAGTATCTCGCCAAGAAAGGCCGGAAGATTCTCGGCTGGGACGAGATACTTGCTGCAGGGGTCTCGGAAAATGCCATCGTGATGTCCTGGCGCGGGGCGTCCCACGGTACCGAGGCCGCCCGTACTGGAAACGATGTCGTAATGGCTCCGAACAGCTATTTCTATCTTAATTACTACCAGACTGAAGATCCGGAGGCGAACAAGGAGCCCCTTTCGATAGGGGGCTGTGTGCCTATGGAGAAAAGCTGGTCGTTCGATCCTTTCGAGGGGCTTGACAAGGAAGCCAGCCGGCATATTCTCGGGATACAGGCCAACCTTTGGACAGAATATATCGGCACATTCGACAAGGCCCAGTATATGCTTCTTCCCCGTCTTGCGGCCTTGAGTGAAGTCTCATGGTCTGCCTCCAGGGACAGTTATCCGGCCTTCCTCGCACGGGTGCGGAACGCCCTCGTCCCTGTATACCAGTATCACGGGCTCATATACGCACCCTATGCTTTCTCCAGGGCCAGTTTCGATGAGGCTGCCATAAGACCGTACTGTCTCCCGGACCCGCTCGTGACGGCTGACGGGAAGAAGGTCGGCAGTGCCAGGGCCTGGGAGAACGGGCGCAGAGGCGAGATAATGGACCAGTTCTCCGGACAGATGTACGGGACCCTGCCGGGAAGCGATGTTGAGATGTCATCCGTATGTCTCGAGGAGTCCGGAGACGCCCTTGGAGGAAAGGCGTCCCGCAGGCAGGTGGAACTTACCTTCACCAGGGACGGAGTCAGCCGCAAGGCCCTGCTCCTCATCTATATTCCAAACGGTGTGGAGGGCCCTGTCCCATGTTTCCTCGGATTCAATTTCCAGGGTAACCAGACCGTTTCCACGGATCCGGCTGTCATCCGTTCACAGTATTCGGAATGGCCAGTCGGCAACAAGAGCTCCCGCTGGGACATAGAACGGGTGATAGATTCCGGATATGCCCTGGTCACGGCCCATTACTATGACTTCTTCTACGATAAGGAGGACGGTGATTTCGAAGGGAAATACCCGAAAAGCATATATCCCCTGTGGGGAAAGTCCTCGTCAGGCGATTTCGGGCCCGGTGAGGGACGGGCAATATCGGCATGGGCCTGGGGATACAGCAGGGTGCTCGACTATATAGGTGCGTCCGAAAGCCGGATAGACTCCTCCCGGGTAGCGGTAATGGGACATTCCCGGCTCGGGAAGGCAGCATTGTGGGCCGGGGCGAACGACAGCCGGTTCGCACTGGTCATATCCAACGATTCCGGGTGTTGCGGAGCTGCACTTTCCAAACGGCGCATCGGGGAGGATTTCCACAGGATCCTGCGTTTCCGCCACTGGTTCTGCAAGGATTTCGACATTTACAAGGATAATGAGGAGGCCGTGCCTTTCGACCAGCATGAACTGCTTGCCCTCATTGCCCCGCGGCCTCTGTATGTGGCAAGCGCGGAGGACGATATCTGGGCAGACCCGAAAGGGGAGTATCTTTCCATAGCAGAGGCGTCCAGGGTATATTCCCTCTACGGGTACGGGACCCTGCCGGCAGACAAAGTGCCGGAGGTAGATACTCCCGTGGTCGCAGGAAGGACAGGGTATCATGTCAGGACCGGAGGACACGATGTCACGGCATACGACTGGAAGTGTTTCATAGACTTTGCGGACCGGTACCTGAAATGACAGATGCCGGTACCCGGATTTTTTCGGAGCCCTTTCCGCCACACGGCTGGATAGAGGCTCCGTTTTTTTGTCATGCCGGTGCAAGACAGGCAGCAAATTTAGTGTTCATCGGCAGTCGACAGAAAAAGATTTGGTGGATATTGACATTTTGTATCTTCAAGATTTGGTGGGGCTATTTATAAAACGTATATTCGCACATGAAAAACTTGAAGATAAATGGAAGATACTGAAATCTATTTCAAACGAAAGATTTACGATACAATGCTCAAGTGGAAAGTTGAGCGCAACGGTGATACAGCATTACTGATACAAGGTGCCAGACGCATCGGGAAATCAACAATTGCGGAGGAATTTGCGCGTCATGAATATAAATCATACATATCGATTGATTTTTCGAAGGTGTCGAAAGAGGTAAGCGATTTATTCAATGACATTTCAGATTTGAATTACCTGTTTCTCAGGTTGCAGTTCATCTATCAGGTACAACTGCATGAAAGGGAGTCGGTGATTATTTTTGATGAAGTCCAGCTCCAGCCGCTTGCGAGACAGGCCATCAAGCATCTGGTAAAGGATCATCGTTACGATTATATAGAGACAGGTTCCCTGATATCAGTCCGTTCAAAGAGCCGCAATATCCTTGTCCCGAGCGAAGAAACAAAAGTGGACATGTATCCGATGGACTATGAAGAATTCAGGTGGGCGCTTGGTGATACCGCCACTGTTCCGTTGTTGCGTACTGCATTTGAAAAGAAAATGTCATTGGGCGATGCCGTTCATCGCAAACTCATGAGGGATTTCCGCCTGTATATGCTTGTAGGGGGGATGCCGCAAGCTGTCTCAGCGTATATCAGGACGAACAATTTTACAGACGTTGACCAGGCAAAGCGGGACATAATCGCTCTTTATGAAGAAGACTTCGGAAAAATTGACGGTTCAGGAAGGGCCAAGGCATTATACGATGCCATTCCAGCCCAACTCAGCAAAAATGCAATGCGTTATCAAGTGAGTAAGGCTATTTCGGATGAAAGGGCGGGAAGGATTGTGAATATCGTGAAAGAGATGGAAGATTCCATGACGGTTAATGTGGTGTATCATTCTGATGATCCGAATGCAGGACTGGCTTTGACAAAGAATGAGGAATATTTCAAGATGTATGCGTCTGATACCGGTCTGTTTGTCACGCTTGCGTTCAAGGATGCCGACATTACCGAGAATGTCATATACGATAAACTATTGAACGATAAACTTAGCACCAATTTGGGATATGTCTATGAGAATGTCATAGCGCAAATGCTCAAGGCAACGGGAAAGAACCTGTTCTATCATACAATCCCATACGCCGAGGGAAAGAAATATTATGAGATAGACTTTGTCATTCCGGACAAACATAAGATTTCACCAATAGAAGTTAAATCATCCGGCTACAGGACCCATAAGTCATTGGACGAGTTCTGCTCCAAATTCTCGGACCGTATAATGAACAAGTATCTGATTTATACCAAGGATTACAGGAGGGAGAATGGGACAGAGTATATTCCGGTGTATATGACAATGTTTTTGTAATTTGGATGAGAGTTGTAACTTTGGTGATCATTGGAAGACGACCCAAAGAGATTTTGAAAAAGCAGGAAAGATTTCACTGGCCTGTATCATGTCTGACAGGACCTGCATGATACTCCCGTTCAAGTGATTCTTTCCATACCCGGTCTACGGAATCCGCCTGTATGGAGGAGGCATATATCAGGAGCCTGTCCCCGACCTCCATGTCCTCCGTACAGACGCACCGTATACGCAAAACTGCAGCACTACAGAAATATTGTCATATAGAACGGCAGATAGATAACTTCGTCTGCTCTATCCAAATTGTTTCCGTTCAGGACTATGGCCCGGCCTATCCTGTCCGGAAAGTTACGGAGGACTGCATCAAGGGACGCATGTCTCTTGTATGCAGCCCCTGATTTTACCTCCAGTACGGTTATCGCACCGTCCTCCTCGAAAATGAAGTCGAGTTCCTGCTTGCTCTTCCTGTCATAGTAGTGCAGGCCAATGCCTTTGCTGGAGAGTTCCGTCGCCACATAATTCTCTGCGAGGGCACCCTCGTTGACCGAGATGTCGCCGTTGAGAACCTTGAACTGCATGCCCTTGAACGCCATGTGGCTCACAAGCCCCGTGTCCACCATATACAACTTGTACAGTTTCCTGTTTTCGTATGACAAGAACGGCAGTTCGAAATTTGTCGTATTGAATGAATAATACGCATCTCCCGCGTCTATCAGCCACTGTGTCGGGTCTTCGTATTTCCGCCGGGACGCACCCTTCTCCAGCTCCGCCAAGACGAACCTCTTGTCCTGCTTGGCGAGCTGCGACGGTATGGCGTCGAAGACCCGTTTCGCGAGGACCTTGTCCCTGCCGGCATATTTGGATATGTCATCCCTGTAGCTGGCCACAATATCCCTGTGGACAGCCTCCACCTTCCCGAAATCCTCCTCCGTCACGAATGTCTGGACAGCCTCCGGCATCCCGCCGACAATGAGGTATTGCCTGAAATATCCCATTATCCTCTCGTGGACAAACCACGGCACCGGCGTCAGCTTCCTGTAGCATTCCCGGAGGACACCTATGACATCATCCGTGATACCGCAAGCCCAAAGGAACTCCTCGAAGTCCAGCGGGTATACGCTCATCCTGGTCTCGAACCCGACAGGGTACGATGACACAATCTCCGAACCGTCGCCGCCTCCCTTGTAGTTCACACCGAGGAGGGACCCGGACTCGACGAACCTGTATTCCCCCTCTTCTACAAGGAACTTGATGGCCGTGCGGGCGTTCGGGCATTCCTGAATCTCATCGAAGAAAACGAGTGTGCTCCCCTTGACGAAAGGACCGAACCCCATCACCGAGAGGTTGCGGACTATTGTCTTCGTGTCGAGGTCCCCGTCGAAGGCCTGCTTTGCAACAGGAGTCCTTATGAAGTTCACCTCCACGAAATTGTCGAAATGTCTCCTCGCCAGCTCCCTTACCGCCGTTGTCTTGCCAACCTGCCTCGCACCGTCAAGAAATGCCGCCTTCTGGTTTCCGGACTCAAACCATTGCTCCAGCTTTGCAAATATTTTTCTATTAAGCATAACATCAATAAATTGCACACAAATATACAACTTTTTGCAAGCAATTTACAATAATTTCTGCAACTTTTCGCCACCAGTTGATGCACCTTTTTACAACTTTTTGCCATTACCAAATCTCATTTTTTCCCATTTCTTCAGTTCCAGCTCTACAGGTGTAAATCATCATGGATGCGAGTCATTTTGTTATGCAAAATAAACTCAATCGGATGATCTGGAATCTCATTTTGAATAATTATATTTAAAAAATCGGTAATCCGTTGTCTGCACGCAGTGAAGCTGCTAACTCTTACACATCTTAAAGGGCGGGTGATCCACCAAAAAGTTTTTCTCTTCGAGGATTGAATATTTGGAACCGAACTCCATCAGGACGTAAAAAAAAGGGCGAGTCTGACTTTTGACCCGTCCCTCTCTCCGTGTGTCATCGCAGCTGCCACAGGCATCATTCGGCCTTGACGTATTCAATCTCCACGGTCTGCCCGTTGTAAGACCAGGTTCCGGTTGTGAAATCTTCAGGGACGGCATCGTTGCCGAACCACGCCGTCACGGTGAATTTCCCGGATTCTCCAGGATTGCCGGAGCACGGCAAACTTGTCAATGCCGTGTTGTTGGTAATATCGAGGCCAGTAAGCAGATTTCTTTGACATAACAATTCTGTTAAAGCTGTACTTTTGCTGACATCGAGACTTGTCAGCTGATTGTCGTCACAGTTCAGGTATGTCAAAGCCGTGTTTTGGCTGACATCGAGTCTCGTCAGCTGATTGTTCTGGCACCACAAATCTGTCAAAGCCGTGCTTTTGCTGACATCGAGACTTGTCAGTTGATTGTCGTCACAGTTCAGGTATGTCAAAGCCGTGTTTTGGCTGACATCGAGCCTCGTCAGCTGATTGTCCTGGCACCGCAAATTTGTCAAAGCAGTGTTTTTACTGACATCGAGACTTTTCAGCTGATTGCCCGGGCACCGCAAATCTGTCAAGGCAGTGTTTTTGCTTACATCGAGACTTGTCAGCTGATTATCGTCACAGTCCAGGTATGTCAAAGCCGTGTTGTTACTGACATCGAGACTTTTGAGCTGGTTGCCGACACAGTCCAGGTGGTCCAATGCAGTGTTATTGCTGACATCGAGGCTTTTGAGCTGATTGTTTGCACATCTCAGTTCTTTAAATGTGGTGATTCCGCTGATGTCGAGGTCCGAGAGTTTATTGGCGTTACAGAACATATATTCCAGGGCGGTGCTGCTCACGTCGAGTTCGGTAAGCTGATTTCCGTCACAGTACAATTCCCTCAACGCCGGGTTGTTGCTTATGTTGAGGCTTGTGAGCTCGTTTCCAGTGCAGTCCAGTCGTTTCAGGGCCGTGTTCTTGCTGACATCAAGGCTGGTGATGTTGTTGTAGTGGCACGGCAGGTTTGTCAGTGCGGTGAAATATTCTATTCCGCGCAGAGATTCAAGCTCGCTGCTCGACACGTCAACCTCGGTTATGGCCGACACTTCGCCGGTGGTGATATTGTCAGCGTCTTTTATGTATCCTTTAGATTCGAGCACCCTGGCGAAGTCAGGGTCGAAAAGTTCGGTGACATCCCGGGAGGGCTCCTCCTGGGTCTCTGGTGATTCTTCATCCTTGACGCATCCTGCAAGGAGGCATACTGACAGTGCAGGCACGGTGATGCCGCAAATAAGACGGGTTTTTCTTGATGAGCACATATCTGGTTTGTTTTGTTGTTTTCCGCAAGGGGATTGTAAGTATACAAAGTTATAAAATAAGCAAAAAAAACGGTACGGCATCATCGTGGATTGTCGTAATTGTCAGGATGGCAAATCTTTGTAGTTTTTGCTATTTTATTTTGTCGTTCAGGCTATTTTTTTTGTTGTCCGGGCACAATGCATCCCGCAATAGAATCTCAATATTCCAGCCTTGTTTTCCGCCACCTGTCCGGAGAGGACCCGGTGTTTTCCTTGAATGTCCTGATGAAATGGCTCGGAGACTGGAAGCCCGCCCTTGCAGAAACCTCGGCAACCGTAAATTCAGGGCTCCCGGCAAGAATTCGTTTCGCGCAGTCTATACGGAGACCGGTAATCCATTCACGGAAGGATATCCCGTACGTCGTCCTTATGTATCCGGACAGATAGGTCCGGTTGGTATGCAGCATATCGGCAAGTTCCTTGATGGTAAGTCCCGGACGGACATATCCGTCCGAATCGATCCATTTCGAGATTTTCGCGGCCATTTCCGCATGCCAGGAGGGAAGGGCGGATGCCTGATGCATTTCCTGTCCTGTTCCGCGCAATGTCTCTTCTTCAGAGGATATCTCGCTTTCTTCCATTTGTCCTAAGTTATGGTTTTTGTAAGACTGGCAGGGATTCCCGGCATAAAGATAGTGAATGGTTTTCGTATTGTACGGTTGACACGCCGGTGCGGAAGGATATCAGGCGGAAATTTTGTATATTTAGCCTCCGGCTGGTCTCCGGCCCCGTGGGAATGGTGTGTTTGGGCGCACGGGCCCGAAAAAAGGGGGACTCCGATGCAACTATTGGAAATATTAGGAATCTATATTGGTATTGATATTTAAGGAAGGCTATATGGAAAAATCAAGGATTTTCGCTCTCGTCATAGCCGTCGTCCTCGCCGTTGCAGGATGTACGAAGGACGGTCCGGACCTTTTCAAGGGCAACTGGTCATTCAAGACAAGCGGCACGGTCGTGCTCACCCCTTCCTCGGGAAGTGGTTCCCTTACGGCTTCCGTGGTCACGGAAAGCGGGCAGATGGACATTATCACGACAGACAAGGACCTCGGCAACATGGTAGTCACAATGAACGCCGTCCTCGGGGACGCCGTGGTGATGGATGCCGTTGCCAGGGGAGATTCCCTGACTATTGACAGCTTCAACCGCCTGGTGCGGCTTCAGGTGGGGATGGAGACGGTCTCTGCTGACGTCACTGTCTCCGGAGGGGCGCGCCGTTACGACGACACTGTCATTTTCACTCTTGAGTACACCGGGGTGTGCACATACAACGGCAGCGGATATATCATAGGCGGCAGCGACATAAAGTGCGTCGCCAAACTAAATGACTATTAGGATATGAGAGGAATCTACATGACCGTTGCGGCAACTGCTGCCCTGCTCCTGTCCTCCTGCTCCGGAAGGACGGTGTTCGAGAACCGTAAGCCCCGGCAGGAGGATATCCCTGTCCGGGTCATGACGGTGGAGTCGGTGGAGAACACCGGCACGAAAAGCTATGTCGGCACGGCGTCCGCTTCAAAATCCGCCCTGCTGTCCTGCCGCTATTCCGGGAGGCTCGTGTCCCTGAACGTCCAGGAAGGTGACTTTGTCAAGGCCGGGCAGGTACTTGCCGAGGTGGAGTCCCAGAGCGTCAGGACCTCATACGAGATGGCCGCCGCCACTTTGAAGCAGGCGGAGGACGGTTACGCGAGGGCCAGCAAGGTATATGGCAGCGGAAGCATTTCCGACGTCAAGATGGTGGAGGTGGAGACCCGCCTCTCGCAGGCCAGGGCGGCGGCCGAGGCTGCGGAGAAAGCCATTGAGGAGTGCAGGATAAAGGCTCCGTTTTCCGGAGTGGTGGGAGATATCATGGCCGACGAAGGCGTGGAGGTGGACCCGCTGGACAACATCCTGAGCCTGCTGGACATCACCTCGGTCAAGATTCTGTTCCCGGTTCCGGAAAACGAGCTGGGACAGATGGATAAGGGGGACCATGCAGCAATCTCCATCCCGGCTCTCGGGCTCGGGGACGTGGATGCGGAAATCACGGCCAAGGGTATAGTCGCCTCCCCGCTTTCCCATACATACGAATGCACCCTCCTGCCGGTCAGGAAGATACCTGGCCTCATGCCCGGGATGGTGGTCAAGGTCTACATAGACCATACAGGCGGCTCCGGGGTGACAGTCCCCGCCTCCGTCATCAGGACCGACATGGACGGGAGGTATCTCTGGACCGTATCTGACGACAACAGGGTATGCAAGACCTACGTCACCCCGGACGGGTTCTCCGGGAAAGGGGTGATAATCTCCGACGGGCTTTCGATAGGCGACAGGGTTATTACCGAAGGTGTCCAGAAGGTATGCAGCGGAATGAAAGTCAGGATAGTGGAGTGATGAAGAGGGATTCTGCAAATATCATAAGGAGCTTCATAGCCCACAAACGCCTGATTTACATTATAGTCCTGGCGTTTATAGCCGTGGGGGTGATAGGGCTCTTCTTCATAAACAAGGACGAGTTCCCTTCCTTCCAGATAAAGCAGGGTCTTGTGGCCGGCATCTTTCCGGGAGCTTCAGCCTCCGAGGTCGAGGACCAGCTCACCAAGCCGCTTGAGGAGGTACTCTTTTCCTTCCCGGAGGTGAGCCGCCAGAACACGTATTCATATTCCCGGGACGGGATCTGCTATATCTTTGTGGACCTGACGGTGCCGGCGAAGAAGAAGGACGAGGCCTGGTCCAAGATAAAGCTGAAGCTCGACGCCCAGAAGGTGCTCCTCCCTGCCGGTGTGCTGGCAATCTCCGTGATAGATGACTTCAGTGCCATCTCTTCCATGCTTATTGCCATGGAATCCACGGACAAGGGCTATTCCGAGATGCTGGACTATGCCGAGGCCTTGAGCTCGAGGCTGCGGGAAATCCCGGAGATGGCCAATGTCTCCATAATAGGGTCCCAGACCGAGGAGATCGCCGTGAATGTGGACATGGAGAAGCTGTCTTCCTACGGGATAAGCCCGGCAACCCTCATGGCCGATTACCAGATGGCCGGTATCCAGATGCCGAGCGGCACCTTCAAGACGGACTATGTGAATTCTCCGCTGCATATAGCCAGCCCCCTTGCCTCGGAGCAGGAAATCGCCGGGAAGATCATCTATTCCGACCCTCTCGGGAATGTCGTCAGGCTCGGGGACGTGGCCACGATCGAGAGGCGCTACAAGGAGCCGTCCTCCCGTATCGACTATAACGGACGTTCCGCGGTGATTCTATCCGTGGAGATGCGCCTGGACAACGACATTGTCGCTTTCGGCACAAAAGTGGACAAGGTCCTGGAGGAATTCTCGCGGACATTGCCGGAAAGCGTGAGCATGAGCAAGATAACCGACCAGCCGAAGGTGGTCGGGGCCTCGGTGGTGTCTTTCCTCAGGGACCTTGTAATATCCATGCTGGTGGTCATCGTGGTGATGCTGATGCTCTTCCCCATCAAGTCGGCCCTGATAGCGAGTTCCGGTGTTCCCGTATGTACTGCGCTGGCCCTGGCCGTCATGTTCGTCACAGGCATTGACCTGAATACCGTCTCCCTTGCCGCGCTCATAGTTGTCCTGGGCATGATAGTGGACGACTCCATAATCACGATGGACGGCTACATGGGCAACCTTGCGAAAGGGATGTCGCAGGTGGATGCGGCGGCAGCGAGTGCCAAGGAACTGTTCATGCCCATGTTCATGGCCACTTTCGCCATCTGTGCCATGTTCTTTCCGGTGAAAGGCATAATAACGGGTTATCTCGGCGATTTTGTCACCACTTTCCCGTGGGTGGTCGCCATAGCCTTGAGCATATCCCTCATCTATGCGATGCTGGTTGTCCCGTCCCTCGAGGTAAGGTACATAAAGACCGCCCAGACTTCCGGCAACGGCTGGTTCGCGAGGCTGCAGGGGAAATTCTTCGACGCCATGCAGAACGGCTACGAGAGGATGCAGGCCATATGCTTCAGGTTCCCGAAGATAACCTTGCTTATAGGGGCGGTCGCCGTGGGGCTCGGGATCCTGATGTTCACCCAGCTGAACATCCAGATGATGCCGAAGGCGGCGAGGAACTGTTTCTCGGTGGAGATATACCTGGACGGCAACGCAAGCCTTGACCAGACCGCCCAGGTGAGCGACTCGCTGCAGAAGATCCTGCTTGCCGACAGGCGGGTGAAGTCGGTGACCGCATTCGTGGGGACATCCTCCCCGCGTTTCCACGCCACGTATGCTCCGCAGCTCCCGAGCCAGAATTACGCCCAGTTCATAGTCAATACGACTTCCAACCTTGCCACAGAGGCCATATTGAGCGAGTATGAGGGGAAGTATGAGCATTATTTCCCGCGTGCCCTCGTGAGGTTCAAGCAGATGGACTACCAGGCCGTCACCTCCCCGGTGGCAGTGGTGCTGAAAGGCCCCGACCAGGAGGTCCTTGCCCTTGTGGCCGAGAAGATAAAGAGCTACATGTACACCATGGACGATATCCTGAAATGGATACACAGCGACAGCGACGACTATGTATCCTCGGTGGACATCACCCTTGACCCGGACGAGGCTGCAAGGCTCGGCGTGAACAAGACCATGCTTTCCCTGTCTCTTTCCGGGGCCTTCAACGGACAGACCATCGCCACTCTCTGGGAGGCCGACAAGAAGGTGCCGGTCAACCTCTACAGCGATGTCGTCAACAAGGACATGGACTATGACGTGATAGCTAACCAGATAGTCCCTACCACTATGCCGGGCGTCTCGGTGCCTCTCCGTCAGGTGGCCGACATCCGTCCGGGCTGGGCGCCGGAGACTTATGCGAGGACTGCCGGCGAGGAGTCCGTCACGATAGGGGCTGACATGAAGTACGGCTGCAGCCAGCCTGTGGCCATGAAGAAGATCAAGGCTTTCATAGAGTCGGAGATAGAACCGGAGCTCCCGGAAGGGGTCACCGTCTCCTACGGCGGCCTGTCCGCGATGAACAAGGACGTGGGGCCTGAGATATTCCTGAGCTTCATCTGTGCCGTGGCTGTCCTGTTCTTCTTCCTGCTTGTGCATTTCAAGAAGGCATCGCTTGCTTTCCTGACCCTGCTCATGAGTTCCCTGTGCCTGTTCGGCGCCTTTTTCGGCATGTGGCTCTTCCGTCTGGATTTCGGGATGACCTCGGTGCTCGGGCTAATAAGCCTGGTGGGTATCATAGTCCGGAACGGAATCATAATGTACGAATATGCCGAGGAACTTCGCTTTGTCCATGGATACGACGTCAAGACTGCTGCGGAAGAGGCTGGCAAACGGAGGATGAGGCCGATTTTCCTTACCTCGTGCACCACGGCCCTGGGCGTGCTCCCGATGATAATCAGCGGCGATGCCCTGTGGATGCCGATGGGTGTCGTGATATGCTTCGGTACCATGCTCTCCATATTCCTGATAGTCCTGATGATGCCTGTCTCCTACTGGCAGATTTTCAAGAATTCAAAAGTCAAGGTGGTGAGGGATGAAAAGGATTAGCTTTATAATTATATCCATTGCGGCCCTCTGCGGAGGGCGGAGCCTATGCCGGGCTGCGGAGCTCCCGGACAGTGTCTCCTGCATGCGGGACACTGCTGGCCCGGTGCTGGAGCTCACTGTGGAGAAATGCCGGGAGTTCGCGATGCAGAACAATGCCGCTGTGCTGAACGCAGGGCTGGATGTCTCCGCTGCCGTGGCCCAGAAACGCGAGGCTTTTGCGGAGTATTTCCCGAAGGTGTCAGTGAATGCGCTGGCCTTCTACGCCTTCGACCCCCTGCTCGAGATAGGGGTCACGGACATCCTCGGGCATTCGGACTTTACCCATAACCTCCAGAACCTGGTGGAGTCCATTGCTCCCGGCCTGGGCTTTTCCCCTTATTATTCCACCCTTCACAAGGGGGTGTCCGCCAGTGTCATGGCAGTGCAGCCGGTCTTTGCCGGAGGAAGGATAGTGACAGGTAACAGGCTGGCCGGCCTCGGGGTGGAAGCCGCGTCGCTGCAGCAGAGCATACAGTTGAGGAAGACCAGGGAGGAAGTCGATGACGGCTACTGGCAGATAGTCTCCCTCGGGGAGAAGATGAAGGCGCTCGAGGAAGCCGGGGCCTTGCTGGATACGCTCTACAGGGATGTCCTGTCGGCTTCCGGGGCCGGACTTGCCGTGGAGACGGACCTGCTGCAGGTCCGGATGAAGATGAACGGTCTGAAAGCCGGGAAAATCAGCCTGGAGAACGGAATCAGGCTTGCCAAGATGAACTTTTTCAACTCTATAGGGGTTGATTACAACCCTTACCGGACCTTCAGCAGGGATTCTGTCCCTTATATAGATGACATCCGCCTCGTCGATGAGCTTCCTGAACTGCTTCCGCCGGAGGACTGTTACCGTCCGGAGGATGAGGTGGCGATGGAGCAGGAGGAGGCCAGGCTGCTGGACATATCCGTGGAGTCCGGGAGGCTTGAGAAGCGTATGGCGGTGGGGGAGACCCTGCCGCAGATTGCCGTGGGAGCCTCATACGGATACAACAATTTCATTGACAAGGGCTCCATGAACGGCCTTGTCTTCGGTATGGTCCAGATTCCTATTTCGGACTGGGGCAAGACCGCCCGGAAGATGCAGAGGATTGATGCCAGGATACAGAAGGCGGAGAATGACAGGATGTATCTGCAGAAGCAGCTCGAGCTTCAGATACACAAGCTGTGGATGGATCTTACGGCGGCCTGGGAGCAGGTGCAGGTCGCACAGGAGAACAGGGACCTTGCCGAGGTCCTCCTGTACCAGATGAAGGAGCAGTATAAGGCCGGCATGGTGGCTGTTTCCGACCTCCTGCAAGTGCAGGCCAGCCTGGCGCAGGCGGAGTCCGACCTCACGGACAGGAAGGTGGAGTACCGGAATATCCTGCAGGAATACCTCGGGCGTACTGCCCGGGAGGGACAATGAGCACGCCTTGAATTTATGTCTGTAAGTTATTAATATTGAAAAGTCATGAAAAACAACAATTTTTTAGCCGTCTGTCTCCTGACAGGGCTTGTAATCCTCGGGGCAATGATCCCGGTTGCAGTATCCAAGTTCCGTGCTTATGACAGGACTGTCAATGTCAAGGGCCTTAGCGAGATGGAAGTGAAGGCGGACAAGGTAATATGGCCTATACCTTTTACGGTGGTAGGCAACGACCTGAATGCAGTCTATTCTCAAATCGACAGGAACACGAAGGAAATCATGGAATTCCTCACTTCGGGAGGTATCTCCGCGGACGAGATATCGGTTTCCCTGCCGACCATCTCCGACAAGTATGCCCAGGAGTATGGGAACAATGACAGGACTTACCGCTATTTCACGAAAAGTGTCGTGACGGTATGCACCGGCAATGTGGACACGGTCCTCGCCCTCATGCCGAAACAGTCAGAACTCCTGAAGAAGGGCATTGTCGGCACCGGCAACAGCTGGGACGGCCAGGTGCAGTTCCAGTTCGAGGGACTCAACGGCATCAAGCCTGGCATGATAGAGGATGCCACGAAGAACGCCCGTGAGGCTGCCGACAAGTTCGCCAAGGATTCAGGCAGCCGTCTCGGCAAGATAAAGACTGCAAACCAGGGGACTTTCACAATAAGTGACCGTGACAGCAACACCCCTTACATAAAGAAGGTGCGTGTCGTGACCACCGTGACTTACTATCTCAAGAACTAGCCTCATCTGTTTGTGGGGAGGAACGGGCCAAAAGTCCGGTGCCTTTTGGAATTGTGCTCCAAAAGTAGTATGTTTGTGGCGCACAACATCAGCCGATGGAATTTGCAGACGAATAAGATCTACCGGCAGGACAGGAAGAAGACATATCCGGAGTCTCCCTCCGGCACGTTTTATGGCCCTTGCGGGCGGCGTCCGTCTTGTCTTGCGCAGTCTCAGAATCTCCGGCGGCGCAAACGATATTAAAATGGGAGCTATAATAAATTCAATCGGAGTCTATTGCCCACAGCGAGTGGCTGACAATTCTTTTTTCGAACAATATCTTGACACATCCGACACCTGGATACGGGAGCGTACCGGTATAGAGAAACGGCATTTCACCTCGGAGGACGAATATACGAGCGACCTGTGTATCGGGGCGGCCCGCAACCTGCAGGAGCGTTACGGGAAGGACCTCCGGGACGTGGATTTCGTCATTGTGGCTACCATGACTCCCGACCATACTGTCCCGAACACCGCCAGCCGGGTACAGGCCGGGCTCGGCATCCACAGCGCCGGGGCCCTGGACATTTCCAGTGCCTGTTCGGGTTTCTGCTACGGCCTGATTCTGGCGAAAGGTCTCATCGCCGCCGGGACCCACCGGAAGATTCTCGTTTTCGGGGCCGACACAATGTCTAAGGTAGTGGATTTTTCAGACAGGAACACCTGTATCCTTTTCGGGGATGCCGCCGGTGTAGTCCTTGTGGAGAATTCCGAGGATAACGGCATATTCGCTCCTGTGACAGGGACTGAAGGGGACAAGGGGAAGGAAATCTATCTCACGGGGAACCAGACTGATATCGACGGTGCGCAGGTGGAGGCCGACGGGCGCTTCCACCAGAACGGGCAGGCTGTCTACAAATGGGCCTTGGGAACCTTGACGCGGGAACTTCCGCGTGTCGTCAGGGAAAACGGATTCGAATTGTCCGAAATTTCCTGCTTCCTGCCACACAGTGCCAACTACAGGATGCTTGAGGCTGCCTTCAAGATCATGGGCATCCCTATGGAGAAGTGTTCCGAAAGTGTGAGGAAATACGCCAATACCTCGGCTGCATCCATCCCGCTGGCCTGGAACGAGGCTCTGGAGAACGGAAAGATAGGCGAAGGGGATATCCTTGCCCTTCTCGGCTTCGGCGGCGGGCTTACATACGCAGGGCTCTGCGTCAGGAACGACATTGCTGCTGCCTGACGCGGAATCCCTGCTGTGGCTTACTGTGCCTTGCCGCAGCCTCCGAGCCCTTTCCAGACGGCTGCGCTGAGTGCCCCGCCGGCAAGAGGCGCCACTATGAAGAGCCAGAGCTGGCTGAGGGCTGTCCCGCCTTCGAAGATGGCCGGACCTATGCTCCTGGCCGGATTTACGGAAGTCCCAGTGATAGGTATGCACACTATGTGGATAAGTACGAGGGTAAGGCCGATTGCAAGTCCTGCAAGGTTGCAGTTTGTCTACAGTCATGCAGTGCCGTCCGGACAGGACTTCTCCTGGCTGTACGGCGTACTGCTGTTCCTGAATGTTTCAAGGATTATTTTCTTTTTCATTTCTTTCCCGTACCTGTATTCCCCGAAGTCCAGGCCGGGGTCAAGTATGAGCCCGTCAGTGCCGAAAAGGGAGTTTTCCGCCTGGCGCTCGATCTCCGCGAGCCTGTCCATTGTCTCTTTCGGGACAATGAGGTGGCACGGGATGATGATGGCGACCGGATTCTGCCCGACGGCATGCGCCACGGCCCTGGCCCCGGAACTTTTCCCGCACATTGCCGCGAAGTCAGTGTAGCTCATCAGGCGCGGCTGGACCGGTCCGGTCCCCTCTTCCGGGGAGAGACGGCCAGAAGTATCCGGAAGAGACTCCCGCGCCCCCTCCCGGTGGGTGAGCCCGAACAGTTTCTTCCATACCATTTTCTGGAAATCACTCCCGAACAGCCGCAGGTCTTCCCATGCCAGGGTGCGGGCCATCCGCATTATTTCCTCCATGGGGACCTTCGTGCACCGGATTTCGGATATGCTGTCGGCCGATACCCACGAGATTGACCTCATTATGTCGGTGAAGATGCGATAGTCGAGCGATACGGAGACTATCTTGTTGTCGATAGTGGATACTATCCAGTCCGGCGTGTCTTCCATGGCCTTGCGGTTTTTCGGGAAATTCCCTGGTGTCACAAACCCTCTATCTCTTCCCACGGGATGGATATCCTGATGATTCCCATGGAGTAGGGGGCGATTTCGTACTGGTTGTATATATAGGTGATGCCGCTGTCCGTGATGCTGAAGTTGCCGTTCGGCTCTATCTCCTTGAGGAACAGGGCGGCGGTGTCTGCAGGGCTGTCGAGCGCTTCCGGCAGGTGCCGGGTAAGGAGTTTTGTCAGGGCCGGCACATACCCGTCCTTGAAGAAATTCTCCTCCGTGATGAGGTCACCTGTCTTCCTGTCGAAGTTCAGCGCGACTTCGGAGGTCATGCCGTGTGCCCCTCCCGTATAGGTGTATTTCACTGCCGTATAGGACAGTATGTCCTTGCGGGAGGCCGTGAACTTCCCTTCCGTGTAGTCCGTCCATCCCATGAACGAGTCCTGCAGCCCCTCGACCTCAAGCATCGGGAGGTTCGTCTCCCTGTAGTCATTCTCGAGCCCGGCCTTGTATGCCTCCGCTGCGGCCTCCGGGTCCATGCTCATGTATTCTTCCCCGAAGAGGGCTTCCGTGATGGCCGAGGATATCTTCATCCCGGCCTCTTTCCCGAGACCGGTACGCGGGAATTCCGCGGAGATCTTGAAGTCGAGGCTGTCGGCCCTCCCGTCGGCCAGCGCAATCTTTTCGGCAATTTCTATCGTGCCGGCAGTGAAATTATTATTCCCGCAGGAGGTAACGGCTACGGCAGCGCATACGGCGGCTGCCGGAAAAATCAGAGTACGTTTCATCATGTCAATGTCTTTAATTGTTACAGGCACCGGCCCGGCGCACACAAATCCTGTCCGGGCCGCGGTGCATATTGCCGGAGGCTGAATATAATAAAAGTTTGCGTAAAAAGTGCGGTATTTTTAAAAATCCTATATTTGCAGCTTCCTCCGACGGCCCGGGTGCCGGAGCCGGGGAGGGGTGAAGATATATCTTCGGCACTTTTATGTTTAACGGAAACAGACAGTTATGCGGAAACATACTTTCAAGGACTGGATCATTGCGGTGCGCCCGTGGTCATTCCCGGCTTCAGCGATGCCGGTAATCGTATCTCTCGCCTATATGTTCGCCTTCCACGGGGATGTGGACTGGGTGAACGGTATATGGGCTCTTGTCAACATAGTGATATTCCATGCTGCAGGCAATACCTGGAGCGACTATTTCGACTACCGGAAGGGAGTCGACTCCGGAGACACGTTCGGGGTCAGGACGCTGACTTCCGGGAAGTTCTCCCCCGCGGAGATATTCACGCTCTCCCTGTCGCTGCTGGCCGTTGCCCTGCTGGCCGGGGCAGGCCTGTGGCTCAGGACCGGGATGCCCCTGCTGTATATAGGCCTGGCGGGGCTGGCCTGTTCAGTGCTCTACCCGTTCCTGAAGTACAACGCCCTCGGGGATGTCGTGATATTCATCGCCTACGCCCTTCTGCCGACCGTGGGTACCGTCTATGCCGGGACCTTGGAAATAGACTGGCAGGTCCTTCTCATCGCGGTGCCTGTGGGGCTTATCACCGTGGCAATCCTCCACTGCAACAATACCCGTGACATCAGCACCGACAGCCGGGCCCATATCAGCACATTCGCCATGAAGATAGGCGGCAGGGCCTCTGTATGGCTTTACTGCATCGAGATACTGTTCCCGTTCCTCTGGGTAAGCGGCTGTGTCGTCTCCGGGGACTTCCCGGCCTGGTGCCTTCTTGCCTGGCTTGCAGTCTTCCCCGCAATCAGGAATGTAAGGACAGCCGTCAGGTATTTTCGGGAGGGCGCGGCAGCCATTTCCGTCCTTGATGTGGCCACGGCCCAGCTGCAGATGGTCTTCAGCATCATGCTGGCGGCCTCCTTCATCCTTACCGGCCTGGTGCGATGAAGGGCCTGGTGTTTTCCATTGCCGCTGCAGCCTGCCTGTGGGCGGTCATGTTTTCCCCGTGGACCGCGCCTCATGTCAGCTTCTGGCTGATGATGTCCCTTTCCGCCACAGTGCTTTCCTGCCTGTCCTTTCTGCTGGGAGGAGGGTGGCGGAGGATGTTCCCGTCCTGGAAAATGTCCGATATCGCCGCCGGAGTCCTGGTGGCCGTGGCTTTGTGGGCGGTGTTCTGGCTCGGGGACAGGGTCTCCTCCCTGCTTTTCGACTTTGCGCGCCCGCAGGTAGAGGCTATCTACGGGATACGGTCCGGGGCTTCCCCTTGGCTCCTTTCGGCCCTGATGCTTTTCCTGATAGGTCCGGCAGAGGAGATATTCTGGAGGGGCTATGTGCAGCGGACCCTGTCGTCATGCTTCGGCAGGAATGCAGGATTTGCCGTCGCGACCCTGCTCTATGCCGCCGTCCATATCCCGTCCTTCAATTTCATGCTCGTGATGGCGGCCCTCGTCGCCGGCGCGGCCTGGGGTGCCTTGTACCGGTTCTTCCCGTCCCGCCTCCCGGCCATCGTCATTTCGCATGCCCTGTGGGATGCCGCCGTCTTCATCTGGTTCCCGATATAGGTGGGCCTGGCAGGAGGCGTCTTGCCCGTTCCGGTGCACCTGAAGGGTGTGTGGCGGAATTTGCTTCCGCCCCGGGAACCTGCTCTCGAAAATGTTGTAGATTCAACATCGAAGTGCAACAGTCAGTGG
>JADIMQ010000061.1 GCA_017694655.1 Candidatus Cryptobacteroides merdigallinarum
TGCATATTAGCTCGGAAAGTTGTTCCTTTGTGAACTCCATAAAGTCTACTCCTTTTTTAGTTTTTGTTTCTTTTTGCTTTTACAAATCTAAAAAATCTGTAGACTTTTTTTTTATCCCTCTATCTCAGACACACTTTTTGGAACAGTATCTTCATATGGCACGAAAAGGCGGCAAAAACCTGCAATTATCCGGGAAACGGCCCCGGCCGGAGGACGCGGCTGCGTCACTGTCATCCCGGCCGGAGGATGCGGGATCCCCTGACAGGGGTTGCAGGGGGTTTGGGTTTGGATGGGTCCAGGTTAAACTGTAGTTTTTCCATATCCTCACTTCGGCAATTCGTGCAAGCACAATTGCTCTCTGTTCGTCAATGGTTTCGAAGAAAGACGTTTGAGGGGGACCCTAAAGTCCTTTTGGGCTCATCCTCAATGCGTCAAGAGCCCGCCGCAGAGCGGACTGCAGGCTGTCCCTGTCATGGAAGCCGAGTGCGCCTATATTCACCCGGAAGAAACCGGGAACGCAGAATACATCCACCCCCGGACCGGCAATATCGAAAGAGACGGCTGCCGGACAATCTGCACGGACCTGACTGACAACAACCGCGTCTGTCCCTGTCCCGCTGTCCCTGCCATACTGCCTCACGGTCCTGAGGACAGTCCTCCGGTAAGGCCCGGGCAGTGACCTGTCGACGGCAATGACCGTAGGCGCGACAGTCTCCCGGAATCTCGAGACACTGAACGACAAGGTCACCGGAATGCTTCCGGAGCGCGGCACCATTTCGGCTACCGTACTGCTCCGCCCGTATCTTGGCATGGTCCTGACCTTTATAAGCCAGCCGTTTTCCGAAGCGCTGCATGAGGCGTTGCGGAACATGTCTCCGTCAGGAAAGGACGTCAGACCCAAATCCTGTCCTGAATCGTTCTCCGCAAGGATGCCCGACAGGATGCCGGTAATGTCGGCCATGCCCTCCGCATCGAATGACACGCAGGAAAGCGGCCTGGCCCTGAGCCCTGCACCCGAATCTATCTGCACGGCTGCATGGAATCTGCCAGGAGCCCCAGTCTCGAGGACTACTGTCCCGTCCGCGACCTTCACCCGGAAGTCACCGTTTCCCGAGATACCTTCCGCATCGCCTGCGGCACCGGCAGGTGAAGCCTGCCCCGCCACACGACAGGAATCAGCAACATAAAAAACGCCTCCGCAGGTATCAGGCTCCCGCCTCCCTTCCGGTTTTGCACGGCGGACGGTCCTGCGCTCTATCATGGAGCGGACTTCCGCGGCATAATCCCCGTCCGTCATATCCCCTGCCCATGAAGGAGGATTGAATACGAATCTGTCCACGAATTCCGCCGCAGCGGATACGGACGCACTGTCTACAGGCACAGTCACGACATTCCCGTCTCCGTCCGGAATTCTCATAACCCCTCCGAAATGCGAGACGGCATGTCCGACGAACTGTCTGTACTGTTTTTTCAGGGCGGTAACCGCAAAGGCGCTGTCAGCCGCCTGCCGTCCGTCTTCGGCGGCCTTATGAAGGGAATCCAGCGCCGTGCGGATGTGCTCCATGCCGAGCCATGCCGTTGAAACCGGATCCGAGCCGAGGTCTTCGGAAAGCACCTGGATATCGCGGGCAGAGGAAGAAAGATACCGGAGGCTGTCCTCGCTGAACATAAAGGCCGCCATATCGTCCCTGAAATATGTTTTCCCGGTCCCCGGCAAATGGCCGTTCCATGCCCCGAAATTCCTGCACCATTTCCTCACGGCGTGCCTGTCCCCGTATGCCCACACCATGGCAGCCCTGTCGTACGGACCTGTCCCGGGCACGAGATCGAGCGGAGCTATACCGTCCCCTGGCATGGCGGCATAGTTAAGCCGCATGTAGTCCATGATGGAACTGCCGTGCGACATGCGGGACATGAGGGCGGAATCCCGGAGTTCCCCGACGGAAAACATCCGGCTCCCGTAGAAGTTGTGTTCGAGTCCGAGAATATGCCCTATCTCATGCGTCACGGCCATCTCGAACAAGGCGTTGTACATGTCCTCCGGAACTGGACCGATATCCCCGGTCTGCGACAGATACCATCCACGGATATTCCGGTCCACACCGCTGAACACGCCGAGACATGCACAGAGAATCTCACCTGACCTCAGATCCGCATAGTTGCGACCATAGGCATTTTCATTACAGGGTGCATTATTGTATTTTATCCATGAGATGCGTGCATCGTCCACGCTATATTTGCCGGACGCCATGTCTTCCTCCGAAGGCTCCACAAGCCGGACATGCCCGGAAAGTCCGCAGCAGCGGAAAATTCTGTCCCAGTTTTCCACGGCCCGCCGCACGGAAGGCAGAAGATGCTCCGGAAAGCCCGGAAATACATGAAGGGTCACCCCGTTGCGGAACTTCTTCACCGCAGGGACCTTGACGATATCCATGCCGGAAGCCCCGGGTTTCCAGGACGGCACATGGAAATATCCTACGCGCGCATCGGCATACACCGGCTTCATTGTCCGGGGAGGCAGCAGAGTAAGGCATGTCCCTATCCTCCATCTCGACGTGTCGCGGCTGACACCCGGCAAAGGCATGGGAGCATAGTTAAGATCGGAGCGGACAATGACCTGGCCGTCCCGGTGCACGATTTCCGTGCGGCCCGACGGACTTCCCGAAGCGGGAGACACCCTCTGCCCTATCCTGAGAAGAAAGGAATATGCCTGGAGTCCGAAAAAATAGTCGTCATCCAACCATGAAGACACATTGATGACGGTGCCTCCGTCCGTATCTTCGGACACGGGGAAACGCCATACGTCCACATAGCCTGTCTCGGAACAGAGCCGGCGCAGATTTTCCGGGAAATCCGGTGTCACGCCGGGAGAGACGGCCTGCTGGAGGACCACATCGCCTCCGTCTTTCACGAAGCGCAGAATCATAGGGCCGAAACGGTCTCCAGGATAGCCGAACTTGTCTTCCCTGCCAGGTTTGGCGGAAGTCCCGATGACTGTGGTAAACAGGCTGAAATCCCGGGACATCAAACTGTCCGGCAGCACCCACATCACCGTCTCCGGACTGTCCTCGCGGACAGGCGCCGGAAACGGCTCTCGGTCCGCGGCGGACATCCGGACAGCACCGCACAACAAGACAGCTGCCGTCAAGCCAGCAATGAAGTTCATCGGACAGCCGTTAGTTAATTATGTCCCTGAATGAAAATACGAAATCCACCACTTCCGTAAAGCCCTCGAATACGAGGACTTCCGACTCGCCGACATCGTTGCGCTCTATCTCGCCCGCCGCGGTAAGGACCAGTTCCGCAAGGTCACAGCTTCCGTCGGCATGACGCACCACTGCACCGAGCTGATGAGTTATGCCCTTATATTCGTAAGAGCCGCTTGCAGAGCCGCCGTTATACGCGATATCCTCATAGTCGGACTTGAACTTGAGTCCGGTAATCACGGCAGAAGGATCTTCGGCAGTCCAGACTAGTTCCGGAGAAGGCGAATCCACGGTAAGGTCCACCTTGTAGATATTGTTTCCAGCCGCATAGAATATGGTCCTCGTAAAATAATACGATGTGGTGACCGGCACCCTGCCAGGATAAACCGACAGGTCGCCCTCCGCGGAAACAGTCCAGGAATTGCTGCAATATGGAAGCGTGGCAGAGCCCTCGGCGGCATCCACCATTGCATACATGCAGAACTCGTATATGTGGAGAGTGTTGCCTGTATGTCCCGTAGCGACAATATTTGTCATCATGTCTCCGGTAGAACGGCTCATGTCGTCGATTACGAAACCTGACGGAATATTTTCCGGGTCGAAGACGTTCGGCCTGTTGCCCTCGCCTATGGATTCGATCACATCGCGGTTGTTGCGTGTGCCCGTACGATAGGTCTCATACTCTGCCGACCCACCCTCGACGATGCTCTGTCTGTCGCTGTAGCCCATGCCGAGGTCATTGGCATTGCTGTAACGGAGGAATCTGTTTCCGAGCCCGTCATAAAGCAGCAGATGCTGCGACCTCGTATAATGGCAGAGGTCTTCAGCCCTGTAGGTGTCTCCGCCTCCGAGTTCATCGGAAATATTGACCGCATACATTAGGGAATATTCGTCCGGGACAGCATACCACAGACGGCCGTCGTCGATGATGGCAAAGCCGTTCCGCTGTCCGTCCATCAGTTCCGGGGAGAAAGTCATGTCACCCGACACGGTCTTTCCGTACAGAAGCCTGAAATAGTTCAGAGAGTGCTCGGCAAGCGTGGAGCCATTCAATATGTAAGGCTTGTAGGAAGTGAACACGCCGAGCAGTATCTCGTAAGACGCCATCCCGGAAAATATGGAATTGCTTCTCCGGAACGGGTTGATTCCGAGTCCTTTCGGGCTTCCGGTCAGGGAAAGTCCGGAAATCTGGGTGCTTATGTCAGGGTTGACGCCCCTTGTATCACCCTCCCCGTCCACTGTGCCGAGCACCGCCTGCCCGTTCACATTCTGAAGCAGGAACCATGTCTGGCTGAATGCGAATTCCGGAATCACCGGTATCTCCGCATATGTAGTGATACCGAGATCGGTATCCGTCACGGCAAAGATAAGATTTATGGCCGAGACATCCGCAGATGTCACCTCCATGTTGTAGACAGGGTCATTGCAGACTGTTTCCCATGATACCGCGGTCACCTGGCGACGCCATTCGTATGAGAGGTTGGCGGTCCCTTCTGTCATCGTCTGGGACACTTCCGGATCGATGGTGACGGTAGCAGTCATTCCAGGAGCCGGAGGCATGAATGAATATTTCCCCGGAGTTATGACTATCTCGTTTATTTCCTTGTATTCATAATTCCCGAGATCCTGATAGCAGGACGGCAGGGCAATGATAAAGGAGAATAAAAGTATGTTTCTGAAAATTCCGTATTTCATAATAACAGGATCGGTTTTTCTTGAATTTTAAAACAGGCTGTCAGTCAGGGAATGATATCTCGGTCTCCGATGCTACGTCATCCCCGTACAGCGGACCGTTGGCCGACTTGTAGGCTGCATAGGCTTCCCTTATCCGGGTCTTGTTCCCGGCAGTCTGCTGTATGTCCCCGTGCACGGCCTCGAACGTTTCCATCATAAGAAGATATTTGGAAGTGCTGTAGCTCCCCCAGAAAGCGCTGTTCCAGTCGGTCGGATAAATCTGCAGCACGACATCCACCCTGCATGCGAGGTTTTCCACCCTGCCTTCCCCAAATTGCTGGTACGCGGAAGAATTGTCATATACTATGTACGCCTGGCCGGTATTGGTCGTTTCCCTTGTGGACACGTCCTCCCTCTCAGGGCACCTGACCCTGAAAGCAGCCGCGTATTCAGACTGCTCAGCCGGGAACGTGTACGGGTTGTCGAATCGGAACACCGGATTGAATGCGGACGCTATCGGCTCCGATGTCACGGCAAAAGTCCGGGGCGCCTCCAGGAAATAGCCTATCAGCCTGGCAGTGAATTTCACTTCGGAATATTCCTCCCCGTCGAGGATATGCGCATTGAGATATTCATCGTCGGAAAAAGTATATGTCACCGGTCCGGCGAACTCTATCCTCGGATTTTCATCGCTGTACAGCCCTATGTCATTCACCTTGCAGGATACGGAGGCGAAGGCAAGCGCGAAAAATATCGAAACGTATTTTGCTTTCATTGTCTAATTGTTGTTTCCGAAAGTATATTCATCATCAGGCAGAGGCATCTTGTAACGAGCCTCGTTCATCTCGTCCACGGGACAGTTCGGGAATACCCTGAAACCGAATCTCTTATAGAAGAAGAACAACTGCCCCTCGCCGTAATACTCCTTGAGATACTCTTTCATCAGCTCGTTCGTGCGGACAGTCTGGCCGGTGTCCACGCCGTAAATCAAGCGCGTATCCGTCTGGTCGAATCCTGTCGTCACGGTAACGTCATATCTTCCTGTACGTGTGGATATTACCTCGTCAAGATACGAAGCCGCGGTCTCCGGATTTGCCGTACATTCGGCAGCGATATAGTACATCTCGGGCAGCCTGATCAGAGGCTGGGAGTTGAGTCCGGAATAAGTGTCCCGCGAAGATGAATAATTGTCCTGCCGGTATTTCTGGCTTACCCTCTTGTACTGGCCCCCGTCTACGCTGACCCTGCGGAAAGTACGGTAGCGGGCATCCGTATCGCCTTCATACCATGTCCTTACCGTAGACTCGTACGCGCTGAGGATATTCGAGGCGCTGGCGTTCACGAAAACTTCGTCGACGATCTGGTAATAGTCGTCGATGTACAGTGAGAATATCTGTTCCGAAGGCAATATGGGGGCAACCGTAATATTGTCATATGAAGAAAGGGTGAAATGCCCGCATTCTATTACATCTATCGCATATTGCCGGGCAAGCTCCCTGCTCTCGTCATCCCCCTTGTAGCAGTAGGCCCTGGCAAGCATCGCACGGACCGCCCATACGTTCATGCGCATCTGGCGCATTTCCGTGAACGGGTCCGCGGAATTGTCATAGTCGAAAATCTCGCTGTCATGCCCGTCGAGCAGCTTCTCTGCCTCAAGAAGGTCGGCAATGACAAGATCCAGGACCTCCGACGCGGGAAGTACGGGGGTGGCAACGTTGTCGAAAGACAGCCTGTACGGGATGGCGTCACCCTGGGGATTTTCCCTGTACACCGGACCGAAAAGCCTCAACAGGTCGAAATGCAGGAAGGCACGCAGGCCGAGCGCCTCGCCCTTCATCGTCTCATAATAATTTTCCGTAGTTATGACCTGCCTGTTCTGGTCGACGAACTTCAGGAAGTTGTTTATATTCGCGATTACGTTGTAGATATCCGAATATATGCTGTTGACAGTGGACTGGTATGTACCGTCATAGGCATAGATAGTGGACCAGTCGTAGACATCCGGAGCGCTCTCGTACAGGCCTCCGAGCATGTCCATGTAATAATATGTCAAATTCTGCCCGTAAAGCCCCGTCTTGCCCATCTTTATGTAGAATCCTGTAAGGGCGTCCTTGAAGCCGTACTCCCGGGAAAAGAGGTCCTCCTCCTCAACGGAAGTCTTTGGCTGTACATCAAGCCATTCGCCGCATGAGGTGGAAAGAGCCGCCGGTACAAGCAAAAGTAGCGGAATAAATATCTTTTTCACAATAAAACCCTCCATCATCAGAATACAAGATTAAGCGAAAGCGCGAACTGCCGGGAGAACGGATAATCGGTACCTCTCTCCCTCTTTATGGAAGACAGGTAAAATATGTCCTCCATGTTGAAAGACCATCTCATGGACGAGATATGGAGCCGTCTCAGGAACGGATATTCGTTGTTGTCCATCCTGTAAGTAAGGGACAGGGAGCTCATCTGGAAAAGATTCTCGTTCATGACGAATCTCGAAGTCTGCTGTGTGTTGGAGCCGTTGGCAGAGTTGGTCAGCCTCTTGTACTGTGCCACATCCCCGGGATTCTGCCATCTGAGCTGGAGCACGCGGCGGTCGGCGTTGTATCTCAGGTCGGCGTTCTCCACTTTCTGCACGAGGGTGGAGTTGTACATCTGTCCTCCGAAACGGTAGGTGAATCCGAGGTTTATGCCGAAGCCCATGTAGTTGAACGAAGTGTTCACGTTTCCCTGCCATTTCGGCTCGGTATCCCCGCAGATGACTGCATCCACCGGATCGTATTCGCTGGTGACCGAGCCGTCTCGTTTCAGCAGGATTTCATCTCCGGTAGAAGGGTCTATCCCGAGCGACCTCACGGCCCAGATGGCAGTAGTGGACCGTCCTTCCACATATCGCGGCAGCGGACTGATGGATTCGGTACTGGCATTCAGTTCATTCATTCTCGAAAGGGCTTCGGAGATGCGTGTCAGCTTGTTCCTGTTATGGGAACCGTTGGCGGAAATCACCCAGTATGCTTCCTTGGCCTCGTTCCTGTAAGGGATAAAGGCGATATTGAGTTCCACGCCCTGATTCTGCAATGTTCCCATGTTGGCCGGATAGCTGCTGAAACCCAAAGACGGAGCCAAAGTAATCTGTGCCAGGGAATTTTCAGTATTCTTTATATAATATTCGGCCCTGGCGGTAATCCGTCCCTTGAGCAGTGAGAGTTCCAGCCTCGTGTTCCAGGTGGCGGTCTGCTGCCATTTCAACTTGTCGTTGCCCAGTGCCACGAGTTCGATACCGGTGGCATCGGATGAAAGGTAATACTGCATCAGGTCGGAGTATGAATACACCTGCCTCGACTGGTAAGGGGCAAAGCCCTGGGTGCCGGTAATACCGTAGGAAGTGGCGAAAACCAGATCATCCATCCACTCCACGCTTTTCATGAACGGCTCGTTGGTGATGTCCCACTTGAAGCCGGCAGACCAGAATGGAGCGAAACGGTTGTCGCGTCCGAACTGCGAAGATCCGTCCACCCTGATGGTGGCGTCGAAGGAATAACGGTACATGTACGAATATCCGGCCGTCAGCACACCGCCGATGCTCCTCGAAGTATTTTCCGAGCCTGTCATGTTTTCGGAATACTTCTGGCCGAAAAGGATGTGATCCATGGTATCGTTCGGGAAGCCTGTCACAAGGGCGCCGTAAGTCTCGCTCTGATTCTGGTCCACGGAATAGCGAAGGTTGGCCGTGACATAGTGTTTTTCCCGGAAAACCTTGTTGTACATGGCGGTAAAATCTATGGCATAATTGAAAGACTCGGACTGGGCGCGGGAAAAATCTCCTTTCAGGGTAGGGTCGGTCACATTGTTGAATGCCGTATGGTATCCCGGGCGGAAAACCTCGTCCTTGCTTATTCCCTTGCTCAGGGAAACATTGGCCTGGAGTATCCAGGCGTCGGCAGGCCTGTACTCGAGCTTGAAAAGCTCCCTGATAGTCAGGCTTGTCGTACGGTCCAGGCTGTGGAAAGTGGCATTGTACATCGGATTGGCTATCTCGTACGTATTCCCGCTGCCTGAGTAAAGCATGTTCCAGGTCTGCATGACCTTGTTCACGTTTCCGTCCTCGTCGTACGGGCGGAGATACGGGTTGAGCATGGCGTACTGGCTGAAAGAGCCGTAAGGGCTATCCGTACCCACGGCGTTGTCCACCGTCACGCTGTTCTTCAGCTGGAATTTGCTGAGCCTGTAACTGAGATCGAGGGACGCTGTCTGCGTACTCCTCTTGGAGCCTTTCATCACGCCCGGAGTCTCGTTGAGACCGGCATACAGCTTATACCTCAATGCCTGCGAGCCGCCCTCCAAAGTGACGGCATGACGATGCTGCACGGCAGTCCTCAACGGCTGGGAGAGCCAGTAGGTGTCCACTCCCCTGCGTACTTCCCGGAGACGGGACTCGTAGTCGCGCAGTGAAGCCAGGTCATTCTCCGGATACAGGCCGGCCAGTTTCTCGACAAGTATCTTCTCCTCCGAATTCATCAGGTTGTATGAAGACAGGTCCGGAATCTCGACCCTGACGCTGCCGCTGTAGGTCACGTTTATGGCTCCCGGCCTCGGGGCGAGGGTCTCTATGACAATGACTCCGTTGGAAGCCTTCGAGCCGTATATTGCAGTCGCAGAAGCATCCTTGAGTATGGTGATGGAAGCTATCCTGTCAGGATCAAGGTCCGCCATAGTCTGCACGTCGATCTCGAAACCGTCGAGCATAAGCAGAGGCTGGTTGGGATATGTATCGTATTCACCCTGGAGGGAAACAAGGTCACCGCTTCCCGATGACCCGCCGGGAAGGGTGGAGGTGCCGCGCATCCGCATGTCCGGCAGCCTGTTCGGGTCGGATCCCATCTCGAAGTTGTCCATCACCCGGAAGCTCGGGTCTATGACACTGATGGCTTTCGCGATATTGGTGGTGGATACTTTCTTTATGTCCTCGCCCTTCATGGTCACCGCCGAGCCTGTATAGCTCTCCTTGCGGCGGTTGAATATACCCGTGACCACCACCTGGTCCAGTTCGTTCTGGTCCATCTCGAGGACTACCTCCAGGTCAGCCCTGCCGTCGCGCGGCTTTACCTTTACTTCCCGGGTCTTCATCCCGATGAACGAGAATTCGAGCACGAATTCGGGTCCGGGAGACTCCATTTCGAGACGGAAGGTCCCGTCGGCTTCAGTGGATACGCCGATGGTCGTCCCTTTCAGGACAACTCCGGCTCCTGCCACCGGCACACTTTCCTCATCGATGACGATCCCGGTCACTTCCACTCGCCCGGTTTGCGCCAGAAGCGCCGCAATGGGGAAAAAACAGCCCGCAAGGGCCAAAATCAGTTTTCTTGCCATCAGTCAGTTCAATGTTAACTTCGTAAAGGGTTGCGGTTTTCTGTCCGCAAGGACAGAGAACATGCGCCGGGAAAACGGGTATGCCCTGTCCCGGCGCATGCTCAGGAAATATCTTCGTCAGAATTTGCAGATAGGGTGGATGCTGCCGGCCTGATTCATGTAATTAGCACTCTGGCTCGCCATGGATGAGGCCATATTGGAATCGACTACAGGTAAAGGATAAGTCGTAGTTTCACCGTACATGCTTATATAATACAGCGATGTTGTCCCCTTTTTCCCTTCGCCTACCGTAGAAGACAGCCATCTGTACGCATAGTTGTCACCTATCTCTGTCCACGGATCCTGAACGCGATCCTGATGATCGCCTTCGGATGTCACGCTGCCACTATCGTCGGTAACATATGTTTCAAATACCACATACTGCCCCTTCGTATATTCGGCATAAGTATTCCTTACTTCTGCCCATGCGGCTTTCACGGCTGTCGCATTTTCGAGAGATATAGCCTCCATGGTAAATTCCGTGCCGCTGCCGCTTGTCCAAGTCACCTGCGTAAATTCGGCCCCGCTCATGTATTCAACAAGCTCCTTCAACTCGTCTATAGCCGGGATGTACCAGGCCACGCCCTGCGCTGCCGCGAGATCTTCCACCCACTTCAATGCCGGCACATGGGTCTGCCAGTCCGTCTCGTTTTTCATCTTCTGACAGTTGGCGGCCCCGTCGGTAGTACTTTGCGGCATGGCATCTTCCTCAATAGGGATTGGACTGATGATTGTCCCGAATTCAGGACGATTAGGGACCATTGGCGTCTCCTCTCCTTCCTTGATACAGAAGTGCTTGTCGTTCAAATTATACAC
>JADIMQ010000062.1 GCA_017694655.1 Candidatus Cryptobacteroides merdigallinarum
TTCTCCTCGGCGGACTTCAGCATCAGCTTCTATGACGAGAAGGATCCGGACAGGAACCTCATGATGTGCAGCGCGAAGCTCCAGTCTGCCCTGGAACACGGCAGTGAGGTGACCCTGCCGTTCGACTTCTATTTCGGCCCGAACCATTACCGGACCCTGAAGTCCTACGACATGCACTACGAGAAGATAATACCGCTGGGGGGAAGCGTGATCGGCCTGATAAGCAGGGGAGTGATCATCCCTACCTTCAACTTCCTCGGCAAGTTCATACACAACTACGGTATCATCATCCTGATAATGACCATACTCATAAAGCTTGTCATATCGCCGCTGACCCTGAAGTCCTACAAGTCGTCGGCGAAGATGAATGTCATCAAGCCTGAAATAGACAAGCTTAACGAGAAATATCCAAAGCAGGAGGACGCCCTGAAGAAGCAGCAGGCCATGATGGCGCTCTACCAGAGGGCCGGAATAAGCCCTATGGGGGGATGCCTGCCTATGCTGCTCCAGCTGCCTGTACTCTATGCCATGTTCCGTTTCTTCCCGGCCTCCATAGAGCTCCGCCAGCAGAAGTTCCTGTGGGCGGATGACCTGAGCGCCTACGACTCCATACTGGACCTGCCGTTCAGCATACCTCTGTACGGCGACCATGTCTCCCTGTTCGCCCTGCTCATGGCCATCTCCATGTTCGTCTATTCAAAGATGACCTCGAGCCAGATGTCCAACGACCCGAACATGGCCGGGATGAAGTTCATGAGCGTATGGCTCATGCCGCTGATGATGCTTTTCATCTGCAACAACCTCTCGAGCGGACTCAGCTACTACTATCTCCTCTCCAACCTCATAACCATGTTCCAGACATGGTTCGTAAGGCGTTTCCTTATCGATGAGAAGAAGATACACGCCCAGCTGGCGGCCTCGGCGAACAAGCCGCTGCCGAAATCCAAGTGGCAGCAGAGGCTGGAGGAAGCCCAGAAGATGCAGCAGCAGGCCCTGAAGGAACAGCAGAAGAGGAGGAGATAATCCGCGACTGACATTTATAGATAATGGGAAATATTGCGACAGCGATAAGAAGGTTGAAAGAGGAACTGCCATCAAATGTAAAATTGGTGGCAGTTTCCAAATTCCATCCGGCGGAAGCGGTAATGGAGGCTTATGAAGCCGGCCAGCGGCTGTTCGGGGAGAGCCGGCCCCAGGAACTCTATGCCAAGGCGGCAGCCCTTCCCGGGGACATTTCCTGGCACTTCATCGGCCATCTCCAGACGAACAAGCTGAAGATGGTGCTCCCTTACGTGTCCATGGTGGAATCCGTGGATACGGTACACCTCCTGGAGGCCATCGACAGGTGGGGGAGGGCGAACGGCAGGACAACGGATGTCCTCCTGGAGATGCACATAGCTTCCGAGGATACGAAGCAGGGATTCTCGGAGGAGGAGATATCCGCGGTAGTGGCTGACGCCTCCCGTTACCCTTCGGTACGTATACAGGGACTGATGGGGATGGCGACCTTCACGGATGACGAATCCGTGGTCCGCCGTGACTTCGCCAGGCTTGTCTCCATGAGGGATAAAATCCTGGCAGGCGGCTGTCCGGGCCTTCCGGAGGGGTTCGGCATACTTTCGTTCGGCATGACCCACGACTACAGGATAGCCGTGGAGATGGGGGCCGGCATAGTCAGGATAGGTACCCTTATCTTCGGGGAACGTACATACTGACGCAATGGCTTGACAGAAAACATCTCTCCTATGGATACTGCAAATATAATAACGGAAGAGGACATCCGGGACAATATCAAATATCTGGAACTCCTGTCCCTGAACTTCCCGACCATCGCCGCGGCGAGCACGGAAATAATAAACCTCGAGGCCATCCTGAACCTGCCCAAGGGTACGGAGCATTTCCTGGCCGACCTCCACGGGGAGAACGAGGCTTTCGAGCATGTCCTCAGGAACGCCTCCGGGGCGGTGAAGCGGAAGGTGAACGAGATTTTCGGCAATTCCCTCTACGAGAGCGAGAAGAAGGAGCTGTGTACCCTCATATATTACCCTGAACAGAAGCTGCAGCTCATAAAGGAGTCTGTGCCGGACATTGATTCCTGGTACAACGTGACCCTGAACAGGCTCGTGAAGGTCTGCCAGAATGTCTCTTCCAAGTACACTCGCTCGAAGGTGCGCAAGGCCCTGCCGCCAGAGTTCTCGTACATCATCCAGGAACTGCTGCACGAAAGCAGCGCGGACCCGAACAAGCAGGCCTATATCAATGTAATCATAAGCACAATAATCGAGATCTGCCGGGCGGACGACTTCATAATAGCCATGTGCAACCTCATACAGAGGCTGACTATCGACACCCTGCACATCCTCGGGGACATATTCGACAGGGGGCCTGGCCCGCACATAATAATGGACACCCTGTGCGGCTACCACAATTTCGACATCCAGTGGGGCAACCATGACATACTGTGGATGGGGGCTGCCGCCGGGAATGACGCCTGCATAGCCAACGTCCTGAGGCTCGCCATGCGCTATGCCAACCATCCGGTGCTCGAGGACGGCTACGGCATCAATCTCCTTCCGCTGGCCACTTTCGCGATGGAGACGTACGCGGACGACCCCTGCAGCTCCTTCGGCCCGAGGATAGAGGACGAGACCCTGAAGATTGACGAGAAGACAAAACGGCTCCTGGCCCAGATGCACAAGGCCATAAGCGTGATCCAGTTCAAGCTGGAGGCCGCGATTATCCACCGCAGGCCTGAATTCCGGATGGACGACCGCCTCCTGCTGGAGCACATCGACCTGGAACGGAAAGTATTCGTCCTGGACGGGAAGGAATACGAGATGAAGGACTGTTTCTTCCCGACCCTTGACCCGTCGGATCCGTACAGGCTCACCCCGGAGGAGAGGGAAGTGGTGGACAAGCTGCATAACTCGTTCATACGCAGCGAGAAGTTGAGGAAGCACATAAAGTGCATATTCCGTTACGGCTGCATGTACAATGTCTGCAACTCCAATCTGCTTTTCCACGCCTCACTCCCGATGAATCCAGACGGTACCCTGAAGGAGGTGGAGATACTCGGGAAGAAGTACAAGGGCAGGGAACTGCTCGGCCGGGTGGGACAGCTGGTGAGGATTGCCTATTTCTCCGACCATCTCGACCCGGAGAAAAGTTTTGCCGTAGACTATATATGGTATCTCTGGTGCGGGAAGGACTCCCCGGCCTTCGACAAGAGCAAGATGGCGACTTTTGAACGTTACTTCCTGGTGGACAAGGAAATGCACAAGGAGGAAAAGGGTGCCTACTATACACTGCGCAACGACGGGGCGGTCTGCGACATGATTCTCGACGAGTTCGGCGTCACTGGCGAGCACCGGCATATAATCAACGGGCATGTCCCGGTGAAGGCTGCGAAGGGGGAGAAGCCAGTCAAGGCGGACGGCAAGCTGATGGTCATCGACGGGGGCTTTTCCAAGGCCTATCATCCGGAGACCGGTATAGCCGGCTATACCCTTGTGTATCATTCCAGGGGATTCCAGCTTGTGCAGCATGAGCCTTTCTCTTCTACGCAGAAGGCTATCGAGGAGGGCCAGGATATCAAGTCCACTACGCAGCTCGTGGAGTTGAGCAGCCAGAGGATGATGGTGAAGGATACCGACAAGGGGCGTGAACTCATGGTGCAGATAGCCGACCTGAAGAAACTCCTGCTCGCCTACCGCCTCGGAATCATTAAGGAGAGGTCGTAGGGCCTTCCATCCATCCTCGCTCCCAAGTTCCCGGGGCTACGGCCATGCGGCATCCCGGCCTTATTTTCTCATGAGTTCCCGGATCATGGAGGCGGCCACTGCGCGGGATGCCCCGCTGCCGCCCAGTGCTTTACGTATGGCGGCGTATTCCTTGAGCATCCCAGAACGGTATTCCTTGTCCTCTATGAGGGCGCGTACTTCCCTGACGAGGTTTTCTGCATTGCAGTCTCCCTGTATCAGTTCCCTGAATGCGGACCTGTCCACTATGAGGTTCCCGAGACTGATATGCCGTATCTTTACTATGTGTCTGGCAATCATGTAGGTGAGTCCATTGCATATATAGCCTACTACCTGCGGGGTACCTAACAGCACTGTCTCGAGCGAGGCCGTGCCGGAGTTGACCACGGCGGCCTCCGCATGCCTGATTATGGACTGGGTCTCCCCGAAGATGACCTTGATACCGGTGCTCCCGTATAGTGCATCGGCTCTGGCTATGAAGCCGGAGTAGTCCTCCATTGTCCTTGCCGGGGCCCCGGCTACTATGAACTGGTAGTCCTTGTATGGGGGCAGTGACTTCATTCTGGCTGCGAATTCCGTCAGTACTGGCATCATCGTGCTTATCTCGCCCTTGCGTGAACCGGCGAGCAGTGCAATCACAGGCCTGTCGTCAAGCCCGTTGCGCTCCAGGAACTCCTGCCTGGTCTCGTTCATTGCCCTTGAGCCGTCTATGGAGTCCACCAGAGGGTTGCCGAGGTATTCGGCCGCCACACCCTTCTTCCTGAAATAGGGAATCTCGAACGGGAAGACTATATAGAGCTTGTCCACGCAGGCCTTCAGCTTGCGGATGCGCCCCTCCCTCGAGGCCCAGACCTTGGGGGCGATATAGTAGAAGGTCCTGAACCCTTTCCTGTGGGCGAACTCCGCTATGCGGAAATTGAAGCCTGGATAGTCTATGAGTATGACCAGGTCGGGATTCCAGTCCAGTATGTCCCGCTTGCATCTCCTTATGTTGCCGAGAAGCTTCCCTGCATGGGTGAACACTTCCCAGAAACCCATGATCGCACCTTCCTTGTAATGACGCACGAGACCGCCTCCATGACCTGGCCCGGCTTCTCCGCAGGGGATTCCTCTGCCTCCGTCCCGGGCCCCCGCCGGGCTTGCCTTGTCCGCCTGGTGCCTGGAATATACCTCGGCCATGAGGTCACCGCCCCAGAAGCGGATGACAGCGGACGGGTCTTCCTCGTAGAGGCCTTTCATCAGGTTGGAACCGTGCAGGTCCCCTGATGCTTCTCCGGCTATTATGTAGTATTTCATGATATAACAAAAAAGTTATGTATAGAAATATAAATGTTTCTTTCTTTATTTATCAAAATGTTACCTCAATTCCGGCCTTAATGAGCCTTTCGCATTCCGCGTAGTCGGTGCAGTCGATCCTGTGCGGTACGACGGTAATGTATCCTTTTTTGTTCAGCCTGTGGTCAGCATCCTCGGGATTCCTCTCGTCGTCAGTGAATTCACCGGTCATGATGTAGAGTTCCTCTCCAGGCCCGGCCTCCTCCACGGCTTGCCCGGCCGTCTCCGGCGGGATCCCGAGCCTCTGCAGTGTCTCCGCATTCCAGGGGAGGAATTCTTTTATCCACTTCCCCATACCCTGGGACGCGACTCTTGTCCCTTTTATTTCCTCTGCTTCACTGCCAGGGAAATTGATGTTGTAATATATGCCGTATCCGGCGGGACGGATCCCGGCCAGTTTCCTGAAGATGCCGGGGAAATATTTTTCCACTGAAGAAAAGTCGGCGTCTGCATCGTTCGTATCCAGGGACACCCCTATGCCGGGTATGCCGTTCAGTGCGGCCTCGGCCACGGCTCCGAGGGTGCCGGAATAGCAGGCTGCGGTCGCTGCGTTGGAGCCGTGGTTTATTCCCGAGACTACTACGTCGGGCTTCTTCCCCGTGAAGATATTGTTCAGTGCGAATTTCACGCAGCTCGCGGGGGTTGCGTCGAGATAGGCCCAGGAAATCCCTTCTGACTGCCCTGTCTTCCTGTATGCCAGCGGCCTGCGGTTCATGGATATGGCCATAGACATTCCGGACTGGTGTTGCTTGGGGGCTATGACAGTGACGTTGCCGAACTCTTTCATGATTTCTGCGAGGACCTGTATGCCTTTTGCCCTGTAACCGTCGTCGTTTGTCAGCAAGATGTCCATAATGGAGATATTTTCTGTAATGATATCGTTTCGTGCAAATATATGGATTCGGATTGAAATTTTTCCGAACTTTCTATGATTCTTCATAATTTTTCTTAATTTTGCAAAGATTTCCAAAGGAAAGTGTTACTTTAAAAAAATAAAGAAATGATTAAATTAGGTATTAACGGATTTGGTCGTATCGGCCGTATGGTTTTCCGCGCAGCTGTCGAGAATTTCTCGAAAGACATCCAGGTTGTAGGTATCAATGACCTCCTTGATGCTGATTATCTGGCTTATATGCTTAAATATGATTCAGTTCACGGTCATTTCAACCATGATGTCAAAGTTGAAGGCAACTACATGATCGTAGACGGCAACAAGATCCAGATCTTCGCAGAGAAGGATCCTTCCAACATCACCTGGGGCGCCCTCGGTGTAGATGTTGTTGTCGAGTCTACCGGGTTCTTCCTCACAGAGGAGCTTGCTTCCGCCCACATCAAGGCCGGTGCAAAGAAGGTCATCATGTCCGCTCCTTCAAAGGACGCTACCCCGATGTTCGTATATGGCGTGAACGACAAGACCTATGCAGGTCAGCCTATCATTTCGAACGCATCCTGCACGACAAACTGTCTTGCACCTATCTCCAAGGTTCTCCACGACACCTTCGGTATCAAGAGAGGCCTCATGACTACAGTACACGCCGCTACGGCTACCCAGAAGACTGTTGACGGCCCTTCCAAGAAAGACTGGAGAGGCGGCCGCGGTATCCTCGAGAACATCATCCCTTCATCTACTGGCGCTGCTAAGGCTGTGGGCAAGGTGCTTCCTGAACTGAACGGCAAGCTCACCGGCATGTCCATGCGTGTCCCTACCTCTGACGTATCAGTTGTTGACCTCACTGTAGAGCTCGAGAAACCGGCTACATACGAGGAAATCTGCGCTGCCATGAAGAAGGCTTCCGAAGGCGAGCTCAAGGGCGTGCTCGGGTACACTGACGAGGCAGTCGTATCCACTGACTTCCGCGGTGATTCCCACACTTCCATCTTCGATGTAAAGGCAGGTATCCAGCTCGATCCTACTTTCGTGAAGGTTGTTTCCTGGTATGACAACGAGTGGGGCTATTCAAACAAGGTATGCGAGATGGCCCGCGTCATCATGAAATAATTTCTGCATGGGAATGACGGGCTTCCGGCCCGTATATCCACGATATCTAGCAGGGCTTCCGCAAGGTGGTCCTGCTATTTGATTCCCGGGGAGGGGACAGGAACGATGGCAGAAAAACTCTGGAACAGCAATTATCTGAAGGTCTGGACGGGAAATTTTCTTCTCAATTTCTCGTTCACCCTCATAGTGCCCCTGCTTCCGCTCTATCTCAGCGAGGAGTTCGGTGCAACTAACGACACCATAGGTATGGCCCTGGCGGGTTATACGCTCATGGCCCTGGTCATAAGGCCTTTCAGCGGGTATGTCGTGGACAACTATCCCCGCAAGGCGGTCCTCCTGATATGCAACTTTTTCTTTTTCCTCCTCTTCTTCGGCTACATAGTCGCGGGGTCGCTTACCATGTTCACAATATTCAGGACCTTGCATGGTGCGCCGTTCGGTTCGACGACAGTCGCTGCCAGCACTGTGGCCATTGATGTGCTCCCGTCCTCCAGGAGAGGCGAGGGCATCGGCTACTACGGCCTGAGCAACAATCTTGCTACCGCCCTCGGTCCTGTGCTGGCGATATATATGCTCCAGGCACTTCACGGGGATTTCCATGCCCTTTTCTGGATTTCCACGGCATTCTCTCTGGCCGGGCTTCTGCTTGATGCCACGATAAAGCTCCCCGCGAAGGAGTTCCGTCCGGAGAAGAAGGTGATTTCTCTCGACCGGTTCTTCCTGCTCAAGGGCTGGAGGGAGGCCCTTTCCATGCTCGGCTTCTCTTTCAGCTACGGTGTGGTGTCCACATACGTGGCCATATACGGCAAGGAGGAACTCGGGATAACCGGCGGGACGGGCATCTTCTTCACTCTCTTCGCCGTCGGCCTCATAGTCTCCCGGCTGACCGGGGCAAAGGCCCTGAGGGAGAACAGGGTCAGCTACAACGCCTCTGTCGGCTGCGTGACTTCCATGCTGGGCTACCTTCTTTTCGCTGCGGTACACAATCCTGCCGGATTCTATGCTTCCGCATTTGTCGTGGGGCTGGGCAACGGCCACATGTACCCGGCTTTCCAGAACATGTTCATTAACCTGGCCGAGAATAGCCAGAGGGGCACGGCCAATTCCTCCATACTGACTTCCTGGGATGCGGGACTTGGCCTCGGGGTGCTTGCAGGAGGAGTCATTTCCGAACATTTCGGCTACCATTCGGCTTTCTGGGCAGCCCTTGCCGCCAATGCCGCGGGAGTGCTGTGGTATTTCATGAAAGTAAGGAGCCATTTCGAGCTGAACAAGCTCAGGTAGTCTCTCCCTGTCCTTCCGCGCTCCGGGGCTGGAGGCCTCCGGAAGCGAAAAAGCGAAAAAGATCTCCAAAAGATTGGATTTATAATTAAAATGGCTACCTTTGTATAAGGAAATCTTAATTTTTAATTATTCTAAATTACGTAATCATGAAGGATCTCAAAGGGACAAAGACTGAAGCCAATCTTCAGGCTGCTTTCGCCGGGGAATCCCAGGCAAGGAACAAATACACTTACTACGCTTCGAAGGCCAAGAAGGACGGCTACGTACAGATAGCCTCCATATTCGAGGAGACTGCCAACAACGAGAAGGAGCATGCAAAGATATGGTTCAAGCTTCTCCACGGGGGAGACATACCTGCCACTGACGCCAATCTCCTTGACGCCGCCGAGGGTGAGAACTACGAGTGGACCGACATGTACGCCGGCTTCGCCAAGGAAGCCCGTGAGGAAGGTTTCACCGAGATTGCCGTGCTTTTCGAGAAGGTTGCCGCCATCGAGAAGATGCACGAGGAGCGCTACCGCAAGCTGCTTGCCAACGTAAAGGACGGTCTTGTGTTCTCCAAGGACCAGGATATGGTATGGGAAT
>JADIMQ010000063.1 GCA_017694655.1 Candidatus Cryptobacteroides merdigallinarum
CTCCGGCCCTGTCTTCCAGACTATAATTCCCGCCCGTCAGAATCCGCCTGCAAGGCCGCGGCATTCCACCTTCTCCAGGGTACCGCTGCCCGAGGTCACCGTAATCTTCAGCTCACTCGCCTTCACAGGAGGGAATGTGCACCTGACCTGGCCGTTGGCGGCCGCGGCGCTATGGACAGGAAGGAACTGTCCCCCGCCGTCCGTAGCGAGTATCTCGAAGCGGCAGTCCCTGCATCCGCTCCAGGTGAGCACTATACTGTCCATCTCCGTACCTTCGGCAAGGGTGAAGATGACCTCGTCCCCGCGCTCCATGGCTTCAGGCAGCCCAGGGGCTTCCGCGGACACGTCCTCCCCTGCACCCGGGGCGGAGACTGTCAGGACTTCCTGCAGCCTTATGTCAGTGGAGGAGGCGCCTATCATGATGTCGAACTCGCCCGGCTCCACAACCCTTTTCATGTTCCTGTCCAGCAGGGAGAAGGCCTCCGGAGCAAGGGTCATCCTCACCCTCGCTGTCTCACCGGCCTCCAGGTGCACCCTCTCGAAGCCGCGGAGCTGCTTCTCATACACGGTAATGGAACTCAGCTTGTCGTGGATGTAGAGCTGGACCACCTCGTCCCCGGCCCTTTTCCCGGTGTTGGTGAGATTGAACTCCACCGTCACAGGTTCGCCTGGAGCCACGGTGGAGGAGGAAAGCGTGAGATCCGAATACTTGAAGGTGGTGTAGCTGAGGCCGTAGCCGAAATCGTACAGGGCCCCGTTTATCCTGGTCTGGTTTCCGTCCGTGCCCGGCTTCCTGTTCCCGTCCACCTGGGAATTAGGCTTGTAAGGGAAGTTGAACGGTATCTGGCCAACAGTCTTTGGGAAGGTGACCGTAAGTTTTCCTCCCGGGTTGTAGTCCCCGCAGATGACCTCCGCAATGGCCTGGCCTCCGTGAGCCCCGGGATACCAGGCCTCGAGGATGGCGTCTGCACAGGCATCGGCATAGTTCACGGAAAGCGGCCTGCCGTTTATCAGGACCACGACCACCGGCTTGCCGGTAGAGACTACCGCCTCGAGAAGAGCGTTCTGGAAACCCGGAAGCTCGAGGCTGGTGCGGCTCTTGTTCTCGCCGCAGGTCCTCTGCCCGCCGCCGAGCACTACCACGGCTACATCGCTGCTCTCGGCCGCGGCCACGGCCTCCGCTATCATGGCCTTGTCCTCCGGACGCTGGGCGGCCGGAATTATCTCGGAGAGCGGCCAGGTGTAGTCCACAAGGTCACAGCCCTTGGCATAGACCACCTCGGCCAGGCCGTCCAGCCTCGACCTCAAGCCCTCCAGGACGGAGGTGACTTCGGTGGCAAGCGGGCCGTAGTGGGTGAGGGCGAAGGTGGTCTCGTCGGCGTTAGGGCCTATCACGGCCACCCTCTCAAGCTTTTCAGGGTCGAGAGGAAGGACATTGTCCTCGTTCTTAAGGAGGACGATGGACTCCCTCGAGGCCTGCAGGGCGACGAGATTGTTTTCCGGAGAATCTACCTCCTCGTCGGCGGCAATGTAGTCACGCTGGTAAGGGTCGTCGAAAAGCCCCACCAGGAACTTCACACGGAGTATGTCACGCACCCTGTCGTCCACGAGGGATTCCGGGATAGTGCCTTCCTGCACCAGTTCCCTTAACGGGAGCACATAGCTGTCCGGTGAACGGAAGGTGCACCTGACGTTCAGTCCCGCCTCGACACTCTGGCGCACCGCCTCCTTCATGTCCCTGGCGACATGGTGCTTCATGTACAGGTACTCCACCGCGTCGCTGTCCGACACCACATAGCCGTTGAAGCCGAAATCCTCGCGGAGACGCTCCGTGAGCCAGTAACGGCTGCCCTGGACAGGCTCCCCGTCGTAGTCGTTGTAGGAGCTCATGACCCCGAGCAGCCCGGCACGGCGGATGACTTCCCGCCACGGGTACAGGTGGATGTTCTCCACCTCGTGAGGAGATGTCTGCGGGTCCACCCTCGCCATGCCTTCTCGCGCCCCCTTGTTGTTGGAGTAGATGGCGAAATGCTTGCCGGTGGCTGCCACCTGGTAGTCCTCCTGGAGTCCCTGCACCATGGCAACCCCGAGCTCGGCCACCAGGTAAGGGTCCTCCCCGTAGACTTCCTCATACCTTCCCCAACGCTGGTCCCTGCCGACGTCGAGGATAGGGGCGTATATGTTAGTGTAGCCGAGCAGATGCCCTTCCCGGCCAGTGATGCGTCCTATCTGCCTTACAAGGTCCCGGTTCCAGGTGTGCCCGATGCCGAGCTGGGTCGGGAAGTTGGTGGCCCTGTAGGACTCCACCCCTCGTATGCCCTCATTGGTGAAGTCCACCGGGATGCCCAGGCGGGTCTCCTCCACGAAGAATCTCTGCACTTCGTTCAGTGCCCAGGCATGGCGGGAGGCCGGCCACACATTCGGGTTGTCCGAGACCGGGACACCCCAGCCCTTGAACCCGTTCAGGTGCTCGTCAATGGCCCCTATGCCGTCCTTCCACAGCTTCTCCTTCCATTCCGGGGTGGGCAGGTCGTCCTGCAGCACCCGCTGGTAACCGTACAGAGTCACCATCTGGCAGGTCTTCTCGTCGAGGGTCATCCGGGAAAGGAGGTCTTCCACCCTGGCCTCGATGTCGGCCGCAGGGTCCTCGTAGACGTCCTTGCGCCCGTTCTTGTTGAAGTCGATCCAGCCCTTCCTGTAGATCCGGCTGTCCCCTATCTCGAATTTTTTTACTTTCTGCCCCGGAGGAGGCGTCTTCAGGTCCGTGCCCTGCGCCGATACCGGGAAAACGGAAATCCCCGCGACAAAAACCGCCGCAAAAATGCTCTGTCTCATAAAGATTACAAATAATAAACAATGGTTATCAGTCAAAACTGTGTACGTAAACAACAAATATACGCAGAAGCCGAGAGCAAAGCAAATTTTATTTGCTTTGCTCAAAAGTCTTTCTTCGAAACCATTGACGAACAGAGAGCAATTGTGCTTGCACAAATTGCCGAGGTGAGGATATGGAAAAACTTCAGTTTAACCTGGACCCATCCTACCCCCTGCACCCCCTATGGGGATTTCGCACCTACCCGGTGCGGTCCCTCCGGGACTTGTTAGGGCTTTCGGGTCACCATCCGAAGTGAAACGAGGAACAGCAATATAATTGCTTAATAGAGGTCGAGAACGGTTTACGAGAATGTCCAGTGGACATTCGAGAGTGAGCAGAGGGGGGGGGTAGGCCGGTCCGTCTTTTGACCCTCTCGCAGGGTCAGAGCTGGAAAGTCTCCGGCGGGCGGGAAGTCCGGGCACGGGCCATAAGCTCCGTAGGGGTGCAGTCGAAGTAAAGGCGGCAGAACCTGGAGAAGGATGCCGGGGACGAGAAATTGAACTTGTCCACTATGTCCTTTATGGTATTTTCCGGATTGGAGCACGCGTAGGCGACATTCTGGCAAAGGCGCTTCTTCAGCCACTCTCCGGCATTCACGCCGAACTCCTCCTTGAAACGCCTCAAGAAAGAGCTGCGGCTCATGCTGGCAGCCTCGGCCATGGCGTCCACGGAATAAATCTCGGGATGGTCGTATATTATGTTCTTGAACCCGGACAGGCCCTGTATCACCGGATAGAAAAGGGAGACGAGCTCGTCCATGGAATAGTACATCTTGAAATACAGGAAAATCTCCTGATGCTTAAGAAGATGGAAGTGGGCGCAGCCTATCCCGGACTTGAGCCCGGAGTAGAGCAGGCTGTAGTAGTCCGGGAACGGGTCCTTCATGCGGACCGGGGTCATGTCGAACCTGTAGTCATCGCTCCTGGAAATGAGATGCCGGAAATGGAGCTTGTCACAGCGGCTCCAGATCTTGTCGAAGGACATGTCAACTATCCTTGTCTCGGAAACGGCCGTCCCGGAGACGGTGAACTTGCGGGGGCACACGACCATGTCACCCTCCCGGTAGGTCTTCGGGCCGTAGATCCCGCACATGAAGGAAATCTGTCCTGAAAGGAAGGCAAGCAGATGGTAGTCCCTGACGGTGGAAAGGATAATGGTCTCGCCCGGAGGGATATCGAATATACGAAATCCCGTCCCGATGTCAGCATTGAAATTGGAACAGGTCCTGTGCTCATTAATATTCCTGATGACCGGACAATGATTCATCACCGCGAATTCTTCCATGTTTCGACAGTTCAAAGTAAGGAATTCATACTCAACAAGGTTTCTGCTTTAGTGACAAGTTTTTTCCGGTTCCTGACAATATGCCCGCCGGAGGCTACCGGAGATAGGCCTCGAGGGTTTCCGCGCTGACGTCTTTCAGCAGGACAGTGCCCGAACGGTCTATGAGGTAAAGGGTGGGTGTGGCGCGTACCACATAGTCGAGGCGGCTGTAGACGTCAGGAGACATCACCGCCGTCCAGGAGGAAGGAAATTCGGGCAGATGCTCCTCCCAGAGTCCCCGGTCATCCCCGGGATATACGGCCAGGACCTTGATCCTGCCTGTTATTATGGCCGGCCCGAGGACCGGGGACTGTCTTATGTAGCGTTCCGTACGTGCGCACTCGGGACACCCTGGCTCATAGAACAACAGGATGACCGTCTTTCCACGGAAATCGGAGAGGCCGGCGCGCCCGCCGTTCGGAAGGTAGCCGGAAATGTCGGCGGCCGTGGTGCCGGGACGGTTCTTCATCGCCGACTTCAGCTGCCATTCCGGCCTGATAATCCGCTCCTGGGGCAGTCCCGGTACGGCAAGGAAGGCCTCGAGGGCGCTTATCCAGAGTTCTTCGGCCCGATACGGAGAGTTCGGGTCGTCGTAGTAGGATTCAGCCATGGACATTACCTTGTAAAGCATCCCGCGGTCCTCTGCCAAACCGGAGACGAAGCCCGAGACCATCCGAGAGGCGTCCTGGGCAGGGACATGCTGCAGCATCCAGCTCCATGTAGCGAAAGACTGCTCCAGGGAGGCGGTGTCCGTCAGCCAGAGGGTGTCGCGCAGGTCGACACTGTCCCAGTAATGTCCGGCCATCCAGGCTATCCTTGCGGTACCGTCCAGACTGTCCGGAGGGGTAGGTATCTCGACCCGGTGAGTCTGCCCGGATGTACGGCCGGGACAATCATGCGATGCCCATGCAAGGGCAACGCATGAAAGAAAAAGAAATGCAACAAAAGTTTTTACCATACAATCCGGGGCTTGACTCATTTGGAAACGGCTTGAATTCTTTCCGATATGAATCCCAAGCTGTTTCTTAATTTACCAGGTCTGCGACACAGCGGACGAAGATCCGCTTGTTCTGCGGCAATTTGATTTCGTCCTCATATTCATAGATATCTACACCGGATCCGGGATCCCGGGAGACAGTAATTGTCACCTTATACTGACTATCGTAATAGTTTGAACCTGAAACTGCATGTGCAGAATCATCGTTGTCATGGGTCACGAAATGCGGATACAGGGACATATTCCCGGAAGTCCAGTCCAGATGGAAGCCGGTAGTCATGAAGAAGTCGTCGACAAGGGCATTGCAGACAAAACCTTCGCCCGGAGAGGACGCAAGATTTCCCGACTCCACATGATTGCTGTAATTCGCCATTTCCCGGTTGATTATCGCAATCATCTCCTCATCCGTAGGGAATCTCCACTTGAGGCCCTGGACCATGGCTTCGCCAGAGTTATCTGAAGCATAGGAAGAACAGATGTTTCTCCATCTTCCGTCGGAAAACTGCCCGAGAATCTCTCCTGACGAGGAATGACCCTGGAGCGGATTTCCCTTCTGGTTCTCGTATCTGTATATCAACTCCAGTGACGTTCCTGTGGTTGACTGCCAGCCGACAGTAGAGACTTCAATAGCCTTGGGGCTCGCCACGATTGCCTTGCCGTTCACGGTCAGGACTTCACCGAGGCCGTCCTGATATATGCCGGACTTGCCGCCGTTCTGGACCGTGACGTTGATATCCTCATTGCTATGGACAGGGTCCACACTGTGACGGTTGTTTGCCGCCGAGAAAGTTATGAACCTCGGGAAAAGGGATTTTCCGATGCTGTACTGGACAGAACCTGCCGACTGGGCGTCAGAGTAATTCAGGCTCCCCTGCTTCAGCGTAGCCGTGTTCGGCAGCTGCTGCACCACTCCTCTCGGATGGGCTATCTTGCTCGATTCAGGAGCATAAGTAGCCCTTGCAGTCACATTTACCGCACCCTTGCTGCCGAGATACGGGACAACATCCTTTCCTGAAACCTGTTCGGCAGCTTTTTCCACCTTGAGATTCAGATTATAGTTGCCACCGTCCGGAAGTGCCTTTATCTGGACTTCATTACTGGAAGTGAAAGACAGGCGAGGGTTGGTATATCCGTACTGGGTAACCGGAGAACCGGCATCTTCCCATGTTCCGGTAAGCGGGTTATTCCACTGCAGCCTCACACTCCTGCTGCCGTAACCATCGTATGCAGGGAATGACAAAGCATCCGAAACACCGTTGTTTACGGCCACCGAAGAAGTCTGGGCCCCTATTCCAGCCCAGTTCCCGTCCACGAAACGGACATCCACAGAAGGAACGTTCACCTGGCTGACAAAGTTCATGATTACTTCTCCGCCCGTTCCATCGCCCTGCGTGGAACCTGCAAAGAATGAATTGTCGAACCCGTCCTTGCTGTCCTTCCACGTCAGGGAATTAGGAGTAGTTATATAGTAAAGGTACTGGGAGAGGGTGAGCACAGTCTCTTCTCCTCCGGAGGTCGCCGTGATACCGGGAGCGCCGTATCTGAGGCGGACTTCATGATTCGTTGTTGCACCCGGAGTGTTGGTATAGCCGGCAGCCGGGACATCGAGTTCCGCAGTCTGCTGCTGGTAAGGCTTGGCATCCTTCACCCCAGTACCTGTACTGTTTCCGATTGAAGCCACCCATGCAGCGTTGGTCTTCACGCTGACGGTAGCCTTGCCGCCGGCCGCAGGCATCACTGTACCTGATGCCGGAGCCACCGAGGCGGCATCGAGGAAGGCCGGGGTGGTACGCCTGATTGTAATGTCCGAAGTTGCATTCTTCACACCCTCCGGCAAATTTCCCTGAGGAACATTTGTCGTGAAAGTTATGACAGTCTCGTGCTTCGTCCCTGCGGCATCAGGTATCTCCGCCGCCGGAGATCCGCTCTCCCTGGATTCATAGTTGCGCGGAATGAAGGTTATATACTGCCCGTCACCAGAGACTTCTTCACGGACAATGTAAGTCGTTGTAAATGTCGCGCTTCCAAGTCCGGCCTGGAGTGTTGTCCTGACAGGGAAGGAACTGTTGTTCACCCTGTTCCACTCATCATTATTGCTCACAGGGTTACTTTTTACCGGAGCATTGGTCTTCAGTTTCAGCTTGACCCTTTCCGCATCCCTGCCGGAGCCGAAATCGTGCTCGGTCCAGTCCGGTTCAAGGAGAGGGGCCGGAGCCTGCTGCCTAACCTCGAACGGCTCGGTGCTGAATTCCGGGTCCTTGCTTGCCGGATAGAAAAGGAAGGCACGCGGCAGCCAGGAATTGTTCGGTTTCACGGATATTGTAACCTGCGCATTTCCGGACAGATAAGGGTCACTCTCACTCTTTCCGTCGACGAGAGACGCTTCCTGGGTCGCTATACCGGTACCGTCGTTCTGCTTCAACTTAACATCAGTTATCCACCAGTCCACCTCGGAGGTTACATTGAAAGAGAAGGAATCGCTGCCGGCAGGGGCCACATCTTCTATCCTCACAATACCGAGGGCGATATCCGTGGCAAGCTGCTGCACTGTCACCGTGCGGGTGGTGACCCTTCCGGACTCCTTGTCCCGGAGGTATATGGTGATGGTCCCGGCCAGGATGCCGGAAACGCTGTTCGCCCTGTCCTTCGGAAGGAAAGAGAAGGTCTTCACTACAGTGTTGGTGGCAGCATCGCCCTTTTCTCCGGTAGACTTCATATAACCGCCGTCAGCCCAGACAATAGGGCCATTATTTCCGACAGGGGCTGCCGTTGTGCTGTAACCGAACTCAATGGTCTTGGCCGCTTCATTGTTGGTATCGCTCAAATTCGGCTGCACAGTTACAGTTATGGTCTTTTCCCCAGCCGTACTTGCAGTCTTCCTGAAAATAAGGGAAGTAGGGGTCACGTCTATGTTCATGAGCACGTCAGCCGACTGCACCACCTTGATCTTCTTTGTGAGGTTCCCGGACTCTATATAGAACCAGCCTTCCCTTGTGTCAGAAACGTCGACATACCCGCCGTTGCCGCCGGAAGCCTTGGGCCAGGTCTTTACGGAAATGCCGATGTCGACAGGCTGGTCGCCGCCCTTATAATAGTCCCCTCCAGTAGGAGAAGGAAGGACTATCCAGTCGAATGTCCCTTCCTCCGCCGGAGCGGCTACCGGTCTCCAATCCCGGTCCGAGGTAACACTGAGGGAGGTAGTGGAGGTAGTACGGAAGAATTCGAGGGAGCTGGCGCTGACTGTAAGGTCGTACGGCCCGGATATTCCACCGTCCACATCCTTGCTTCCCCACGGCATCACGTCGTAGGTGATGTTTACTGACTCGTTTTTCAGGGCATCGTCTACATTATTGTAGCCGTTGCCTGTCACTGCCGTAATGTTCAGGCGGTACCTGTTGTTCCTGATAAGGTCGTAGTAGGAAACAGTGCCGTCCGCTGCGGCAGGCTTGCTGAAGTCCAGGCGGTAATACGTCTCCGCCCCGCCTTCATAGCGTCCGCCCACAATCACGCAAGGCCTGTTCACAAGCTGCTTGTTACCGTTGGTCTGTTCTCCCACATATATCTGCCGGAAGAAATATTTTCCGCCGGACTCCGGCTCTGCAAGATGCTCGAGCCTCGAGACCTGGGAAGCGTCCGCGAGGGAAGGATTCTTTATCCCGGCCACATCGTCCGCATTTCCCCAGGAGACATTACCGTCTGTCGGGACAAGCCGCGAGGTTTGCGGGATATTGCAGACTATAGCCTTCGTGAGGGTGAAATTGCTTAATCCTTCAGCGATGTCCGCTCCTGCGGCATCGAGGTCGTCGGAATACGGGCTCTTGAACTTCAGGCCAACATCCACCCTCGCCACGGCGCGGAACAGTTTCAGAGGCCCCAGCGGAGCCATGTTGTCCGAGATGACAATCCTTTTTTCTGTCCACATGGGAAGATAGCGCGGAGTTTCCGTGTCCCATGGGGAAGATGTGTCGAAGGTGAGATTCCTCATGACCTCGAGTTTACGCGACTGGTCGGGACGGACCACACCTCCAGTCATCATTGCATCCACCCTGTCGGAGGCATTCACGATGAAGACAAGCAGGGCCTTCTGCTCATGCTTAGGCAGTACGGCGGACCAGGTGCCGTCCCCGTTGGAAGAAGCCGCCACCCTGCCGCGGAAAGTGTCGTTGCCGGTCTGTCCGGACCCTTCGACACCGCGGAAGAGAAGGACATCCACAGTTGTTATGGCTGTCTCCTCCCCGTCGGCGCCCGGAGTCAGCGATTTGGTGTCCGGTGTGGACTGTGAGGCATCGAACCTGAAGGTCACGAGCCGGCCTTCGGAGAAATCTCCGCCGGTGTCTATCGTATTTTCACCCTTGTCCCCGTATTCGAGACTTTCTCGGATACAGCCCGCAAAAAGCATCAGCAAGGATGCGCCGAGGATAACAAGGGCCGGTTTTCTCATCAGTTTCATATTATTATATCTCTGTCTTATTATATCGTTTAATCAAGATAGGCTATGCAGCGGACATAGACTTTGTTATAGCCGGTAGGAACCGGAATCCGCTTCAGGTTCTCTGCCGCAGTGTCAGATGTTTTCTGCCCTGCAAGCGCCTGTTCATCGTATGCATAACCGCCACCCGTCACATCTGCAGGATTACTTTTATGAACAACGTAATGTGGAGCTACCAGCAGATATTCGTTAGTATTGTATCCGCCTACATACCAGCCATTCTTGTGATATGAGGTGAAATGTGTAGTCAAATAGGCAATCTTGCTGGTTTGCTGTCGATGGGTACACAGGTAAAGGTCACCGTCGACTATTATATCACTTCCACCATTATGACTGACGTTCCGGCTGTTTTCCAACTCTATGACCTTCACCATTTCCTCTCTGGTCGGGACTCTCCACTGCAAACCCCTGACCTTGTCCGTATTGTTTATGTTGGAATACCGCCTATGGCAAAAATCGTCGGTATTGGAAATCTCCTTGGCATTCCTGTTGTCTATTTTTCCTGAGGACGTGTACTGCCAGACCCTGCTTGGTGTAACTCCTACGGCTGAATACCATGTCTCATCAGAGTACGAAGACATATCTACATCAGTAGGGGCAACGACAAAGTATTTACCATTGAGGGTGCATATCATATTACCATTTGATGGCTGCAGTTTTTTACTCTTGTATTCATTGGTCGTTGCAATATTTTGACTTGTGTATCCCTGGCCATTACGTAAGTATAGTTTGATAGTCAAGGCGCGGTTATACAAAGCCCGGCCAACATTGATGCTGATCGTTTGTGAGTTCTGCACTTTGCTCGGTTCTATCTTTGCCTCCCGGATTATCTGCGGCGTACCTTTGTCGTAATTCTGGTCGTCCGCCCAAGCAGCATATACCTCGTAATAAAACTCGTCATCTCCGCCTATGTACGGATGAAAATTTCCCGTGTTTCCTGTTCCGTTACTCCATTCGGACAATTTGAAGCTGACAGTCGTCGTATTTTGCGGGAGTTTTGCACCCGTCCATTCGTACGCCGGCAAGGCCCGTCCCCTCTGGTCCTTCGTATTACCCGTCATACGTTCCCAGCTCGAAGTCCGCGGATTGTACCATTCCACACAAAGCGTACGAGTACCCCAGACATTGTGGGCACCGAAACTGAGGCGGCCTCCTTGCTTGACATCAATTTCCTGTGGCGCCAGGACTTCTGTCCCGGCCGTCTTCAATGTAAGGCGCACCTTCGCCTTGTTCCCCGGCAATTCCACGTCCGAAGGAAATTTAAGGTCCACCGAGCCGCCGGAAGGTCCACTGAACATTGTACCGTCCTTGGATGTCCCGAGCAGAGAAGTGTTCCATGTCAGATTCGGGGCTGCCACATAGTATTTCTTCTGGGGAACAGTACCCTGTATGGTTGTCCCTCCCGAGGCGTTGGATACTGCACCCTGAAGTCCATAGCGGACATTCACCTGAGTGTTCACTGTCTCTCCTGCATTGGTACCGTAGTTGGATGCATTATCCGCCAAAGCAGGGATATTCAGCTGGGCCTCCCTGGAAGCATAGGCCTGGGCCTGCTGCAGGGAAGTCTTTGCAGAGCCGGACTCCGCTATCCAGGCGGCATTCGTCTTTCCCTTGACGGTCACATTTCCTCCGCTGGCAGATATGGCCGCAGTCGGCAGTTGCAGCCCGTGGAAGAATGCCGGAGTGGTGCGGCTGAGGGTAACTGTCTGGGAAGCATTCTGGACACCCTGGCCTGCCGCCGATGTGCTGAAAGTGATATCAACGCTATGCCTTGTTCCGGCAGCGTCCGGCTTCGGAGAAGCACTCGAAAGATCATCGCCTGAATAATTCCGAGGATGGAAGGTCACAAGGCCGTTGTTTTCCCTGAACACATAAGTAGTGTTGAAGGTCTCCTGTCCCATCGCAGTCTTTAGTTCGGACCTTGTCGGACTCATGCTGCTGTTGACGTAGTTCCAGTCCGACTCCGAGGCAGTCATGGAAGCAACGACCTTCGCATTGGTCGTTATCTTAACCTGCTTGTCCGTGGCATTGTTTCCGGAACCGAAATCTATGGTTTTATTGTCGACAATAAGGCTCGGTACCGGAGCATTCTGCGTCACGCGGAAAGGAACATCCGACTGGAATTCCTGATTGGAACTCGAGGCATAGAAAAGGAAGACCCTCTTGGTCCAGGAGTTGTTCGGTAAAAACTTGACATTGAGATTCTCCGTACCGACAGAATGCGGATTGGAGCTGTCTCCCGGATTAGTCGCCACGGCCTGGTCTGTCGGATTATCCGGAGTTCCCTCCAGGGCTATCCTGTTGAGCCACCAGGAAACATCGGACTTCACCTGAAGATCGACAGTCTCCCCTGCCGCCGCAATTTCTCTCAAGTTTATCACCTCGAGGGCGATATCAGTAGCCAGCTGCTCCACGGTCAGGGTCCTGGCCTCTATCCGACCGGAAGGGTCGTCAGGGTCCTGGATGTATATTGTAACCAGACCGGCAAGGACTCCCTGGACACTGGTTCCCGTCCTGTCGGCTGGCTGGAATGCGAATGTCTTTGTCACGGTACCGGTAACAGGGTCTTCAACCGCATCCCCCGTCAGTTCCATGTATTTTGTCCAGTTCTCAATCTTCTGATTGCTCCCGACCTGGCCGACATTTTCTTTCGTGGTAAACTGAATCCTGTCCTTGAATACCGGATCCACAGTGACAGTGATAGTCTTCGGCGAGCCCGCGGTCTTGCGGAAGACGAGAGACGTCGGGGTAACCTCTATGTTAAGGAGGATTCCTGCCGACTGCACAATGTTTATCTTCTTGGACAGAGTACCGGACTTTATGTAGAACCAGCCCTGCCTCTTGTCTTCTTCCGTCCGGTAGTCCTCGAACTTCTTCACAGTGATGGCAAGCTGCTCCGTTACGGCAGACGTACCAGTCTGGCCGGAAGGGAGTTCTATCCAGTCGAACGGTCCGCCCTCGGATACCGGGGCCCTCTCCACCGTCCAGCCGGAAGGATGGTCGGCATATACGGAAACCACGCTTGTGGACGGGCTGCGGAAGAAATCGAGGGTGCTCCTGTCCACGGCCAGCTGATAGCGGCCGTCGAAGGTTATGTCGTTCATGTCACCTTCCTCGATGACAGTGATGTCGTATTCAATATTCTTTGGCGCCGAATTGAAGGCGGTCTGGGCATCGGCATAGCCCGGGCCGTTCACGCTCTTGATATTAACAAGGTAGCGGAAATTCCTCACGACGTCGAAATATGTCACGGCGCCGTCTTGGGAGGTAGAGGCCAGGTCTATCCTGTAGTAGCCTTCTGTCCCCTTGTACTGTCCCGCCACTACAAGGCAGGCAAGGTTTTCATTGGTTTTCGGTGCGGAGCCGGTATGGTTCGAGGCTTCACCGACATATATCTGGCGGAAGAACCATTTCCCGGAAGATTCCGGCTCGGCAAGGTACTCTATGCCGGAATTGAAGCCTGTTGCAGTCTGTCCTCCGGTAGCCAGTTTCGGTTCCTCCGGCTTTGAACCACCTGCCCATTTATTGTAGATGTCAGCTCCCGGGCTAACCAGGGAAGACTGCGGTATATTGTAGACCGATACCTTCGTAAGGGAGAAATCCGCAATGCCGTCCGCAATATTGCCTTCAGCAGACGGATTGGAAGATGCGGCAGTAGTGAAATTCAGCCCCACGTCTATCCTTGCTACGGAACGGAGCAACTTCAGATTCCACGTATTGTTGCCGGAACCTGAAGTATAGGCCACCGTCTTTTCTGCGTACATGGGCAGGTACCTCGGTGCGGAGGTATCCCACGCCGCGTCAGTCGCAAATTGCAGCTGCTGCTCGAATTCGCTTGCAGTAAGGGGCGAGGCTGCACTTTCAAGAATCTTCGCTACCTCTGCCGAGGCGTTGATTATGAAAAGATATCTGTTCTGGACTCCACCGGTGGAGGTAAGTTTGGCAGACCAGCTGTTGCCGGACCCTTTCGGGGTATAATGATACAGGAGAGTGTTGTCCGTACCGCTGAATTCCAGGAGATCCACAGTAGTTACCGCGGTCTCGTCGGCCGGGGCCATGGACCTGGTCGCAGTCACGAGGGAGGCAGTGCTGAAACGGAAGTTCACCACCCCTTCTTCCCCGCCGGGACCGTCTGTCTGTACGAAATCGTCCTGGGCCCCCTGGTTCACATCGATTTTCTCCCGGACGCACCCGGAAAGGATGGCGGCCGAGAGCACAGGTATGAGCACGAACGAAATCGGTGTAAATTTTATCTTTGTCATATTCTTAATATTATCTCAACATTACTTATACGGCGTCATTCCCGTATCAAAGTTCTATATCAGGTATTTCGTTGTCGTTTTTCCAGTCGGAGACGGTGAATGTCACGCCCACCGTTGTCTCCTGGGCAGGGTCGGAAGGATCCCTGGAAATGGCCCCGTCCTCGGTGTCGAAACCGGCCCCGGAACATGAGACTATGTTCACGTTGAACCATCGGTTCCTCTGCACGCTGTATTCGTCTGTCTGGGACGGGTCGCGGAAGTTGATGCGGTAGTAACAAACCCTGCCGTAGTACGGCACCGCAGTCCAGTTGGCAGTATCATAGTAGGTGTCAGCGGGCTTCTGGTAGAAGTAGATGACACCCCAGGAGGTCCCGTCGTTGCTCACGAGCCGCCAGAAGGTTGGCTTGGCTTCCCCGCCAGTATCCGGCGCGGCGGCAGGAAGTTCGCCGTTCCCGTTGTAGATTCCTCCGGTTGATGCATAATTATATTTTTGTCCGTCCCAGATAATCTTGTTCTGGCCGTTCTGGTCGTAGAGTTCTCTCGGACGGAACGTAGTTTTCACCATTACGGCAGAGGTGTTCCCTGCCACATTGTCCTGCGCCCTGTTCTCTGTAAGATAATGGATTTCAGAGCCGGCAAGAGGGTCGTCGCTGTAGTATTGCGAAGACATGTACCTGTCCTGGGCAAAGGCAGTCCCGTAGTCCGGGACAGTCCAGTCCCCGTTCTTTATTTCAGGGAGCAGATAAAAGCTTTTCGGCATCGATACAGGCTTGTAGACAGCCGCCCCGTCGATGTAACCGTAGATTGAGTTCTCCTTCTCGGACTGTCTCGGGTCAACAGCGAGGGAATATCTGGCGAGAGGCCTCACCAGAGGCACAGCGGCAGTGTTCGCGACATTCGGCTGCACTGTCACGGAAACGGTCCCGTCAGTGGTAAGCGGCATGGCGGTGGCCCCGTCATAGATGAGGTCCTTCATGCTCCCGACCGTGCAGACTTTCCCGTTCATGTCGAATATCGAGGTCAAGCCCTCGGTGACGGCGGGGTATTCCAGTCCAGTAACCCCTTGACGTCCAGAATATGTGCCAAGATTGGCGAGGACAAGTATGTCCTTTCGGCCCACAGTGACCGCCGAGGTCGAGACCTCTATGCCGCCCCCGGCCGTTTCGGTTATGTTCTCGGCCGCACCGAGCGGATTCCTGTCCTTGTCCATCCCGAAGGTGATGTCGAGCAGTCCGGTGGACGAGTCGAAGACATACGCCATGAAGTCGACGATGTTCACATTGAGGTTGCTGTCGTCGGCGGCAGCGTCCGCAGGCGCCGACATTATGGAGACCTTCAGCGATGAAGATACCTTCTCCTGGGACTCACCCTTGTCCTGCGGGTCCGCATTTACCGGATTTTCGTCCATACCGGCACATCCGGCAAGGAGAAGAAGTATCGGCGTCCACAGGAGTATTTTTCCATATATGCTATTATTCCGGTCCATTGTCTCAATTTTTTTACTCATACCCCGGTACTCTGGTCTGCCATTTCCCAGTCATTCACCTGCACGAGGATTATCTCGTCCTCAACCTTGAACTTGAGGTCGTAGTGTCCCCTGCGTGCGATATCCTCGTCCGTGGCTATGGACGGGTCTTTCCCAAGCAGCTCCGTGAGGGAGGTGTCTATCAGGACACTCCCGGTATCTCCGTCCGAGATGGTGAGCCTGGAGTCATCCCCGAAATAGAGGCTCTGCGTACGGATTGTGTTATGGCAGCCGACAGGGTCCGCCTTCGTCACGCCCTGCGCATGTCCTTCCGGCAGGGACGAAAGCGGCTGATCAGGAAATTCCGGAAAATATGATATGACCACCGGCGAGCCGTCATCTGATGGTGTGTCGTCGAAATGATAGAATCCGTTGCTTGCCGATACGGTCATATCATAATTTCCGGGTCCTTCGATCTGTATATGTATATCATGCGCATTCTTCTTCATGTCCAGATGGCACGAGGCAATGCGCCTGAGTGGAACTTCAAGAGACGCCTGAGCCCAGAATAGCGCCGGCAATGTCTTTTCCACCACATTCAGTCCATCTTTTGCCGTGTATTCAGTCCCGACCTGGGCGTCCGGGAGTTTTTCAGTAGAAGTAAAGGAATGACAGCCTTGCTCGACATTTGCCCAACCGACGACGGTATAGGTTCCCTGCTGGAGATTCAGGCTCTGTTTTGCCACCATGCCTTTTTCTCCGGGTATCATCTCGGAGACAGGCACGTGGCTTGTCTCCACCAGGGAGCCTGCTTCATCGTAGACGAAGAGATCCAGATGTTTCACTTCGTCCCGGAATCGGTCTGTGGCGTACTCGTTCCTCGTAAATGTACACAGTATCTCGATCTCCGCGGGGCAGGAAGACATGTCTTCCCGAACGCAGCCGGGAGTTATGACGAGGATGGCCGCCGCAGTCACGATTGTCAGATGTTGTTGCAAGGCTGTCATAATTCAGTTTGTGTTTTTACATATCACCGACACCGGTGCTCTGGTCAACGGAAGTCCAGTCGGCTACGGTAACTGTTACAGTGAGGTCAGATGTCTCACCGATAGGAGTTTCCGGATCTGTAGGGATTGCACCGTTTTCCGTATTTTCACCGGCTCCGGTAGCGTGGGTGAGGGTAAGGTTGATAAGAGTGTTTCTCTGTATCGAATACCTTTCAGACAGATCTTGATTCTGCTGGTCGCCGGTAAGATACACTCTATAGTATGATATACCATTCTGATATTCAACTGTACTATAATCAGTTGGAACAGTTGCTGGGGTCTCATAATAATATTTTGCATCATAAGTCCCGTTGGTATTATGTTTGAGACGATAAAATGTTTCTCCTTGATTTCCAACTCTGGAGGTAGTACCGTCTGCATTGTAGACCTTTTTAGGAGTAAATGTTCCTTTCAGGAGGAGATATGTAATATTACCTTTCTTTGGAGTTTGTACCTTGTTCTCCGACACATAGAAAGGAGCGTTGCTCGCAATAGGTGAGAAAGCAGCGTCACCGTTCGCGGAATTGAAATATTCTGCATCACCGACCTCGCTTGCATCGTAGTTTGGAGTACTCCATGATGTAGAAGGATACGTGAAATAATACTCGTTTTTAGCGACATTCATAGTTTTGGCCGAGATATTATCCAGTCTTCCGGCAGACCTTTCCGCAGTTGTATCAGCGGTATTGTTGACTACAACAACCTTGGAAGCGAGCCTCGTAAGAGTAACACTTGCTGTGCCTCCAGTACCCGCCGCCACTGTTGCCGTAGCGAAACCTGACATTGCAAAATTTCTGTCATTATCTTCTCCAATAATATCGTTGATTGCAGCAATCTGCATAACAGTCCTCTGCATCTTCGTCTCGGCAAAACCCGGGACAGCTTCAACAGGCTTATCTACCAAATTAGCAAGTACATATACAGTCTTGTCTCCAAGAGAAACCTTTACTGTCGTAGACTTTGAAGTATTAGGGTCAGTGAAGTCAGCTACAGCCTCAAGTGTACCCACATCATTGAAGACATATGCAGTGGCCGACTTCAAGGCCTGTTCTTCAGAAGTATGGGCCTTTGTAGACGGGCCGTCAGACGCCACTTTCAGGGAAATCGTCATTTCCGCACCCGGACCTGACGTTTCAACCCCGCCATTGTCTGACCCGTTGCCAGGAAGAGGCTCCTGTTTGTTACATGCTGACGCAACAACGGCGGCAGCAAGGATCGGATAAAGGATCTTTTTCATTGAAACTTGATTTTAAGATTGTGTTTTTTTAGGATTATATATATTGAAATGCAGTATATCCTGTCTTTAAGGAAGTCAGGGAGGGCCCGGCTTATCCGGCAGGGACCACCTGGACTTCCTGAAGGTGATGGTATTTGTCCCACTCGCGTATCATCCCGAGATTCCTGGCGGCCGCCTCCATTCCAGGCTCCAGTTCCAGGGCCTTCACAAAGCAGGCCTCGGCTTCCTCCAGCTCGCCTTTCTGCCAGAGGCAGACTCCGCGGAGGTTCTGCGTCGCGGCCTCGGGCAGAGGGAGATCCCTTTTCTCGAGGATAGCGAGAGCCTCGTCGTAATTCCCGGCTTCGGCCGCTGCAGCTGCTTCGTTGAATCTTATTGCAATTCTCTGATTTATGTCAGACCGGTTAATGACATCGAAGAACAGCTGCAGGTATCCGGCCGAACGTTGCCTCGGGAATATCTCGTCGAGAAGATATCTATATGAACGAGGAAGGTTCCTCAACATTACTTTCCTTACTTCCGTGTCCGGCTCCTTTGTAAGTATCGAGAGCACGGAATCCCTCTGCGGCACGTCCTTGTCCATCTGCACCTGCTTCAGGAGGTCTTCCCAGTCCTCTCCACCGCACACTATCTCCACAATGGAGCGGTCCGGGCGTATCCCTGCCTCGATTCCGGCAAGCACGGCTTCCGCCCTTTCCTTCGCGAGACGCTCATTCAGGGCCCTGGAGCCTTCGACAGAGGCGTAGCCAGTCATTATGACCTTACGCAGACGCACATCCGGGTTGTCCATTATGGCCTTGAGGGCATCGTTTACAAGGGACATGCGGTAGGTGTTGTCGGAGAGCCCGAGGTCCAGGGAGCTGGAACCCTGGTTGAACTGGAAGGCGAGGGCCGCGGACCTGTCCGCACCGTCGTCCCGGGACGCGCTTATGAAAGAGTTCTTCTCCGCCATTTCCTCTATGAGGAACTTTGGCACAGGGACTTCAGCTACCAGCGGCGAGTAGTACACCGGAGGGAAGTATATCTGCTGCGGTCCGGAGATGTCCGCGGACCCTGCGTCCGACATCTTGTCGCAGCAGCCTTCGTACCAGCTGTCCGCACCAAGGGAGAGACTGGACATCCACGGTTCGTATTTCCATGTCTCGGTATATGTGAGCGAATCTCCGGCCTTCAGGTAGATGGCTGCATCAGGGGAGACCCTGCGCGGAGACCGCGTGAGTATGTCCTGCCGCCTGTCTTTCAGTTCCTTGTACGGCCTTTCCACACGTATCAGGCGGAGAGGTTTCTCGGAGGCTCCGTTGCTGGCCTTGAGCCTGAGCACGAAAGTCCTGGTCGCCGGCAGATCTTTCCTGGTGGTGGCGACATTGAAGGATATGCGTACACTGTCGTCGTCCCCGAGCTCCATGTCAAGGCCGGAGATTTCGGCATGGCCTATCTTTACAGGACGGCCGTCTATGGTCATGGAGGCCTCTCCGGACTCCTGGCCAGGGACTTTTGCCGCAGGGACGGCAGTTGCGGCAAATGAGGATATCACTGCCGATGCCATGAGGATGGCTGTAGTCAATTTCCTTTTCATCTTCCCTTTCCTCCTCTCATTTTATCATGAACACCAAAGAGATGGCGGCCCTGGTGGGACCGAAATAGTTTCTCGTACGATGTTCTATGTAGCGTCCGCACTTTCCTGAAAGATATTCATCGTATTCGAGCCTCGCGTACCCTGCGCCTATGGAGAATTCAAAGCCCCAGCGCGGCGCGATTACCCAGTGGTAGCCGTAGGATATTCCGCCTCCGGCTGCCCAGCCTTCGTTCCTGGAGCCGGAACTGCCTTTGCCGAAGAGCAGAGGGAGTTCGTGGCCGCCTATATTGTACATGCTGTAGAGTCCGTGGACCCCGAGGAAGTGCCCTGCGAAGCGGCTGCATGTCCACCAGCGGAATTCCGGCTGCACCATCCAGTGGACGGCTTTCTTGTTCCCGTTGCCGGAGGAGCGGAGGTTCCAAGGGTTGTACCCTCCGGAGATGTCAAGCGTAGTCTTTTTCCCGAGGCCTATCTCCATGCCGAGGTTCGGCGTGAATGTATAGGCTCCGTAGAGAAGGTTAGTCTTGAGTCCGACTATCTGGGCGGAACTTTCCTGTGCCTCCGCCAGTGCCATGAGCAGGATGGCAGGGATCAGGATTTTCCATTTTAGCCGAAATGTACGCATGGTATTACCTGTTTTTTAACAACAGGGCAAAGGTACGGCCTCGCGTCCCGGGCATCATTACCGTTTCAATCCTATATTTTACCTTTTTGTTCATGTGTGCGGTTTTGCTGTCCGGTGCGGACTTTTTAGGGCTTCTGCGATATTTGTTCGCTTCGCGTCCACATATACGGCAGAGCAAATTTATTTGCTCTGCGCTCGGCTTCTGCGATATTTGTACGCTTCGCGTCCACATATACTGTAGCGCCTCGGCAGAGCAAATTTATTTGCTCTGCGCTCGGCTTCTGCGTATATTCGCCCCCGGAATAGAAACGGGCTGGATTGGAGGGGACAGGCAAAAGGGACTTTTGCCGGCAAGAATTTTACAGTTATAATAATATTGTCAGGCATCCTACATTATATTGTCAGGCATCTTACATTATAATATTTATGAAGGGGAAAGCAGCATTTCTTTTCGACCTGGACGGGGTCATCTTCGACACGGAAGGGCAATACACGATATTCTGGGACGGGATAGGCGCCAGCTATCTCGGGGACCCGCACCTGGCGGCCAGGCTTAAAGGCGAGACCATAGACTCGTCGCTCCGTCGATGCTTCCCGGACGACGTGGCAGCCAGGGAGGAAGTGCGCAGGAAACTGTACGAGTTCGAGGCTGCGATGAAATTCGAATATGTCCCGGGAGCCTGGGAATTTCTCGAGAAACTGAAGGCTGGAGGGTACCCCTCCGCCATAGTCACGAGCTCCAACAGGGACAAGATGGCCCAGGTCTACAAAGCCCGCCCCGAGATACGCACCATCGTGGACCGCGTCCTGACCGGAGAGGAGTTCGCAAGGTCAAAGCCCGACCCCGGGTGCTACCTGCTCGGGATGGAGGTGTGCGGCACCGCCCCGGAAGACACCTTCATATTCGAAGATTCCTTCAACGGGCTGAAGGCCGCGAAGGATTCGGGTGGCTGGGTCACGGCCCTGGCAACGACCAACCGCAGGGAGGAGGTGGCCCCCTATGCGCATCTCGTGATAGACGATTTCAAAGGCGTGACCCCGGAAACCATCATGGAGGCGGCGCGCCGTAAAATTTCCTAAAAGGCTTCACATGGCTACAGAATCAAGAAAGAGCATGCTGCACGGCATACTGCTCATCGCCCTTTTCTCCTGCGCGGCATTCTACATAGCAGGCACGGACTTCATCAGGAAACTCTCCCTCAGCCCTCTTATCATAGGGATAATCCTCGGGATGATATACGCCAATTCCCTCCGGAACAACCTCCCGGAGACCTGGGTCCCGGGAATAAAGTTCTGCACAAAGGAGATTCTCCGCCTCGGGATCATTCTCTACGGGTTCCGCCTCACCCTCCAGAGCGTCGCCGAGGTAGGCATGGCGGCCATAGCCGTGGACCTTGTCGTGGTGACCGTCACAATCTTCCTCGGGGTATGGCTCGGCAAGCTGATGAAGATGGACGGGGACATCTCCCTGCTCACGGCAACTGGAAGCGCCATCTGCGGGGCGGCGGCAGTGCTCGGGGCAGAGTCCGTGATAAAGCCTCAACCGTACAAGACCGCCGTGGCTGTGTCCACGGTGGTGATTTTCGGCACTGTCGCCATGTTCCTCTACCCGGCCCTGTTCAGTTCAGGGGTCCTCGGCCTCGACGCACGGCAGATGGGGGTCTATACCGGGGCAACCTTGCACGAGGTGGCCCATGTGGTAGGGGCCGGCGGGGCAATGGGCGGGGAGATTGCCGACACGGCCGTCATTGTCAAGATGATAAGGGTAATATTCCTGGCCCCTGTCCTCCTCATAATGGCCCTTGTGTCCGGCAAGAGAAGCCGGCTGGCCCACTCCGGCGGCAGGCGCAGGATAACTGTCCCGTGGTTTGCCTTCGGGTTCATCCTCGTGATATGCTTCAATTCCCTCGTGATGCTCCCGTCAGGGGTCGTGGAGGGGATAAACGGGTTCGATACCTTCCTGCTTACCATGGCCATGACAGCCCTCGGGGCAGAGACCAATTTCGCGAAGTTCAGGCAGGCCGGAGTGAAGCCGTTCCTGCTGGCGGCAGTGCTCTTTGCCTGGCTGATGGGCGGCGGATGGCTGATGTCCAGATACCTGGTACCTCTCCTTTAGTCCGGCATCCGGAGAAGGAGCCCCTGCTCCCGACGGCGACCAGGGCTGCCGACATAGGCTGCGGTACCGGACGGCAGACTGCGGTGCTCGCATCAGAACCGGGGGTGTCTGTAACTGCCGTGGACCTGCTTCCTGAAATGGTGGAAGGGATGAAGGAGAGAATGGAGTATTTCGACTCCGTGTTTCCCGGGATGAAGTCGGCCGCGGAGAATGTCCTCGTGATGCAGGAGTGCGGCTATGTCCCTGTCGCCCATTTCGTTCTTCCGCCTTCCTGCTGGCTCTTTTGCCCCGTCTGGGAACAAAAGACGAGAGCCAAAAAAAGAAAAGTCCTTGAAATTCAAGAATTTCAAGGACTTTTGGAAGGGTGCCCAGTCGGATTCGAACCGACGACATTCAGAACCACAATCTGACGCTCTAACCAACTGAACTATGGGCACCATATTCATTTGGGACTGCAAAGATACATAAAATTCTGAGTTGAGCAAGGCCTGCGGCCAAGATTTCTCATTTTTCCGCGATAATTCAAGGCAGGCGGGGCAGTAAACCGTCATACCATATCCTCTCCCGTCTTGACGACCTTGACCCTGATAGCCTTATGGAACGGGATGAAGGCCGACACAATGGCCACGGCAAGAGCCGCCACCATCATGGTCCCGAATAAGCGATAAACAGGACCATCATCCCGAACCCCCGCAGGATCATCGGCATTATGAACATCTCGTACCTGGCGAAGGGCGAGACCCCGAAATACAGTATGGCGGAATATATGAGGATCCCGGCTGCCGCCTTCCTGACAAAATTCACCATTTCAAGAATCTCCGAAAACGGGCGCAAATGTAAGTTTTTTTATCAAATTAAAAATATATATCTTTGCGTGATTTACGAAAACGTTTCAATATGAAGAGAGAAATCAAATTTTCTTTAGTCTATAGAGACATGTGGCAGTCTTCAGGGAAATACGTCCCGACTGTCAGCCAGCTGAAGGAAGTAGCCCCGGCCATCATCGACATGGGATGCTTCGACAGGGTTGAAACCAACGGCGGGGCCTTCGAGCAGGTGAACCTCCTCTTCGGGGAGAACCCGAACAAGGCGGTACGTGAGTGGACTGCACCGTTCAACAAGGCGGGCATCCAGACCCACATGCTTGAAAGGGGACTCAACGCGTTAAGGATGAACCCTGTACCTGCCGACGTAAGAGAGCTGATGTACAAGGTGAAATGCAAGCAGGGCACCAACATCTCGAGGTCCTTCTGCGGGCTCAACGACCACAGGAACCTCAGGCTTTCGGTGGAATACGCCAAGAAAGGAGGGATGATATCCCAGGTGGCCCTCTCCATCACCAACTCCCCTATCCACACGGTAGAATACTACATGGACATAGTGGACAAGGTCGTAGGCTACGGCTGCGACGAGATCTGCCTCAAGGACATGGCCGGGATAGGACGGCCTACCATGCTCGGGCAGCTCACAAAGTCCATAAAGACCAAGTATCCGCACATAAAGGTACAGTACCACGGGCACTGCGGCCCGGGCTTCTCCCCTGCCTCGATGCTGGAGGTGGCCCGCGCAGGAGCCGACTATCTGGATGTGGCCGTGGAGCCTCTCTCCTGGGGCAAGGTACATCCTGACGTGATAACCATCAGGGAGATGATGAAGGCCGACGGCTTCCTCGTGAAGGACCTGAACATGGACGCCTACATGGAGGTACGCCGCCTGACACAGAAGTTCATAGACGAATTCCTGGGCTACTGGATAGACCCTAACAACTCCCACATGAGCTCCCTCCTCGTGGGCTGCGGGCTCCCGGGCGGCATGATGGGTTCCATGATGGCCGACCTGAAAGGTTTCCACGGGGCCATAAACGCCTCCCTCCGGAACCAGGGCAAGGAGGAGCTCAGCCTCGACAACCTCATGGTGATGCTCTTCGACGAAGTTGCCTACGTATGGCCGAGGCTCGGGTACCCGCCACTCGTGACCCCGTTCAGCCAGTATGTCAAGAACACTGCCCTGATGAACCTCATGAACATCCTGAAGGGCCAGCCGAGGTGGACTACCATAGACAAGGACACCTGGAACATGATTCTCGGGAAGATGGGCAAGCTCCCTGGAGAACTCGCCCCGGAGATTGTACAGCTCGCGAAGGACAAGGGCCTCGAGTTCTATACCGGGAATCCGCAGGACGCCTTCCCGGACGAGCTCGACCGCTTCCGCAGCATGATGAAGGAAGAGGGCTGGGACTTCGGCCAGGACGACGAGGAGCTCTTCGAGTTCGCCATGCATGAGAGGCAGTACAGGGACTACAAGAGCGGCATAGCCAAGGAGAGGTTCAAGAAAGACCTTGAGGCCATGAAGGAGAAGGCCGGGGCCCCTGTCATTATCACCAGGCCGGTGATAGAGGTGCCTAAATACGATGTGGAGAAGATTGCTGCACAGCATCCAGGGGCCACGCCAGTGCAGGCTCCGGTGAAAGGCCAGCTCCTCTGGCAGATAGATGTGGACGACGCTTCCACAGCCCCTGTCGTCGGCACCAAGGTAGAAGGAGGCAAGGCTATGAGCTACATCCAGACCTACTACGGCATGGAGGAGGTCATCCCGGCCTGCGACGGCAAGATTGTAGCAGTCTGCTGCAGGCAGGGCGACTTTGTCGCAAAGGGGGAAATCCTCGCATTCGTGGAATAACGGCAGCTTTCAAAAAGAGCAATTCCTTTCAAAAAGAGCAATTCCGGAAAGTTTTTCTCTTTCCGGAATTTTTATTTTGCGGATATTCCTACATTAGGCGGCATAAAACCGTATGCCGATGAAGATGAAAGACCTTGCCCCGGAAGAAAGACCGAGGGAAAAGCTGGCCTCCAGGGGCGCGAGAGCCCTGGACAACCGGGAACTCATAGCCATCCTGCTCCGGACAGGGACAGGGAAGAGGAACGCTGTGGAGATTGCAGGGGACCTGCTCGCCGCCGCAGGCAACAGCCTGGGCGGGCTTGCGGAATCCTCCATAGAGGAGATGACCGGCGTCACAGGGATAGGCACTGACAAGGCCGTGACAGTCGCCGCGGCCATGGAGCTCGGGAAGAGGTTCGTCTACGAGAAGGACAATACGCGGAAAGTCCCCGTGACGGAAGCCATGCAGATATACCGGCTCATGCTTCCCGTGCTCAAGGGCCTCGTCCACGAGGAATGCTGGGTGGTCTTCCTGAACAGGGCCAACTACATCCTCGGGCAGGAGATGGTGAGCTCGGGAGGGATGTCCTCCACCGTCCTCGACGTGAAGATGATCCTGCGGAGGGCTCTCGAGAAGAAGGCGCACGGCATCATCCTGGTCCACAACCACCCCTCCGGGAATCCCTACCCGGGAAGCAGCGACATAAGGCAGACCGAAAACCTGAAGAAGGCCGCGGAGACCTTCGACATATCCCTCGTGGACCACATTGTCATTGCCGGCAACCGGTACTACAGCTTCGCGGACGAGGAGGCGAGGACAGTATAGCAGGCTGCAAAGCCCGGCATGGCCCCCATCATGCGCATCACGCCCATCATGCCCAGTCATGCCACTGCCGATAATTTTGCGATAGCGAAAAAATAGGGTATCTTCTCAAGTTTGACACTTGTATTCATTGCAAACTGACATATTTCGAGGCTACAGACCGCTGTAATGGCGATTTGCAGCCTCAAGATTTTTTTAGGATATGTAATGTTTTATAGTTGTGATGGGGTGGACTTCGGTCCGGTACGCGCCTATGGCGCTATCCCTCCCATTGGCCCTGTTGGGCCAATAGGCCCCTCCCGTTCACGAAGTCACGGGCGACTACGCCGCCCGAAGTCCACCCCGTCACAACTATCTGTCGCCATTATCCTCCTTTTTACGTTTTTTGGTCAACGATATGATGCTTCTCATCTGCTTCTTTGTGACTATCTGATAGTCCGTTCTAAAGCCTGCTGAGCCGTGCAGATGGTTTGTGAGATCTGTTCTTGTATAGGTAGGCACATACCCCTCTCCGTTGATACTCAGGAAGCTCATATCCTTCAGTGTGTCCAGGATTTCCCTTGTCGTGAAGTGCATACCACCTCTGTTTATCTTCTTTTCCAGATATCTATACAGCAGCAGTGACAGGAAGCATGTCAGGAAGTGGGCCTTTATCCTGTCATCCCGTTTCAGATATACCGGTCTTGCGTTAAGATCGCTCTTGGTAATACGGAAGTCATTTTCCACAATCCATCTTCCGCTGTTCATCCTTATTACCTCTTCCGCTGGACCTTCCAAGTCTGTACATATGCCGTAGAAGCCATCGTACAGCGCCTCCTGATCTATCATTTCCTGATTCAGAGAGTAACTCGTCACCTGTGCGAGTTCTCCGTCATTGGTACAATGTTCCGCTTTTATGAACCTCTTTGCATCGTTAGGGCTCTTGCGCTTCCCCGTATTCGCTTTGACTGATTCTAGAAGAGCCTGGGCTCTTTCTATCTGCCTGTTGCGGACATAGGACAGATAGTCTCGGTATTTGAACGAGAAGGTGACGATATAGCGTTGCTCAAGTGTTTCTCCGGTGGACATCTTTACCGGCTCCCAACGCTCTTTGTAAAAGAGGGTTTCATGACACTCCCTGGCATCAACTTCCGTCAGGTCATAGGTCTTATCGGAGCCACGCATATGCCATTCTGACGTATCTAGAGCCCATTCCTGCAGTGTCTTGTTCATCTTCTTGACGGATTGAACCGTAATGAAAGACCTCTCGCTCACCGCATCATTCTTCCTGTTCTCGTATGATGACAGGCCTGCGTCGGTGCATACGATTATTTTGGATAACCCAAACTTCTCTTTAAGTATCTCCTCCATAGGCTTGAGCGTGGTGGTCTCCGCCTTGTTCCCCGGCTCGATGCACATCGCAAGAGGAAAGCCATCTCTGTCCACAAAGAGTCCCATCTGAACTATAGGTAGTGGACGTCCCTCCTTACAGTGACCATATTGCACAAGGCCACCTTCCTCCTCCCACTCGAAGATGTAGTTCGTCAGGTCATAATAAACAACACTTGTGTCGCGCTTCCCAAGTTTGAGGCTGCGCTTGTACACATCCGCCTGTATCTCATTGAACTCTGTCGCCAACAGACTGAGAGCTCGATAGACCTGATGGATATCCTCTTCCGGCTGTTCAAGGAACTTCCTGGCGTCTTCCAGTGACGACAGCTTGGAGCCGGGATACAGCAGACGAGTGTAAAGAAGGTGCGAAAGGATTTCGCTGAGATTGTACTTATTCTTGTGCTTCTTCTCGATTTTCTTGCAGATATAGTCCAGACCAAGCTCGTAATAGATATTCTGAAGGAACAGATAGCCGCCATTGTAGCTGCGTTGCTCGTTTTTCTGAATAAAGACCGTTGGAGAGTACTCAACAATAACTTTTTTATTGCTTTCTTTCTCTGCAGCAGTTAGTTCTGCAACATATTTCTTTGCCTCACCAATCGGATCCTTATCACCAAAACGCTTCCGCAAGTCATATATGGTGCCCAAGCGCTCTATATTCTTGGTGGAACACTTGCCGGTTTCTGTTCGAAAGGACTTCTGAACATAGTAAAATGTATAATTCTTTGAATTACAAGATTTTAGTATCATACTCTGCTTTATAAAGTATCACAATATATTACAAATATAGAAATTAAATTTGACAAAAAAAGACTTTCAACAGAAAGTCTATCAAATATTTACAAAATTTTATTTTTCAAGAAAGTGTCAAACTACCG